>NZ_JBHUUW010000005.1:0-213904 GCF_042670825.1 Streptomyces sp. NPDC057137 | reverse complement strand
ATAGCCCCAACGGGCGTGCGGATGGGTAGGGGAGCGTCGTGTGCCGGGTGAAGCCTCCGCGGAAGCGAGGGGTGGACGGTTCACGAGTGAGAATGCAGGCATGAGTAGCGATACACACGTGGGAAACGTGTGCGCCGATTGACTAAGGGTTCCTGGGTCAAGCTGATCTGCCCAGGGTAAGTCGGGACCTAAGGCGAGGCCGACAGGCGTAGTCGATGGACAACCGGTTGATATTCCGGTACCCGCTTTGAAACGCCCAGTGTTGAATCCATTAATGCTAAGACCGTGAAGCCGTCCTGGAGCCTTCGGGCAAAGGGAAGTGGTGGAGCCGTCGGTCCAAGGTGGTAGTAGGCAAGCGATGGGGTGACGCAGGAAGGTAGTCCAGCCCGGGCGGTGGTTGTCCCGGGGTAAGGGTGTAGCCCGAGAGATAGGCAAATCCGTCTCTTATTAAGGGTGAGACCTGATGCCGAGCCGATTGTGGTGAAGTGGATGATCCTATGCTGTCGAGAAAAGCCTCTAGCGAGTTTCATGGCGGCCCGTACCCTAAACCGACTCAGGTGGTCAGGTAGAGAATACCGAGGCGTTCGGGTGAACTATGGTTAAGGAACTCGGCAAAATGCCCCCGTAACTTCGGGAGAAGGGGGGCCATTTCCGGTGATCACTCTTGCAGTGTGAGCTGGGGGTGGCCGCAGAGACCAGCGAGAAGCGACTGTTTACTAAAAACACAGGTCCGTGCGAAGCCGTAAGGCGATGTATACGGACTGACGCCTGCCCGGTGCTGGAACGTTAAGGGGACCGGTTAGTCACATTTCGGTGTGGCGAGGCTGAGAACTTAAGCGCCAGTAAACGGCGGTGGTAACTATAACCATCCTAAGGTAGCGAAATTCCTTGTCGGGTAAGTTCCGACCTGCACGAATGGCGTAACGACTTCTCGACTGTCTCAACCATAGGCCCGGTGAAATTGCACTACGAGTAAAGATGCTCGTTTCGCGCAGCAGGACGGAAAGACCCCGGGACCTTTACTACAGTTTGATATTGGTGTTCGGTTCGGCTTGTGTAGGATAGGTGGGAGACTGTGAAGCTTGGACGCCAGTTCAGGTGGAGTCGCCGTTGAAATACCACTCTGGTCGTGCTGGATGTCTAACCTGGGTCCGTGATCCGGATCAGGGACAGTGTCTGATGGGTAGTTTAACTGGGGCGGTTGCCTCCTAAAGAGTAACGGAGGCGCCCAAAGGTTCCCTCAGCCTGGTTGGTAATCAGGTGTTGAGTGTAAGTGCACAAGGGAGCTTGACTGTGAGACCGACGGGTCGAGCAGGGACGAAAGTCGGGACTAGTGATCCGGCGGTGGCTTGTGGAAGCGCCGTCGCTCAACGGATAAAAGGTACCCCGGGGATAACAGGCTGATCTTCCCCAAGAGTCCATATCGACGGGATGGTTTGGCACCTCGATGTCGGCTCGTCGCATCCTGGGGCTGGAGTCGGTCCCAAGGGTTGGGCTGTTCGCCCATTAAAGCGGTACGCGAGCTGGGTTTAGAACGTCGTGAGACAGTTCGGTCCCTATCCGCTGCGCGCGCAGGAGTCTTGAGAAGGGCTGTCCCTAGTACGAGAGGACCGGGACGGACGAACCTCTGGTGTGCCAGTTGTCCTGCCAAGGGCATGGCTGGTTGGCTACGTTCGGGAGGGATAACCGCTGAAAGCATCTAAGCGGGAAGCCTGCTTCGAGATGAGGACTCCCACCCACTTGATGGGGTAAGGCTCCCAGTAGACGACTGGGTTGATAGGCCGGATATGGAAGCACCGTGAGGTGTGGAGTTGACCGGTACTAATAGGCCGAGGGCTTGTCCTCAGTTGCTCGCGTCCACTGTGTTAGTTCTGAGACAACGAACAATTGTGATTTCACCCGGTTGTTCATGTGTTTCATTGTGTTTCGGTGGTCATTGCGTTAGGGAAACGCCCGGTTACATTCCGAACCCGGAAGCTAAGCCTTTCAGCGCCGATGGTACTGCAGGGGGGACCCTGTGGGAGAGTAGGACGCCGCCGAACAATTTTTGGGGAATGCCCCGCACCTTTTGGTGCGGGGCATTTCTGCGTTCAAAACCCTTTCACGACGGGCGGACCAGCTTCGCCTCGTACGCCAGGATCACCGCCTGGACGCGGTCGCGGGAGCCTGTCTTTGCCAGAACGCGGCCCACGTGCGTCTTCACCGTCGATTCCGCGAGATGGAATCGGGTGGCGATCTCGGCGTTCGTCCAACCCTGGCCGATGACGGTGAGGATTTCCCGTTCCCGGTCCGTGAGCAGTGCGATTCCTGGGTGGGGTGTCTCGGGTGCACCGGCCTCCGCCTCCGCCTCTGTCCCCGCCTCCGCGTTCGTGCTCGGGAGGCGGTGGGCATACGCGTCCAGCAGGCGGCGGGTGAGGCTCGGTGCCACCACCGCGTCGCCGCTCGCGACCGCGCGGATGCCGGACAGCAGCTCCTCGGGGAGCGCGTCCTTGACGAGGAAGCCGCTGGCGCCGGCCCGGAGGCTGGCGTACGCGTACTCGTCCAGGTCGAAGGTGGTCAGGATGAGCACCCTCGTACGGCTGCCGGCCGCGACGATACGGCGGGTTGCCTCGATGCCGTCGAGGCCCGGCATCCGTACGTCCATCAGGACGACGTCCGGGTGGAGTCGGGCGATCAGGCGTACGGCTTCGGCGCCGCCGCTCGCCTCGCCCACCAGGCTCATGTCGTCCTGGCTCTCCAGCAGCATCCGGAAGCCCAGGCGCTGCAAGGGCTGGTCGTCGGCGATCAGTACGGTCGTCACAGCCGGTTGTCCTCGTCGTTCGGCAGATACAGATGGACCCGCCAGCCGCTGTCGGGTGGCGGCAGCGGTCCGACGTCAAGTGTGCCCGCGTACAGGGCGGTTCGCTCTCGCATGCCCGTGATTCCGCGTCCCCCTGGCCGCGTTGGGGTCGGTCGGCCCGTGTCGATGATCTCCGCGGTGATGGACTCGGGTGTGCGGCTGAGCGTGACCGTCGCCGTGGCGTCCGGGCCGGCGTGCTTGAGGGTGTTCGTGAGGGCTTCCTGGACGACGCGGTAGACCGTGAGTTGGCGGCCCTTCGGCGCGGTTTCGAATCCTCCCAGTTCTCCCAGTCCTTCGAGTTGGAGGTCGCCGGTGACCGTGACCTGCACCGGCAGGCCCGCCGCCCGTACGCCGTCGATCAGTTGCTCCAGTTCACCGAGGCCGGGCTGGGGTGTCAGTTCGGCGGGGGTGGCGGTCTGGGCGTCGTTCTGGAGGATGCCGAGGAGGCGGCGCAGTTCTGTGAGGGCCTGGCGGCTGGTGGTGGCGATCGCGTCCAGGGCCTCGGTGGCGCGCTGCGGGTTCTTCTTGGCCGCGTAAGAGCCGCCGTCCGCGAGGCCCGTGATGACCGAGAGGTTGTGGCCGAGGATGTCGTGCATCTCGCGGGCGATTCTGGTGCGTTCAGCGGCTGCGGCGAGTTGGGCCTGCTGGTCGCGTTCGATCTCCAACTGCTTCGCCCGTTCTCTCAACGAGGCCGTGTACTCCTGCCTCGTACGGACCGCGATCCCCAGCAGTGCCACCGCCGCGAAGCTCGTCAGCGATGACTGGAGGGGGATGATCCAGCCGCCCTCCGGGAAGCGGACCGCGCCCACGACGAGGGGGACGCCCAACAGCACTGCGGTGTGGCCGAGTTGGCGCAGCGGCAGTCGTAGCGCGATGTTGAAGACGACGATCAGCTGGCAGAACACGGCGATCTGCAGCTCGGCGCCCGACCAGGCCTGGAGCAGGGCGAACGGCAGCGCCGCGAGCAGCGTCTCCAGGGGACGCGTACGGCGGCGCAGTACGGTCAGCGGGAAGCCCACAGTGCAGATCGTCGCCGCCCACATCGGCACATCGGGGTTGGGCGCGAACGATCGCCAGCCGCCGGCGGTCAGGTCGACCACGCCGCCGAGCAGCAGGCAGCCCGTCAGCAGCAGGTCCCAGACGAGCGGGCGCGACTTGTCGAAGGCGCCGATCCGTTGGGTCGCGCGGTTGATGAGCTGGGTGAGCGATCCGTCTCCGCGCGCGCTGTGCGGTTCCGGCCCGCTCACCTCTGCCTCTGCCCCGTTCATACGTCCATCGTCATACATCGCGCCGCTTGAGCAGCCATCCCGCCGCCCCCAGCGCCGCCACCGCCCACAGGCACAGAGTGACCAGGGCCGTCCCGTCCGACAGCGCACCGTCGTGCTGCTGGACCGCGCCGAGGGATTCGGAGGCGCGGGCCGGGAAGTACGCGACGGTGTTCTTCACGGCCTCTGAAGACACCGCCAACAGCACCTCCGGCAGGATCACCATTCCCACGAAGAACGCGCCGATGGCTCCCGGCACTGAGCGGATCAGCGCGCCGAGGCCGAGGCCGAGCACGCCGAGGAGCGTGAGCGCGACCGCCGTGCCCACGACGGCACGGGCGATTCCCGGATCGGTCAGCGAGGCGCCCATGTCCGTGTCCGCGAGGAAGAGTTGGGCGAGCAGGAAGGTCGTGAAGACGGTGGCCGCGGTGATGGCGAGCGTCACCGCGGCGAAGACCGCAGCCTTGGCCCACAGGACGGGGAGGCGCCGGGGGACGGCGGAGAGCGAGGCGCGGATCATGCCGGTCGAGTACTCGCCCGCGCTGAACAGGATGCCGAGCACGGGGAGGATGATCTGCCCGAACTGGACGCCGATCAGGGTCAGGACGACGGGGTCGCTGACCTCGCCGAGTCCACCGCCCGCCGGCTCGTGGCCGATCGCCATGACCAGGCCGGTGGCGAGGATGAGGACCGACGCCGCCGAGAGCGTGACCCAGGTGGAGCGCAGGGTCCAGAACTTGTGCCATTCGGAGCGGAGGACGCGGGCGGGAGTGATGCCCGCTCGGGCTGGGACGGTTCGCGGGGGTTGCACGGGTCGTGCGGTTCGCGCGGTGCTCGTACCGTCGCTCATGCCGTCGCTTCTGTCAGTGCCTCGTGGGCGGTGCCGGCCTGGTACTCGACCTCGTCGCGCGTCAGGTCCATGAAGGCCTGCTCCAGCGACGTGGTGCGCGGCGTCAGCTCGTACACGGGGACGGCGTGGGCGGCGGCGACACGGCCGATGTACTCGCCGTCGACGCCCCGTACGTCCAGCTCGTCGGGGCCCGCGCCGGGTGCGATCTCGATGCCGGGGCCCGCGAGCAGCGCCGCCAGCGTCCGGGCTTCCGGCGAGACGACCTTCATGGCCGCGACGCCCGAGTCCCGTACGAAGTCGGCGACCGTCGTCTCGGCGAGCAGCCGGCCGCGGCCGATGATGATGAGCCGTTCGGCGGTCAGGGCCATTTCGCTCATCAGGTGGGAGGAGACGAGGACCGTACGGCCTTCCGCGGCAAGGGACTTGAGGAGGTTACGGATCCACAGGACGCCCTCCGGGTCGAGGCCGTTGACCGGCTCGTCGAGGATGAGCGTGGCCGGGTCGCCGAGCAGGGCCGCCGCGATGCCGAGACGCTGGCCCATGCCGAGGGAGAAGCCCTTCACGCGGCTTCCCGCGACGTCGCTGAGGCCGGCCAGGTCCAGGACGTGTTCGACGCGGGAGCGGGGGATGCCATGGGTGTGGGCGAGTGCCATCAGATGGTGGTGGGCGGTGCGGCCCGGATGCACGGCGCGGGCTTCCAGGAGGGCGCCGACCTCGTGCAGCGGGGCGGGGTGCGCGGCGTAGGCGCGGTCACGGTCGCCGACGGTGACGTGGCCGGCGGTGGGGGCGTCGAGGCCCAGGATCATGCGCATGGTCGTGGATTTGCCGGCTCCGTTGGGGCCGAGGAAGCCGGTGACGGCGCCCGGCTCGACGGTGAAGGTGAGGTCGTCGACGACGGTCTTGCCGGTCTTGTCGGTTCTGCCGCCGTAGCGTTTCGTGAGTCCGTTGGCCTTGATCATGGCTTCGACGGTAGGCAGCGGGCGGGTTCGGAACGTCGGACCGGGGGCGGGCATCGCGTACGGGGCGTACTACCCCGGTACGACGCACCCGGTACGACTCGGCGGGACTCGGCAGGACTCGGTCCACGACGAAACCTGTTTGTGCGGGGCGGCGGTGGGCGCGGAGGATCGTGGAATGGACCGGACGAATCGCGCGGAGCGCGCCGTAAATCTTGGAAATGCCGGATGGGCGGTACGTGTCGTGCGCGCCGACGAATGGGTTCGGGCGAAGGCGCTTCGGCTGGAGGCCCTGCGGGATCCGGCCGCGCCGATCGCGTACCTCGAAACGTACGAGGACGCCGTTCAGCGCCCGGATTCCTTCTGGCGCGAGCGGACCGAGCGCTCGGCCGGGGGCACGTCGGTGCGGCAGTTCGTGGCCGAGCCGGCGGACGGTGGTGGGTGGGCCGGGTCGGTGGTGGCGCTGGTCGAGCGGCGGGGCACGACCGATGCCCTCGGCGGCGTGAGCGCGTACGACCAGGTGCATCTCGTCGCCGTGTACGTACGGCCCGAGCACCGGGGCGCCGGTCTGCTGAAGGAGCTGTTCGACGCGGCCACCGCCTGGGCGTGGTCGCTGGAGGAGCCCCGTGTCGAGCGGGTGCGGCTGTATGTGGACGAGCGGAACGGGCGGGCGCGGGGCGCGTACCGCAAGCTCGGGTTCGAACCGACCGGGCGGACCGTCCCCGTGGAGAGTGACCCCTCTGCCCAGGAGTTCGAGCTTGCGGTGGCGCGGCCGGGGGCCGCAGGGTCGCAAGGGGATGAACGCGGCTGAACAGGGCTGCTCAGGCGGGCAGTTCCTGGTGCGGCCAGCGGTCCGGCCAGCGGTCCCTGCCCTGTTCGCGCGAGCGCAGCAGGACCAGCGCGGGCAATCCCTGCTCGTCGCCGTCGGCCAGCAGCTCGGGCAGCGCGGGCAGTGGCGCCACCGCCGCCACGTCGTCGAGGACCAGCGTCATTGGTGGGTCGAGCCGACCGGCGGATGACCGTGCGGCCATGCGGCGGCCGTGCTCGACCACGCTTGAGGCGAGAGCGGTCAGCAGGGGCATCGCTCCCGGACGAGTGCGCGGATCTTCGATCGGCTCACCCACCACATAGAGCGTGCCCCCCTCGGCCGCAAAAGAATCCAGCGCGAGCGAGTCGGCACGATTGGGTGTGCACGCCTCACGGATATGGACGGACGACAGGGAGGCCAGCGCGCGGGTCGTCAACTGCTGGGCGATCTCCCGGCGTTCGGGGTGCGAGGTGAGCGCGGACTCCAGCAGACCCGCGAGTCCGGAGGCGGCCTTGGGGTGCGTACGCAGGAGCCGTACGGCCTCGTTGGCGCCGCCACCCTGCGTCCACCGGTGCACCTGCTTGAAGGGCCGCGCGTCCACGGCGGCGGCGTGCAGCCAGCAGCGCAGCAGGGTCTCCGCCGTGTCTGCCATGGCGGCGTCGAGCCGGGCCAGCGGGCGTACGGGGGCGAGCAGGGTGACGGCACGCGCGGCGGCGGTGTCGGCGTCCTCGCAACCGGTGGTGGGGGACCAGTGGAGGCGGGCCGGGGTGTCGCAGAGGTGGCCGGGGTCGTAGACGAGGACGGGGCCGAGCTTGGCGCGGGCGTCCTTGGTCTCCGACCAGACGGTGGGGTCGGACGTGACGACGAGCGCGGGGCCTTCGGCGTCCCGGATGGCCTGCACGGCGGCGGGGCGGCGGGTGTGGGGGGCGCCGTAGCGGACGTGGGCGTAGGGGGCGGTACGGGGAGCGGGTACGGGGAGAGGGACAGCGGTGGGTTGGGTGGGTTCGGTGGGTGCGGGTGCTTGCTCGACCGGGGCGGGGGCTACCGGAGTTGGGGTCGGCTGCGCCGGTGCTTCCCGTACGCGCTCATCCGCCCGTTCCTCCGCCAACTCGTGCGCCCGCTCCCGTTCCCGGAGCCGTACCGTACGCAGCGCGCGCCGGCGGGTCACCACGCCCAGCACGAACACCGCCAGCACGGCCGCCACCATCAGCTCGCCGATGAACAGGCCCCAGAACAGGCCGTATCCGGACAGCTCGCCCGGCGGGGTGTCCGGCCAGGCAGCCGGGAGGTCGTCCGGGGCCGAGACCAACTGCCGTACCGCCATCGGCGTACGCATGAAGGTCACCGAGTCCGGCCACGAACCGTGCGCGAAGACGGCGGCGAGGCCGGTCGCCAGCCACGCGAACAGCGTGACGCCGAGCAGAAAGCCCAGCACGCCCAGGATCAGCCCGTCCGGAATCCCGCGCTGATCGCCCGGCCGGGGCCCGCCCCCGCCTCCCGCCGCCATGCCGCTCACGCCACCGTGGACTCGGAGGACGCGTTCAGCCGCTGCTGCTCCATGAGGATCGCGCGCTGTTCCGCCTCCCACTCGGCGGCCCGTACGTGGTCGGGCAGCCCGCCGGTCATGGCGTCGGCGGCGTCCGAGGCGTCGGATGCCTGGCTGTTCTCGGTCATGGCGCGGTCGGTGAAGACCAGTGGCCGTTCCGCCTCGGTGACCAGGTGTTTGACCACCTGGACATTGCCGTTGACGTCCCACACCGCGATACCGGGCGTGAGGCTCGGGATGATCTCGACCGCCCAGCGTGGCAGGCCGAGGACCTGGCCGGTGGCTCGTGCCTCGTCCGCCTTCTGCGCGTAGATGGTCCGGGTCGACGCCATCTTGAGGATGGCGGCGGCTTCCTTCGCGGCGGCGCCGTCGACCACGTCGGAGAGGTGGTGGACGACCGCCACGAACGAAAGACCCAGCCGGCGGCCGAACTTGAGGAGCCGCTGGAACAGCTGTGCGACGAAGGGGGAGTTGATGATGTGCCAGGCCTCCTCGACCAGGAAGATGCGCTTCTTCCGGTCGGGGCGGATCCAGGTGTGCTCCAGCCAGACGCCGACGATCGCCATCAGGATCGGCATCGCGATCGAGTTGCGGTCGATGTGCGAGAGGTCGAAGACGATGAGCGGCGAGTCCAGGTCGATGCCGACGGTCGTCGGGCCGTCGAACATGCCGCGCAGGTCACCGTCGACGAGCCGGTCCAGGACCAGGGCGACGTCCAGGCCCCAGGCCCGTACGTCGTCTATGTCCACGTTCATCGCCTCGGCCGACTCCGGCTCCGGGTGCCGCAGTTGCTCCACGATGTCCATCAGGACGGGCTGGCGCTCGACGATCGTGCCGTGCACATAGGCGTGCGCGACCTTGAGGGCGAAGCCGGAGCGTTCGTCCAGGCCGTGCCCCATGGCGACTTCGATGATCGTGCGGAGCAGGGCGAGCTGCCCGGTCGTGGTGATCGCCGGGTCGAGCGGGTTGAGCTTGATGCCGCCGTCCAGGGCCGCCATCGGGTCGAGCCGGATGGGGGTTATGCCCAGCTCCTGCGCGATGAGGTTCCACTCGCCGGCGCCGTCCTCGCCCTGGGCGTCGAGGACGACGACCTGGCGGTCGCGGAAGCGCAGCTGCCGCAGGACGTACGTCTTCTCCAGCGCCGACTTGCCGTTGCCGGACTCGCCGAGGACCAGCCAGTGGGGGGCGGGGAGTTGCTGCCCGTACAGCTGGAAGGGGTCGTAGATGTAGCCCTTGCCGCTGTAGACCTCGCGGCCGATGATGACGCCCGAGTCGCCGAGGCCGGGGGCCGCGGTCGGCAGATAGACGGCCTGCGCCTGGCCGGTCGACGTACGGACCGGGAGCCGGGTGGTCTCCACCTTCCCGAAGAGGAAGCTGGTGAAGGCGTCCGTGAAGGCGGACATGGGATCTCGCATCACAGGCCCCTATCAGCGGCGGTCGGCTTCTGATCGACGGTCGTCGGCTCGACGTTCGTCGACTCGGCGTTCGTCGGTTGGCGGAGGGTGCTCATCGGCTTGACGGTCATCGGCTTGACGGTCATCGGCGGATGCCGGTGGCGAACGGCAGGGTGTTCACGAACGCCCGGTGGTGCTCGCGGTCGCACCACTCCAGCTTCAGATACGACTTGCCGGCCGACGCCCGGATCGTCCGCTTGTCCCTGGCCAGGGCCTCGGGCGAACGGCTCGACACCGTGATGTACCCGACGATGTTGACCCCCGCCGCACCGCTGGCGAGGTCTTCACCCCGCTGGTCGAGCCGGCCGTGTGCCGCGATGTCGCGCGGGTCGACGGTGCGGTTCATCTTGGCGGCGCGGCTCGCGTCGGCCTCGTCGTTCGTCTTCTCCGTGAGCATCCGCTCGATGGCGACCTCGGTGGGCTCCAGGTCCATGCAGACCGCGACCGTACGGATCACGTCGGGCGTGTGGACGAGCAGCGGGGCGAGGAAGTTGACGCCGACCGGGGTCATCGGCCACTCCTTCACCCAGGCCGTGGAGTGGCACCAGGGCGCGCGGGTGGACGACTCGCGGGTCTTGGCCTGGAGGTACGTGGGCTCCATGGCGTCCAGCTCGGCGGGCCAGGCGTTCCTCTTCGTCATGGCCTGGATGTGGTCTATGGGGTGGTCCGGGTCGTACATGGAGTGCACGAGCGAGGCCAGCCGGGCCTGCCCGAGCGGCTGCCGGACCCGGATGTCGGCCTCGGCGAGGCGGGCGCAGATGTCGGTGAGTTCGCGGGCCATGACGACGGCGAGACCGGCGTCCTTGTCGAGCCTGCGGCCGCGGCCCTTGCCGCCGGCGGCCTGGCGGGTGGCGCGGGCCATGGCCTGGCCCTCGGAGGCCAGTTCACGGGTGTAGTGCATGCAGGCCACGAGGTAGGCGCGGTGCTGCTCGCTGGAGGTCGAGACCATGGACTGGAGTTGCTCGTACGACTCCTGGAGCCAGCCCGGGGAGGCGGAGTCGCCGCGCTGGGCGACGTCCTTGGCGTGCGCGTCGGGGTCGGCGGGGAGCGTACGGGCGAGCATCTGGAGGCGGGTGACGAAGCCGTCGCCGTTGGCGACGTGCTTGAGGAGCGTGCCGAAGCGGTCGACGAGCGCTTCCTGGTCCTCGCTGTCGCGCAGGCCGACGCCGGGGCCCTCGATCTCGATGGCGGCGGTGACGGTGCGGCGGTCGGCGTGGAGCAGTACGGCGATCTCGTCCGGACCGAAGGGCGCGGCCAGCCAGTTGATCCGCCCGATACCGGGCGGCGGGCCGACCTCGACCTCACGGCCGTCGGCCGCGGTGCCGGACTCCATGGCGGCGGAGCGGTAGGTGGTGCCGTTGCGCAGGGTCCGTTTGAAACTGCGGTTGATCTCGAACCACTTGTAGACGGTGCGGTGCTTGTACGGGACGTACACCGCGGCCAGCGCGAGGAGCGGGAACCCGAGCAGCGTCACGATCCGCAGGGACAGGACGGGGACGATGAGCCCGCTCATCATGCCGAGGAACGCGCCGACGATGATCAGCGCGATCTCGCCCGTCTCACGGTTCTTGCCGACGATCGCGTTCGGCCGCGCGCGGCCGATGAGATACGTACGGCGGGGCGCGATGGGATGGGACTGAATCGTCAACGCCCTCCACCTCCTGTGCTGTTGTTACCGGTTCCGCGATTGCCGTGGCTGGTGCGGCTGCTGTGGGGGGTGCCGCTGGTGGGGCTGCTGGGGCGGGGCGCGGAGGCGGGCGAGGGGACGCCGCCACCTCCGCCGCCGCTGCCGCTTGATGAGGGCCGGCTGCTGTGGGCGGCGACGCCGCCGGAGACGGGGTTGGACGGGCGGGCCCCGCTACTGCTGCTGCTTTCGCCGCCACCGCCCCGGCCGCTGTGGGTCTTGATGCCCTGCGAGACGACACCGGCGGGCGAACTGATCACGGCGGCGGCCCGGCCGCCGTCGGTGGACAGCTTGGCGTTGCTGCGGGCGCTCGCGATCTCGTCGCCGAAGCCGGGGACGAAGCGGTAGATCATGGCGGAGGCGAAGATCGCGAGGAGGATGATGGCGAGCCCGGACACGACGGCCGAGAAGGAGTCGGGCCCGTCGTCGGACGACGTCAGCGCGCCGGCGAGGCCCAGGACGATGACGATCACGGGTTTCACCATGATGACCGCGATCATGAGCCCGGCCCAGCGGCGTACATGGCCCCACATGTTCTTGTCGACGAGCCCGGCGTAGACGACGACGCCGAGGAGGGCGCCGACGTAGAGCAGGATCGCCCGGATGAACAGCTCCAGATAGAGGATGCCGGCCGCGAGGATCGTCACGAGGGACACGACGATCAGCATGATCGGCCCGCCGCCGATCTCGGTGTCCTTCTTCAGCGCCTCGGAGAACGTCCCGAAGAAGACATCGGTCTGCCCACTGGTCCCGCCGGCGATGACTTCGGTGACGCCGTCGGTGGCGGAGACGAGGGTGTAGAGGATGAGCGGCGTGAAGGCGGAGGCGAGGACGGTGAGCCAGAGGAACCCGATGGCCTCGGAGATGGCGGTGGTGAGGGGGACGCCGCGGATGGCGCGCTTGGCGACGGCGAGGAGCCAGAGGATGAGGGTGAGGATGGTGGCGGCGGCGAAGACGACGGCGTACTGGGAGAGGAAGGCGGTGTTGGTGAAGTCGACCGTGGCGGTCTCCTTCACGGCCTTGGAGAGGGTGTCCACGGTCCACGCGGCGGCGTCGGCGCAGCCGCGGGCGAGGGAGGTGAGGGGGTCGAGGGCGCTGGTGGGGTCGTTGAGGGGGGAGTTGTTGCTGCTGCTGCCGGGTTCGCCGTTGTCGCAGAAGTCGCGGGCGGGGCCGGCGATCAGCTCACACGGGTCGTCACTCGCGCTCGGTGTCGGCGACGGGGTCGGCGCCGCGACCGCACGAGTGGCGAACAGGAACACGCCAGCCTGGGCGGCCGCGAGAGTGACGGCGGCCGAACGGAGAAGCTGTCGAGGGCTACCGGGCATAGGTGAACCCTCCGAATTCATTCACCGCGTCGGCGATTTCGTCGGATCCTGACACGGGGTTGTCCCCGGTGACGGGTGTCGGACCCGTCTTCTGGCTCGTCTCTACGACCTTCCAGTCGGATCCGTCCCACTTGAGCTTCACGTTCACCGTGAACCAGCCGTTCGTCACCGGCTTGGTCGACGAATCCCCGGTCAGCCCGAACAGGCCCATGCACCAGACGTTGATGTCGGCGGTGTCGGTCGCGAACTTCGCGACCTTCGTGCCTGCCGGGAGCGTGCGGTTGACGAAGGTGGAACCAGCCGGAGCCGTACCGTCGGGCTCCAGGCCGATGTTGGACAGGAACGCGGGCGAGTAGTCGGCGTCGAACCCTGACTGGAGTTTGGTCGCCGAGCCGGCGTGCGCGATGGCCTGCACGATGTCGCGGCGCCGTTCCTGGTTGAACATGCCGTCGGATCCGAGCACCGCCGCGTAGTTCGCCGCCGCACTCTCCGCCCCCTGCTCATCCTTCGCGAACCCCGAAGGAATCCCCCCGTTCTTCCCCGTCACGGGCTTCACCCCCGACGCCGCCGTCGGTTCCGAGCCCGACGCTCTGTCGTCGCCGCCCCCGGCGCCCGACGCCCCGGAGTCGCCGCCGCCCCCGCGGTTCGCGAACGCGATAGCCGCGATCAGCAGCACCACCACACCCACCACCGCGATGAGCGAGCGTGAGCTGCGCTGGGGGCGGCGGCCGCCCCCGTACCCGTCGCCGCTCCCGCCGTCCGGCAGGCGCGTCCGCGTCTGGCCCATTCCGCCGAAGCTGTCGTCCGTCGTACGGCCCGGGTCGCCCCCGTGGCCGTGCTCATCGCCGAAGCTCATGCCGCGTCTGCCCCCTCGACCGGTTCAACCGTGTGCAGTTCCGCTAGCGCCACCGCGTACGACGGTAGCGCTGGTTTCCGCGCGGGCGCGGTGTGGTGACTCGACATCAGGGAGACGCAACCTCGGGCGGATGGGCGCGACGGACGGATGGTGTTGAGAGTGGACCGGCGTACGGGCGTACCCGGTGCGGATCGGACATGGCCGATATGGCGCTAAACAGCCATCCCGTACACAATCGTGAAGACTGTCCCGAGGGACCCGATGATGAAGACGCCGGTCAGGCCGGCCACGATCAGACCCTTGCCCTGCTCCGCGCTGAAGGTGTCCCGCAGCGCGGTCGCGCCGATACGCTGCTTGGCGGCGCCCCAGATCGCGATGGCGAGACAGAGCAGGATGGCGACGGCCATCACCACCTGGACAATCACGCGAGCCTCGGCGCCAAGGTTCCCGAAGGGCCCCCAGCTCGGAGCGATACCACCGATGATGGTGTTGATGTCGCCCTTCTCGGCGTCCACGTCCATGCAACTCACCGCCCCTGTTGGGTTGTTAAGTACCCGCGCCGGGCGGCACGGATCGCCTTCTATCTTCGCTGATGGAACCGGCCTCGTATGCCGACTTGGCGGGTCTCTTTACCCGATCCCCGCACGTTTGACCGATCCGACTGCCCTGACCTGCGTCGTGAACCGGAGTATGCGGGTACGCGTATGGTCACTCTGTGTATCACGGAGGGTGACTCCGGGCAATGATTGGCGTTGTGCACTCTTGAGCCCGCCGCGGTTTTGCGTCCGTGCGCCATCCGTGCGCCGCTCGCGGGCGAGAGGCGGGCCAACCGTACGGGTGAACCTGCGCGGGGTGCCGCGCTGTTGCCGAAGGCGTCCGAGGCCAACGGGGGACGGGCCTACCGCCCTCCCGTAGCCGCGCGGCCGGTTCGTTCCCCTCCCCTCCGCGCCTCATCGACCCCTCCCCGGGTTGGGACAGTGCCACCCGACATCCCGGACAACAGAGGACAGGGGCGGGTGGCATGGCGGGCTATTCGGGCGGTTTGCAGGCGTTGGCCGACGAGGCGGGCGCTGCGTCGGGGGAGCGGCTGAGGCACGGCGACGGGCCGTGGACCCGGGCGGCGGGCGGGGCCGAGGTGATGCGTACGCAGATGTCGTATCTGAAGGCCGAATTCGAAACGGCGCACGAGGGCGTGGCCGGCTGCGGGGACGGGCTGAGCGTCGTCGCGGTCCTGGGGACCGTACGTACGTCATGGGAACGGCGCATCGAGGCAGCCCGCGACGAGTGCGGAAGCCTGGGGGGCCGACTGCGCGCGGTGGCGAAGACGCAGGGTGAGCACGACGCCGCGGTCAGGTCGGGGCTGGCGGGGGTCGACGCGGGGGCGGGGCGGTGAGCCCGGTGAGTTCGGTGACGCCGGTGAGTGGCGGGCTGACGTGGGCGCAGTTACGGGACGTGAGATGCGCCGAGTTGGAGGGCGCGGCGGACGGCTGGGGCAAGGCGAGCAACCGCGCGGACGCGGCCCGCGACCGGATCGACAAACAGCTGCTCGCGGGGCTGACGCCGTCCCAGGAGGGCGAGGCGGCGCGGGCGGCGGTTGGGCGGCTGCGGGCGCTGGGGCGGAACTTCCAGTACATCTACACGGAGTGCGGGCTGGTCCGTACGACGTTGAACAGCCTCGCCCAGGACCTGCGCGGCTCGCAGCGGCAGCTTCGGGACGCGCTGGAGGAGGCGGCGGGCCTGAAGTTCACGGTGCAGGCGGACGGGTCGGTGAGCTATCCCGAGGCCGGGGAGGACCCGCTCACGAAGGAGAAGCTGCGGGGCGGTACGGCGTCGGGCCACGCGTACCTGCAGTCCGCCCCGCCGCCGCCGGGGTTCACGAGCCCGAACCCGCTCGCGGCGAAGGCGCAGGCCATCGCGGACCGGATCGCCCGCGCGCTGAGCGAGGCGGCGGAGGTCGACGCGCGGTACGCGCGGACGCTACGGAAGCTGACCGCGCAGGACGGTCTGAAGGTCACGGACGCGATGTGGGCGGACGCGAACGCGGACGCGACGGCGGTGCGCGCGCTGACGGCGGACTACCTGAGGGCCGCGATCCCCCACGACGCGACGCCGGCGGAACGCCTGACGTGGTGGCAGGGCCTGACGGTGGAACAGCGGGAGGAGTACCTGGCGGTCCACCCGGACGCCATCGGCAACCTGGACGGCATCCCGGCGACGGTCCGCGACGCGGCCAACCGCGACAACCTGGCGCTACTGATGGGCAAGTTGGAGGCCGTGGACGACGACAGGTCACGGACGATGCTGGCGGGGCTGAGATCCATCGACGGGCAGTTGCGGGAGGGCGGGTATCCGCCGATGTTTCTGCTGGGCATCGGGGACGAGGGGAATGGGCGGGCGATCGTGTCGTACGGGAATCCGGATACGGCGAGGAATGTGTCGGCGTATGTGCCGGGGCTGGAGACGGGGTTGGACGAGACGTTCGCGGAGAATGACCTGAAGCGCGCGAAGGACACGATGACCGGTGCGGCCGAGTACGACTCGTCGACGGCGTCGATCGTATGGCTGGGTTATGACGCGCCGCAGCTTTCGGTGGACGACATCACGGGGAATACGGACGTCATGTTCACGGACAACGCGGAAGCGGGGGCGTCGGCGTACGGCGACTTCATGGCGGGAATCGCGGCGACGAACGAGAACGCCGACCCGCACATGACGGCAATGGGCCACTCGTACGGCTCCCTCACGGTGGGCCAGGCCGCCCAGCGGGAGGGAGGTATTCCGGGCGTCGACGACATTGTGCTGGTGGGCAGCCCTGGAACGGGTGCGGATTCAGCGGCTGATCTGGGAGTGGGCAAAGACCATGTCTACGTCGGCGCGGCGGAGAACGACCCGGTGACGAGAATGCCGGCGAAGGGGGAGGCCCAAGGCATGGGAATGGGTGCGCTGGGGGGTGCGTCGGTGGGAGCGGCGCTGGGTGGGCCGGTGGGGGCGGCGGTCGGCGGGGCGGGCGGGGCGGCGATGGCGTACTTCGCGCAGGACGCGCAGACGCCGGAGAGCGAGATCTGGTTCGGCACGGATCCGGCGCACGAGGATTTCGGGGCGAGGAGGTTTCGGGTGGAGGACGGGCCGCGGCCGGTTATGGAAATGGGTGGGGTGAAGGCGCATTCCAACTATTTCGACCCGAGGAAGGATGAGGAGTCAGCCGACAACGTCGCGCTGATCGTTACGGGACGTGGTCATCTGGTCAGTGGTCAGGAGCACCGATGAGAACACTCCGATCAGCGGGCATTCTGCTCTTGCTCTGGTTGGCGGCCGGATGTACGTCTCCCCTTGGTGGCGCAAGCGAAGAAAAGAAGGCGTTGGGTATGGATATGCAAGAGGCAGCCGTCCAGGCCGACTCCATCATGCTGAAAACTCTGAACGGGGTCAGGCCGGAGCTGCGGTGGAATCACGGACCTTCGATTGACAGTCGTTGCGGCGATGCGCCCGACACCGGTTCCGTGAAGCGTCGCATCGCGGTCATGACTATCGTTTCAAAGGAGCGACGCGGGAGTCTGCTCGGTGTTGTGGAGCGCAACTGGAAGGGTCGCGGGTATCAGGTCACCAGTGTGCGAGCGAGTGAAGAATTGCCCGCCATGTACGCATCGACGCCTGACGGTTTTCGGATGAGGATCGCCGTCGCCGGCGAAGGCCAGTTCTTCTTCTCCATCACCACCCCCTGCTTCACCGAGTCGGACGTAGCCGACCCCAAGACCCGGCCGAACACCCCGCACCGCGAAGGTGGGTACCCCCAGCGTCCCGACATCCACGACGACTTCTGGTCCGCCCCTACACCCCCACCCCGCACCTGATCCACAGTCAGCTCCCCGCGCCCTCCGGCCCACCCCTGTGGCAGAGTCGTCCCCGTGGACGCCCTCAGAGTCCAGGACCCCGCGTAGATCGGCCCCCTACGTGCTGCTCGCGTGGCTCGAGGCCGGTGAACCGTCGGCCGCCACCACGTCACTTCGGACAAGGACCACAAGAGCGTCGTCTGCACCCGGGTCATGCCAGACGTCCTGTCCGAATAGCACCGACACGAGCGGCGGGAAAATGGCGGTGAACGTGTCCCGGATGGGGGAGGGTTGAGGGGTGCGGAAATTCTGGATGGCCGGCGCGGTCGGGCTTGGGCTGAGCCTGGGCTTCATCGCGCTGCTCGTCGTCGGGACGTACTCCGCCGCCGCCGGGCTCGTCGGTGGTGCGGGAGGCGGTGGGGCGGTCGGGCTGGCCAAGGGGGCCGTGCCCGCGAAGTATCAGCGGCTGGTGCAGGAGTGGGGCAATCTGTGCCCCGCGATCAATCCCGCGCTGCTCGCCGCGCAGCTCTACCAGGAGAGCGGCTGGGACCCCGGCGTCGAGAGCCCGGCGCAGGCCCAGGGGATCGCGCAGTTCATCCCGGGGACCTGGGCGGCGCACGGCGTCGACGGGGACAAGGACGGCGACCGCGACGTCTGGGACCCGCAGGACGCGATTCCGTCGGCCGCGACGTACGACTGCAAACTCGCGGGGTACGTGGACGATGTGCCGGGCGATCAGACGAAGAACATGCTCGCGGCGTACAACGCGGGCGCGTACGCGGTCATCAAGTACGGGGGCGTCCCGCCGTACGCCGAGACGCAGAACTACGTGAAGATCATCACCACCCTCGAGCAGAGCTTCGCCCGCCCCGTCGGCCGCGTCGAACCCTCCAAGCAGGCCGCCGCCGCCATCTACTACGCGCAGCAGAAGCTCGGTACGAAGTACCTGTGGGGCGGCAACGGCACCCCCGAGCAGCAGGGGCGGTTCGACTGTTCCGGGCTGACGCAGGCCGCCTACCGTTCCGTCGGGATCGAGTTGCCGCGGGTGGCCAACGATCAGTACAACGCCGGGGAGCATCCCTCGCGCGACGAGCTGATGCCCGGCGATCTGGTCTTCTTCTCCGACGACCTCACCAACTCGCGGGCCATCCGGCACGTGGGGATGTATGTCGGCGGCGGGTACATGATCAACGCTCCGTACACGGGTGCCGTGATCCGGTTCGACAAAATTGATACGCCTGACTACTTCGGGGCGACCAGGGTCACCGAAGACGGCGCGAAATCGTTGCCGACCGATCTGCCCACCGAGCGGAAGTCCGGTACGTAAAACGGCTGACGGGACGTCGGTCCGACGGGGCGTAAGGGCGGCGAAGGGTTGACGCCCGGAAGGGTGGAGTCGGGCCCCGTCCGGGGCGCGCGTGGCCGGAATTATCCGTTCGTTCACCCCTCTGAGCTGGGACGATGTGTCACTCTTCGATAACGTCCTGGAGATCGTCCGGTGAAGACTGGAACCTGTAGGGGTATCAGGCCGTTCCCTGGACTGGGGCTGTGGCGTTGATCGCGCAGCACTGACCGCAGGCACCACGGGGGTTGGTGGAAGCGACACGCCCGGAGGCGTGGCGTGGTGGGCGACAAGGCAAGGGGCCGCAGCACATGGCTGGACTCGCGATCGATGGGTCGAACCCCGACGTCAGCCTGCTCTACGACATCAACGGGCTGGCCAAGTCGGCCCCCGACTGGTTCGACCGCGGCATGGAGTTCGTCGGCGAGTACGGGATCATGATCGGGCTTGTCCTTGTCGCGCTCTGGTGCTGGTGGAGCGTGCGGCGGCGTGGGGCGGCCGAGGATTCCGTGGCCGCCGTCGCCGGGCTGCTGTGGGCGCCGCTCGCCGCCGGTGTCGCGTTGCTGATCAACATCCCGATCCGGGAGTTCGTCGGGCGCGACCGGCCCTTCGTCGATCACACGGGGCTGGACGTCCTGGTGGCGGGCAAGACCGACTTCTCCTTCGTCAGCGACCACTCGACCATGGCCATGGCCCTCGGTGCGGGCATCTTCGTCGCCCACCGCAAGTTCGGCCTCGCCGCGATCGGGCTCGCGCTGGTCGCGGGCTTCAGCCGCGTCTACATGGGCGTGCACTACCCGACCGACGTGATCGGCGGCTTCGCCCTCGGTACGGCCGTGGTGCTGCTCCTCGCGCCGCTCGCCATGGCGCTGCTCACCCCCCTGGTGTCGGCGATCTGCCGGTCGCCGCGCGTGGGGCTGCTCGTACGGTCGCGTGCCGCGCGGGACGCCGACCGTGCCGAGGCAGCCGAGGCCGCCGAGGCGCCGGGGACCCGGCCGCTCGGCATCCCCGAGCCGCGGCCCGACGACAACAACCTCGCCGCGTAGCCGCTATCAGGACCTAGAGCGCTTGCGGGAAATCGAACAGGCGCGTCGGGTCGTAGCGCTCCTTCAACTCCTTCAGCCGGTCCGCCGCCGGGCCGTAGTACGCCTTGCGCCAGTCCGTCAGCGCCGGGTCGGTGTAGTTCTGGTACGCCGCTCCCGACGCGTGACTTCGTAGCGAATCCTGGCTGGTTTTCAGCCATGCCCGCTGCGAGGTGCCGGGCGTGCCGGGGCGCCAGGACGCCACGTACTGCGCGAGCATCCGGGAGCCCCGGTGTACGAAGGCCGTCGCGAGTGGGTCCACCCGGTTGATCGCGCCGCCGAGCGCGGTCAGCGCGACCGTGCCCGACCCCGCGCCGTCGGCGACCTTGATCCGGCTGAAGTCCTCCACGGCCGACAGCACGGTGCCGATGCCCGCCGACGACAGCGACCGGTCGAAGAAGTCCGAGGTCGCGGCGTACGTCTCCCGTGACAGCGCGCCGTCCTTCCCCCGGCCCGGTGTGGTGCCGGGCAGTCGGCACTGGTCGTCGCTGAATCCGGCGCAGCCGGCGTACGCGAGCATCGACTCCTCGTAGCCGCGCGGGCGCAGCGAGACGAAGCTCGCCGAGGAGCCCACGCGGTCGGCGAGCCGGTCGAGGGCGTTCTTGAGGTCGGACTCGGCGCCGAGGGTGAAGGCGGAGACCGAGAGCGTCGGGTCGGCGCCGCCGCCCGCGCCGACCGCGAGATGGAGCGAGGACCAGATCTCGTCCGGCTGGTCGGGGCCCCACTCCTGCCAGGCCGCGAACACCGAACGGGCCTTTGACCACGGCCAGTTGAGGTTCGCCGCGACGCCGGTGGAGGCGGGGTGGGTGCGGAAGCGCAGCTCGGTGACGACGCCGAAGTTGCCGTTGCCCGCGCCCCGCAGGGCCCAGAAGAGGTCCTGGTGCTGCTCGGCGTCGGCGGTCAGGCGCTTGCCGTCGGCCGTCACGATCGTCGCCGAGGTGAGGCTGTCGCAGGTCAGACCGTACGCGCGGGAGACGACCCCGTGACCGCCGCCCAGGGTGAGACCCGAGATGCCGACGGTGGCGCAGGAACCGCCCGGGATCGTACGGTCCCGCCGGGCGAGCGCGCCGTAGATGTCGACGAGCTTGGCGCCCGCGCCGATCACACCGTCCGACGCGGCGTCGTCGAGGGCGTCGAGCGAGGAGATGTCGATGACGAGCCGGCCGTTGCCGCTGGACCAACCTGCGTAGGAATGGCCGCCGTTGCGGATCGAGACGGGTGTGTCGTGCGCGCGGGCGAAGGCCAGGCACTCCCGGATGTCGTCCTCGTCGGCGACGTACGCGACGGCCGCGGGCTTCAGGCCGTCGAAGCGCGTGTTGTAGAGCTGGCGGGCCGTCGCGTACTCGCTGTCCCCCGGCCGTACGAGCTGACCGTCCAGCCCCGAGGCGAGCACGTCCCAGGTGGGGGAGGAGGTACGCGGCGCAGGGGGCTTGTTCGCGGTGGAGCCCGGTGTGCCCGAGGAGCCTGACGAGCTCGACGAGCTGCTTCCGCCGTCGCTCGTGCAGGCGCTCACCGCGCCGGCCGCCGTCACGGCCAGCGCGCCGGTCAGCAGTGTGCGCCGTTCCATCGGACGTCCTCCCCGGTGTCGGTCATGTCACGTCGGTCTGCGACGTCAGTCTGCCGTCTCATGGGACGCGGCGTCCGTTCTCGCCCGGTCGCGGGAGCGCCTGGCGGGTCCCGACCAGCCGCAGGTGCAGCGCGCCAGGGAGAAGGAGCCGCGCTCGACAGTAGATGTGGAGTGGGGGGAGTGGGGTGTGTGGGGGGCGGTGGGCGGGTCCGAGGTTTCTTGCTCGCGCACCCGTCCACCGTACTCGCGCGTACGTTCCCGGCCAGGGGCGGTGCGTGACGAGGCGCGCGGGGCGTCGTTATCGGGACAGGGCGGCTCTCGGACAGGCAACGGCAGGCATCGGCAAGCAACGGTAGGGCGTTGGGGGTTGGCAGGCGATGGTGCAGCAGCGCAGACGCAGGGGTGTGGCGGTCGTCGCCGCTGCCGTCACGGTGGTGGGTGTCGTGGCCGGGACCGCCGGTTGTTCCGGGAGCGGGGGCGCCATGGCCGAGGACCGGCCGCTCGGTGATCCGGCCGCGGTTCGCGGAGCGGCCGACGCGCTGGTCGGGGCGGGCAGTTCCAAGGCCAAGACGTCACTGGTGATGGCGACGGGCGGGACACGCGTGACCATCAGGGGCGAGGGCCGGTACGACTTCCGTAAGCGGATGGGGCAGCTCTCGGTCGTGCTGCCGAAGGACCCGGCCGGCACGGACGAGCACCGGCCGATCTCGGAACTGCTGGCGCCGACCGCCCTCTATATGAAGAACCGGGGCGCCGGGGTGCCCGAGGACAAGTGGGTCATGCTCGACTCGACCACCCTCGCCGACGGCAATCTGGTCACCGGCGGTGCGACCGATCCGCTGACCGCCGCCGAACTGCTGCGCGCCGCGAAGGACGTGGTCCTCGTCGGCGAGCAGGAGCTGGCCGGCGTCCGCGTGTCGCACTACCGGGGCGTCACCGACATCGGGCGGGCCGCGAAGCAGGCGGCGCCGTACGCGCGCGAGGCGCTGGC
Organism: Streptomyces sp. NPDC057137; assembly: GCF_042670825.1. NCBI lineage: Bacteria > Bacillati > Actinomycetota > Actinomycetes > Kitasatosporales > Streptomycetaceae > Streptomyces > Streptomyces sp. NPDC057137. The sequence goes on along the minus strand of NZ_JBHUUW010000005.1, from coordinate 191,509 downwards.
CGCGGCGGCGCGGGGCTTCGCCGAGGACGTCGTACCGTTCGATGCCTATCTGGACGACGCGGGGCGGCTCCGCAAGGTCAGACACCAGTTCAGCTACCTGAATCAGGGGCGTACGGTCGCTGTGGCCTCAACCACCCTGCTGTACGAATTCGGGGTCGCCGTCGGGGTGCGGCTCCCCCCTGAGGACCAGATCTTCACCGGGAAGATCAAGGTGTAAATGGTCCGGACGTGCCATGCGCGTCACGTCTCACCCTCCTTACTCTAGGAAGTCGGCAGTCGACACCGCCAGGAAGACGACACCGGCAGGAAGACGACACCGGCAGGAAGAGGTGAATGCACGTGGCACTGTTGCGCACGCCGACCGTCCAGGACCACGTGGCCCTCGCCGAGATCGAACTCTGCGGAGAGCTGATGATCGCGGCGTCGGCCGCGGACGGTGAGCGGCTCAGCCCGGACCGTATCGACGAGGTGCTGAAGGTGGGCGCGGACCGCGGCGAGAGATCGCCCTGCCACTGACCGGTCGGGTCGGGTCGGGTCCGGTCGGGTCCGGTCGGGTCCGGTCCGGTCGAGTCCGGTCCACCGGCCAAGTCGGCCCGCTGATCCTCGGCAGGGTTCAGGTACGCAGCAGCCGCGCGATCGCCTTCGTCGCTTCCTGCACCTTGTCGTCGATCTCGTCGCCGCCCTTGACCGCCGCGTCCGCCACGCAGTGCCGCAGGTGCTCCTCCAGCAACTGGAGCGCGAAGGACTGGAGCGCCTTCGTCGAGGCGGAGACCTGGGTGAGTATGTCGATGCAGTAGACGTCTTCGTCGACGAGCCGCTGGAGCCCGCGGATCTGGCCCTCGATCCGGCGCAGCCGCTTGAGGTGCTCGTCCTTCTGCTTGTGGTAGCCGTGCACACCGCGATCGTGGTCGGTGACGATCTCGTCGCCGTCTGTCGTGGCCGTGCCGGCTGCCGTGCCCGTACCGGAGGTCGCGTCGCTGGTCGCCGCGCCTGCCGCCTCGGTGGTCGTCATCGCGTCCTCCTGGTGGGGTGTTCGTGAGAGATGTCCGAAAGGGGAGTAAATACCCCAGGTAGGTATATGATACCCAGTCGCGCGCGCAGGGGCAGGGGCACGTCATGATCGTCGTGTCCTATGCAGCACACTGATGGACGCCGGTTAGCCGTGGCCGGATGATGCGCTTAGCATCAGCCTGACCGAATCCGATGTAACCCGAGGATCCCCCGTGCGCTTTCGTCTGACCCCCAGGGAGACGAGCTTCTACGACATGTTCGCCGCGTCCGCGGACAACATCGTCACGGGCTCCAAGCTCCTCATGGAACTGCTCGGAGCGGATTCCTCCGCCAGAGCCGAGATCGCGGAACGGATGCGGGCGGCGGAGCACGCGGGGGACGACGCCACACACGCGATCTTCCATCAGCTGAACTCCTCCTTCATCACGCCGTTCGACCGCGAGGACATCTACAACCTGGCTTCGCAGCTCGACGACATCATGGACTTCATGGAGGAGGCCGTCGACCTGGTCGTCCTCTACCAGGTCGAGGAGCTGCCCAAGGGCGTCGAGCAGCAGATCGAGGTGCTGGCGCGGGCGGCGGAGCTGACCGCCGAGGCGATGCCCCACCTGCGCACGATGAACAACCTCACCGAGTACTGGATCGAGGTCAACCGCCTGGAGAACCAGGCCGACCAGATCCACCGCAAGCTGCTCGCCCAGCTCTTCAACGGTAAGTACGACGCCATGGAAGTCCTGAAGCTCAAGCAGATCGTGGATGTGCTCGAGGAGGCCGCCGACGCGTTCGAGCACGTCGCGAACACGGTGGAGACAATCGCGGTCAAGGAGTCCTGAACCACGTGGACACCTTCGCCCTGATCGTGACCATCGGTGTCGCGCTCGGCTTCACGTACACCAACGGCTTCCACGACTCCGCGAACGCCATCGCGACATCGGTGTCAACGCGTGCGCTGACCCCGCGCGCGGCGCTCGCGATGGCCGCCGTGATGAACCTCGCGGGGGCGTTTCTCGGCCAGGGGGTCGCCAAGACCGTCAGCGAAGGGCTGATCGCCACACCGCACGGGCAGCGAGGGATGGGGATCCTCTTCGCCGCGCTCGTCGGGGCGATCGTCTGGAACCTGGTCACCTGGTACTACGGCCTCCCGTCCTCCTCCTCGCACGCGCTCTTCGGCGGCATGGTGGGCGCGGCGCTCGCCGGCGGGACCGAGGTGATCTGGACCGGGGTGCTGGAGAAGGTCGTCATCCCGATGTTCCTGTCGCCGATCGTCGGGCTGGTCATCGGCTATCTGGTGATGGTCGGCATCATGTGGATGTTCCGGCACTCCAACCCGCACAAGGCCAAGCGCGGTTTCCGTATCGCGCAGACGGTCTCGGCGGCCGGCATGGCGCTCGGGCACGGGCTGCAGGACGCGCAGAAGACGATGGGCATCGTGGTGATGGCGCTGGTCATCGCCGATGTCGAGGGCCAGGGCGACGAGATCCCGGTGTGGGTGAAGATCGCCTGTGCGGTGATGCTCTCGCTGGGTACGTACGCGGGCGGCTGGCGCATCATGCGGACGCTGGGCCGCAAGATCATCGAGCTGGATCCGCCGCAGGGGTTCGCGGCGGAGACGACGGGCGCGTCGATCATGTTCGGCTCGGCGTTCATCTTCCACGCGCCGATCTCGACGACGCACGTCATCACCTCGGCGATCATGGGCGTCGGCGCGACGAAGCGGGTGAACGCGGTGCGGTGGGGTGTCGCGAAGAACATCATCCTGGGCTGGTTCATCACGATGCCGGCGGCGGCGCTCGTTGCGGCGGTCAGCTTCTGGATCGTGAACCTGGCCTTCGGCTGAGCGCTGACGTTCGGCTGACGCCGTCGCGTTCGGTAACGCCGTACAACATGAGTGGGCCCGCCCCCTGGGAGAGGGGGCGGGCCCTTCGCCTTGCGGTGGCACCGCCATGCAGCACCGCAAGGACGGCTTTCGGCGCCGGGGCCTATCCGAAGCGGCCGGAGATGTAGTCCTCCGTGGCCTGTACGGACGGGTTGGCGAAGATGCGCTCCGTCTCGTCTATTTCGATGAGCTTGCCGGGCTGGCCCACGGCCGACAGGTTGAAGAAGGCCGTACGGTCCGAGACCCGCGCCGCCTGCTGCATGTTGTGCGTCACGATGACGATCGTGAAGCGCTCCTTGAGCTGGCCGATCAGGTCCTCGATCGCGAGCGTGGAGATCGGGTCGAGCGCCGAGCACGGCTCGTCCATCAGCAGCACCTCCGGCTCGACCGCGATCGCGCGGGCGATGCACAGGCGCTGCTGCTGGCCGCCGGAGAGGCCGGAACCGGGCTTGTTGAGGCGGTCCTTGACCTCGTTCCAGAGGTTGGCGCCCTTGAGGGACTTCTCGACGACGTTCGCCAGTTCGTTCTTGCGGTACTTGCCGTTGAGCCGCAGACCGGCCGCGACGTTGTCGAAGATCGACATCGTCGGGAACGGGTTGGGCCGCTGGAAGACCATGCCGACCGTACGGCGCACCGAGACCGGGTCGACGTTGGCGCCGTACAGATTCTCGTCGTCCAGCAGGACCTTGCCCTCGACGCGGCCACCGGGCGTGACCTCGTGCATGCGGTTGAGGGTGCGGAGGAAGGTGGACTTGCCGCAGCCGGACGGGCCGATGAAGGCCGTCACGGAGCGGGGCTCGACGGTCATGGAGATGTCGTCGATCGCCCGGTGGGTGCCGTAGTACGCGGTCAGGCCGCTGACGTCGATTCGCTTGGCCATCTGAATCACTGCTTTCTGCGTGACCCCGCTCGGCGGAGCCGGATTTCGGGGCCTCAGCGGCCGGTCTTGGGGGCCTTCCAGCGGGCGATGCCGCGGGCCACCAGGTTGAGGATCATGACGAACGCGATCAGTACGAGGGCCGCGCCCCAGGCGCGGTCGACCGCGGCGTCGGTGCCCACCGAGTACTGCTCGAACACGTACAGCGGCAGCGACGACTGGGCGCCTTCGAACGGGTTCGAGTTGATGAGCTTCGTACCGAACACGAGCAGCAGCACGGGCGCGGTCTCGCCGGTGATACGGGCCACCGCGAGCATCACGCCGGTGGTGATGCCACCGATCGCCGTGGGCAGGACCACCTTGAGGATGGTGCGCCACTGGGGCACGCCCAGCGCCAAGGATGCCTCGCGCAGCTCGTTCGGGACGAGCTTCAGCATCTCCTCGGTGGAGCGCACGATCACCGGCATCATCAGGATCGCGAGCGCCAGGGCGCCGGCGAATCCGGAGAATCCGAAGTCGAACATCAGGATCCACGTCGAGAGGATGAACAGGCCGGCGACGATGGACGGGATGCCGGTCATGACGTCCACGAAGAAGGTGACGGCGCGGGAGAGCTTTCCCTGTCCGTACTCGACGAGGTAGACGGCGGTCAGCAGACCGATCGGCGTGGCGATCAGCGTGGCGATGGCGACCTGCTCGATGGTGCCGAGCAGCGCGTGGTAGATGCCGCCGCCCTCGTCCGTGTCGAGGAGTCCGCTCATCGAGTGGGACAGGAAGTACCCGTCGACGACGCCCGCGCCCTTGCTGATGGTGGTCCAGGCGAGCGAGAGCAGCGGGATGACGGCCAGGATGAAGCAGACCCAGACCAGGCTGGTCGCGACCTGGTTCTTGCCCTGCCGGGGGCCTTCCACCTTGGCGGTGATCAGATACGTGGCGCCGATGAAGATCAGCGCGGCCAGCAGACCCCACTGGATCTTGCTGTCCAGCCCGGCCACCACACCGATCAGGCAGCCCAGCGCCGCGGAGCCGGCGGCGATGGCCAGGGGTGCCCAGCCGGGCATACGCGCGTGGGAGAGCGAGCCGTGGGGTTCGGCGACCGAGGGCCGCTTGTCCTGAAGCGTGTGGCTCATGCGTTGGCCCCCGAGTACTCCTTGCGGCGGGCGATGATCGCGCGGGCCGCGCCGTTGACCAGCAGTGTGATGATGAAGAGGATCAGGCCGGAGGCGATCAGCGCGTCCCGGCCGAACTCGTCCGCCTCGTTGAACTTGGCGGCGATGTTCTGCGCGAAGGTGCCGCCGCCCGCGTCGAGGATGTGGAACGAGAGCAGGAAGCTCGGCGAGAGGACGACGGCGACGGCCATCGTCTCGCCCAGCGCGCGTCCGAGCCCCAGCATCGAGGCGCTGATGATGCCGGAGCGGCCGAACGGAATCACGGACATCCGGATGACTTCCCAGCGCGTGGCACCGAGGGCCAGCGCGGCCTCCTCGATCATCTTCGGCGACTGGAGGAAGACCTCACGGATGACGTTGGTGATGATCGGCAGGATCATGATCGCCAGCAGGATGCCCACGGTGAACAGGTTGCGGGCGATGCCTTCGTTGGTCTTCTCGAAGATGTACGTCCAGGCGAAGTACTCGTTGAGCCACTTGTTCAGGCCGTCGAGGTACGGGACGAGGAAGACGGCGCCCCAGAGGCCGTAGATGATGCTCGGTACGGCTGCCAGCAGGTCGACCAGGTACGCGATCGGCGAGGCGAGTCTGCGGGGCGCGAAGTGCGAGATGAAGAGCGCGATACCTATGGCGACCGGGACAGCGATCACCATGGCGATGATCGAGCTGATGATGGTGCCGAAGACGAGTACGGCGATACCGAAGGACGGCGGGTCTCCCTGCGGGTTCCACTCGAAGGTGGTGAGGAAGTTCGTCTCGTCCTTGGAGATCGCGAGCGTCGCGCGGTAGGTCAGGAACGCGGCGATGGCGGCCATGATGACCAGCAGGGTGATACCGGAGCCACGGGACAGACCCAGGAAGATCCGGTCGCCGAGCTGCTTCGGCCCCTTGCTCGCGCCCTTGTTCTCAAGGGTGGGGGGTGGCGGTGCGTCGTTGGGTGCGGCTGCTGTATCCATCGTTTCTCCGGTCTGCGGAGCCGGGTCGCGGCTCCTGGCGGCGGTGCACCGGAAGACGTGGCCGGCCCCGCTCGGCGGGACCGGCCACGTCCGGGGGTCAGGACAGGGTGGGGACGATCTCGCGGACCTTGGCCGCGATCTCCGTCGGGAGCGGCGCGTAGCCGGCCTCGCTCAGGACCTTCTGGCCCTCTTCGCTGACGGTGTAGTTGAGGAACGCCTTGACGCTGGGCAGGGTCTCGGCCTTGTTGCCCTTGTCGCAGGCGATCTCGTACGTCACCAGGATGATCGGGTAGGCACCCTCGGCCTTGGTGGCGTAGTCCAGCTCCAGGGCCAGGTCGTTGCCGGTGCCCTTGACCTTGGCGGCGGCGATGGCCTTGGAGGCGTTCTCCGTGGTGGCCTCGACCGGCGCACCGGCGCCCGTGTCCACCTTGACGGTGGTCAGGTTGCTGGCGGTCGCGTAGGAGAGCTCGAAGTAGCCGATGGCGCCTTCGGTGTCCTTGACGCTGGAGGCGACGCCGGAGGAACCGCTGGCGGCCTGGCCGCCCTTGGCCTCCCACGACTTCGAGCTGTCGTCGTACTTCCAGTCGGCCGGGGCCGCGGCCTTGAGGTACTTGTTCAGGTTCTGGGTCGTGCCCGACTCGTCCGAGCGGTGGAACGCCTGGATCGCGGTGCTGGGCAGCTTGGCGTCCGGGTTGAGGGTGGCGATCGCCTTGTCGTCCCACTTCTTGATCTTCGAGTCGAAGATCTTGGCGAGGGTCGGGCCGTCCAGGACGAGGCTGTCGACGCCGGGCACGTTGAAACCGATGGCGACGGGGCCGCCGACCATCGGGAGGTTGATGCCCTTGCCGCCCTTGCAGATCTCCTCGGAAGCGGTGACTTCCTCGGGCTTCAGGGCGGAGTCGGAGCCCGCGAAGGCGACCTGGCCCTGCGTGAACTTGGTGATGCCACCGCCGGAACCGACCGGCTGGTAGTTGATCTCGACGCCCGAACAGGCCTGCTGGAAGTTCTTGACCCAGAGGTCCATCGCGTTCTTCTGGGCACTCGATCCGGCGGCAAGGATCTGGCCCTTGGCGCCGTCGCACTTGATGTCGGAGGAGGCGCTGGCGCTCTTGTCGCCGGAGCCGGAGGCCTCCGTGTTGTCGTCCGAGCCGCACGCCGTGAGAACCAGGGCGCCGGAGACGGCGAGGGCACCGAGCGCGGTGGCGCGCAGCCGGTTCTTGCGCTGAAGCTTCACTTCGGGTGTTCCTTCCAGAAGCCGCCTGTGTGCGGGTGTACGCACTTCTACGGCGGCGTGCGTCGAGGTGGTGGGGCCGGCGGTATGCCGGTCACCGTGTAAGGCCGAAATTAGGCAGATCAGGTGAAGCCGCTGACGGATGGGAGTGAACGGAAGGTGAACCGTGACGGACAGCCTGGTGCGGCTCTGGCCCGGATCGCCGCTCGACACGGCGTGGGGGTCGAGAAAGTGCGCCCCATGGCCTCAGGGGTGGCGAACCGGGCCTGGTCCCTGGGGCGGGATCTCGTACTGCGCGTGCCGCGTACGGAGGCGTTCGTCGCCGACCTGGTGAAGGAGGCGGCGGTGATTCCCGTCGCGCGGGGGGCCGGAGTGCGTACGCCGGCGCTCGTCACCTTCGACGACAGCCGTGACGACGCGGACGTGCCGTACATGGTGCTGGAGCGGGCGCCGGGGGCGGACCTCGCGGAGGTGGAGGGTCCGGCCGAGGGGGTTTTCCGGGAGGTGGGGCGGGAGCTGGCCCGGCTGCACCGGGTGACGCCCGCAGGTGTGGGGGAGCTGACCGGTGTTCCGGTGGAGTACGACCCCGACGTCGGCGCCCCGCGCCGGCTGGTCGAGGGTCTGCTGGCGGACGGCATGCTCGACGCCGATGCCGCGCGGTGGCTGGGCGGCTGGTTCGACCGGCTCGCGGAGCGGATCCCCGGCCCGGCGTCGAGCGTGCTGGTGCACGGTGACATCGCTCCGCAGAACCTGCTCGTGAACCCGGGGCCGGACTCGCCCGCGCTCACTCTCACGGGGATTGTCGACTGGGGTGACGCGATGTGGGCGGACCCGGCGGTCGAGTTCGCCAAGACACCGCTGTGGGGCATCCCGGCGATGCTCGACGGCTACCGGGAGGGCGGGGCCGCCGCGGACGACGACGGGCCGGGTGGCCCGAACGGGCCGGGTGGCTCGTACGCCTGGGAGGCCCGCGTCCTGCGGTACCACCTCACCTGGGCGCTCGCCCGCCTGAAGAACCCCACCCCGGTCGCGGGTGAACGCCACTGGACGGCGCCCCCGGCCGCCCGGCTCCTCGGCATCCTCCGGTTCTTCGCCTCCTCGCCGCCGGAGCCGTGGCCGGCGCTCGCCTAGCCCGATTCCCAGGCACGCGGGCGCATTACATCCAACTCCCAACTCCCTCCCATGGGCTGCCGGTTCAGCGGCGCCCACACTCGGATGAGGGTCGCCGGTCGAGCGAAGGAGGGAATGTGATGGGGGTTGTGCGAGAGGGAGTACGGGTCGGCACGTGGCTTGCCTACGGGATCGTCGGGCTGGCGGTGCTGGGCCTGATCGGCACGTTCGTCTTCGGGGGCGCCGGGTGGATCACGGCGCCGTTCCGTGGTGCGGCGGAGGAGCGGGAGGACACCGTCGGGTCGGGTGCCTTCCGGCAGTCGACGTATCAGGAGTTCTTCGATCTGTGCGAGGCCGTGCAGAACGCCGAGGGTTCGATCAAGGCCCTCAAGGAGGAGCGCGGGGCCGCTTCGGACGCCCGTAAGGCCCAGATCGACCAGTCCGTCACGGCGCTGAAGGCGTCGCGGATCGAGTCGGTCAACGACTACAACTCGAAGGCCGCCCAAGAGCACCGCGCCCCCTTCCGCGACCGGGATCTGCCGTACCGCCTGGCCGCCGGGACCGACGACACCGTCTGCGCCAAGTGACCACCACCAGCCCGGGAAAGGGGCAGCACAGCATGAAGACGATCACTCGTGCCGTCGTGGCATCCATGGTGGCGCTCACCCTGGGGGTGGGGCTGACCGCGTGCGAGGACGACTCCAGCCGGGGCAAGGAGACCAAGGCCAAGGAGAGGAACTACGACCAGCTCGTGGCGAACCAGCCCGCCGGGAAGATGGAGTACTCGCCGACCCGCGAGGCCATCAACCAGTGGGTGAAGACCTGGGGCAAGCGGGGCAAGCTGAGCTACGTCTACATCCAGAACGCCAACGGCGAGTACGGGTACTTCATCATGAAGGGCCTGCCCGTCGCGCGCTGCGAGATGCTCACGCCGACCGAGAAGGTGGACTCCTCGGCCGAGGGCAAGGTGGTCGTCTCGCTGCCGGGGATGGACGGGGTGTACTCGGCGGGGTCGATGTGCAACGCGTACTACGGCTTCGATGCCACGACCGGCGCGTACATCGAGTTCACGGTCGGCACGAACCAGTCGTTCTTCCTGTTCGACAAGCCCATGACGATGCCGGAGTACGCCAGCGCCAAGCAGCTGGGTCCGACCTCGGTGAAGGAGGTCAAGAACTGACCCGGAGGGGTTTCACGCGTGTCCGATTGCCCTTGGGATGCAACGGAAGGTGTCACACCGCTGATCACGGTGCACCTAGGCCCTGTCCGGGCGATCGACACCCGGAACCCCTCGCGCCCGTCGAAGACGTTCTCCCGGTCGTTCGTTGCCCCGTCTCTCCAGACGTGGCTGGACAAGGGAGACACGCTCGATGAGTGGCTGAGCGGCCGTACCCCCGTCATCTCTTACGCTCGCATCTCCGCCGACCGCCTGAACGGCGACGGCATCGGCGTCGGACGCCAGCACAAGAACAACACCAAGAACGCCGAACTGCACGGGTGCGCGGTGGTCCTGCACTACGAGGACAACAACTTGTCCGCCGCGAAACGCGAGGTCCTGAGGCCTGCTTTTCGGCAGATGTGTGCCGACATCACGCACGGGCGGGAGGAGGAGTCGGGGTTCCCTGTGCGCGGCTGCGTCGCCGTGGAGAAGGAGCGTGTCTATCGCCTGCCTCGTGACTTCGTGGCCTTCCAAGACGCCCTTGCCATAGTCGGCGAAGGCGTCTTCATCGAGGACACGACTCTCTTGGACTTGGTCAACGACGACGGAACGATCATGTCCGGCATCGAAACCTCGGGTCTGGGCGAAGCCGAGGTAGGGAAGATCCGTAAGCGCACCATGCGGAACGCTGCCGACAGAGCAGAGGAGGGCAGGACTTACGGTGCGCCGCGCCGCTTCGGCTGGCTCGGAGCGTCCAGGGATCCGTACCGGGTCGGCAACAGGTTTCGGAACGAAGAAGAGTGGCCGCACCTGACCGACATGATCAAGCTGCGCTACGCCGGTCGGTCGTGGCGAAGTATCACGGGGGAGATCAACAAGAAGCGGGTCACGACGGCCAGAGGGGGCGCCTGGACGGAGCAGGGCGTGAAGGGCATCGTCACCAACCCGGCCTGGTGGGGTGGGCGCGTACTCGGCGGTGAGGTCTTGATGAATGCCGAGACCGGTGAGCCCGTCATCGGTGAGTGGGACCATGCTGAGGAATCCGATGGATGCACCTATGAAATGTGGAGATCCATCATGGTCGGGGTCCAGGCGAACCGCCTTCACCGGGGGATGAAGAAGAAGGAGACGGGTCGGCCGGCCGCAGAGGGGATGCGGACTCGGACTCGTGGCTACCTTTTCTCTGGTTTCCTCCGATGCGGGCGCCTCAATGATTTTGATGAGATCTACTACTCGAAGCTCAGCGGCAATAAGGCGTCAGGGAGGAATGCGAAATACGGAGACTACTACCGATGCGGAGATCCCAACTGCAAGGGCGTCGGTCGTCGAGTTGCTCCCGTCGACCAGTACCTGGAGGGTCTTGCGCTCGCATACTTGGACGAGGAATTCGCCGACATCGAAGTCAAGGTCATTCCCTGGCGAGGAACCTGCTTCGCGGATGGAGTCGAGCGAAGTGGGAGGGTATGGGCCTGTCGGAACGGCGAGAGGTAATAGGGCGGATCTTCACCTCGATCGTGGTGATGCCTGTGCCTATTGGCGTCAGTGATAAGGCGCGATTCGATCCTGCTTTGCTCAAGGTGACATGGCGGAAAGATGAAAACAAACCGGCTCGAGATCGGAATCAACGGCGGGGAAAGAAGAAAGAGCCAGTCTCTGCGTAGTCCTCAGCCATTCCATCGGCGCCTTTCCTGCCTCACCGCCACAGCTACTTGCCGACAGAGCGAAGGACATCGAGAAATACAGTGACGAGCTCTTTGTCTCTCTCGTGGGTGAGACGCTCGCGCGCCGCCGCAGGAGTCAGCCAGAGGACCCGGTCCACTTCCTTGCTCGCCACGAACGCTCCACCGGTGGCTTCCGCCGCCCAGTAGCGCACCTCTTTTGGACTGCCCAGCGCCAAGTACCGGGCTGTGGGTAGGGCGGAGCCCAAGGCGCACGTCATGCCTGTCTCTTCGTGCACTTCACGAATCGCCGCATCCGCGAACGCTTCTCCACGCTTGAGCTTGCCTTTCGGGTGTGACCAATCCGCCCACTTCGGCCGGTGGACCAGGCAGATCTCGGTGCCGTCCGCCCGGTACGGGGACTTCCGCCACAGCACGCAGCCCGCCGCGAGGACGGTACGGGTGCCGGTGCCGCCCGGACCGCTCATGGCGTGGTCACCGCCCGCCGACCCCAGATCTGCTGGAAGTCGTAGCGCGCCGCCTCCACCTCGTGGCGCTGGTCCGCGTGCAGCACCCCGAGCGCGTACGCCGTCGCCGGGGCGATGCGCGGTGTGCGGGCCGCGTTCGCCGCGGCGGCCGCCGCCTCGGCCGCGTCGCGGTGGCGGTCCAGCGCGCGGCCCGCGTCGGCGAGCACCGGGTCCGGGGCGCCGCCCGCGTGCCGGACCTCCTGGGCGTAACGGTGCAGTCTGAGCAGCAGCCGCACCTGGTGCCACGGTGCGTCTTGGGCCTCGCCGTCGGAGGGCGTGGAGAGGCCGTGGACCAGGGCCTCCGCGTTGTACGGGTGCGCGGCGCGGGCCAGGGGCAGCGCGGAGACCGCGTCGAGGAGTCTTCGTTCGGCCGCGCCCTGCGGGGAGGCCAGGATCTCGGCGGCGGGCGCGCCCGCGACCGGCGCCAGCGGTACCTCGGAGGCCAGTACGGCGACGGCGTCGGCCACCGCGTGGAAGCGGGACGAGCCCAGCGCCTGGAGCGCCGCCGAGTGCGACCGCGTACGCGCGAGGGTCAACTGCCGCTCCAGCAGCGCTCCGGCGCGCGACGCCCCGACGGTCAGCGCTCCGGCGGACGCCGGAGCCGGGGCGCCTTCGCCGTTACGAGCGGTCGGTACCGTGCCCGCCCCCGACAGCCGTGCCAGCGCCGACACCAGCCGGTGCAGCCGCGCCGTGCACGCGTACTCCTGCGCGAGGGTGCCGGACAGCCAGCCCAGTTCCGTACGGAGCTGGTCCGCCCACACCGGGTCGAGCAGCACCCGGAACGTGTGCAGGCTGCCCGCGATCCGCCGCGCCGAGCAGCGCAGCGCCGACGCCGCCTCCTCGGCCGCCGCCGTGTCCGAGCCGCTCTCCCCGTACAGCCGCAGGCTGCGCAGGAAGTCCCCGCACCGGGTGTTCAGATACCCGGCGAGAACCTGCCCCGCGGTCGCCTCGAAGGCGTCGTTGGAGTGGGAGGGCCGGGCCGTACCGACCGAGCCGGCGGTGTCTGTTTCATGGTGCTGCACGCCGGCGCCTCCGGGCGTCAATGAGCATTTCCTGTACGTGCCGCAACGGCTGCCCGTCCGCGTCGACGGAGTGCCGGGTCCAGTTCCCGTCCGCGCCCAGATGCCAGGAGGCGGTGTCGTCCGCCATGCCGGTCTCCAGAAGCCGGGTGATGGCCGCGCGGTGCGCCGGGTCGGTGACCCGTACCAGAGCCTCGATACGACGATCGAGGTTGCGGTGCATCATGTCGGCGCTGCCGAACCACACTTCGGGCTCGCCGCCGTTGCCGAAGGCGAAGACCCGCGAGTGTTCGAGGAAGCGGCCGAGGATGGAGCGCACCCGGATGTTCTCCGACAGGCCGTGCACTCCGGGGCGCACGGCGCAGATGCCCCGCACCCAGATGTCGACCGGCACGCCCGCCTGCGCCGCGCGGTAGCACGCGTCGATCACGGCCTCGTCGACCATCGAGTTGACCTTGATGCGTACGTAGGCGGGGCGGCCCGAACGGTGGTGCGCCGCTTCCTTGTTGATCCGGGTGATCAGCCCGTCGCGCAGCGACTTGGGCGCGACGAGCAGCCGGCGGTAGGTCTCGCGCCGCGAGTAGCCCGACAGCCGGTTGAAGAGGTCGGACAGGTCGGCCCCGACGTGCGGGTCGGCCGTGAGCAGGCCCAGGTCCTCGTAGAGCCGTGCCGTCTTCGGGTGGTAGTTGCCGGTGCCGACATGGCTGTAGCGGCGCAGGGTCTCACCCTCCTGCCGCACCACGAGCGAGAGCTTGCAGTGCGTCTTGAGCCCGACCAGCCCGTACACGACATGGCAGCCGGCCTCTTCGAGCTTGCGCGCCCACTTGATGTTCGCCTGTTCGTCGAAGCGGGCCTTGATCTCGACGAGGACCAGGACCTGCTTGCCCGATTCGGCGGCGTCGATCAGCGCGTCGACTATCGGGGAGTCGCCGGACGTCCGGTACAGCGTCTGCTTGATCGCCAGCACGTCCGGGTCGCCCGCCGCCTGCTCCAGGAACGCCTGGACGGAGGTGGAGAACGAGTCGTACGGGTGGTGCAGCAGTACGTCGCGCTCCCGCAGCGCCGCGAAGATGTCCGGCGCCGACGCCGACTCCACCTCCGCGAGATCGCGGTGCGTGCCGGCGATGAACTTGGGGAACTTCAGCTCCGGCCGGTCGAGCTTGGCTATCCCGAAGAGCCCGGTCAGATCCAGCGGCCCCGGCAGCGGATAGACCTCGGCGTCGGACACCTTCAACTCGCGGACCAGCAGGTCGAGCACGTACGGGTCGATCGACTCCTCGACCTCCAGGCGCACCGGCGGGCCGAAGCGGCGCCGCATCAGTTCCTTCTCCAGCGCCTTGAGGAGGTTCTCCGCGTCGTCCTCCTCCACCTCCAGGTCCTCGTTGCGGGTGACCCGGAACATGTGGTGCGCCAGGACCTCCATCCCGGGGAACAGCTCCTCCAGGTGCGCCGCGATGACGTCCTCCAGCGGCACGTACCGCTGCGGGGACGCCTCCAGGAAGCGGGTCAGCAGTGGCGGGACCTTGACGCGGGCGAAGTGCCGGTGGCCGCTGACGGGGTTGCGGACGACGACCGCGAGGTTGAGGGAGAGCCCCGAGATGTACGGGAAGGGGTGCGCCGGGTCCACGGCCAGCGGCGTCAGGACGGGGAAGATCTGCTGCCGGAAGAGGGTGAAGAGGCGCGCCTGCTCCTTCTCCGTGAGGTCGCCCCAGCGGATCAGGTGGATGCCCTCGTCGGCCAGCGCGGGGGAGACGTCCTGCTGGAAGCAGGCGGCGTGCCGGGCCATGATCTCCCGCGACCGGGTCCAGATCAGGTCGAGCACTTCGCGGGGCTGGAGCCCTGAGGCCGAACGGGTGGCTACGCCGGTCGCTATCCGCCGTTTCAGGCCCGCGACGCGGACCATGAAGAACTCGTCCAGGTTGGACGCGAAGATCGCGAGGAAATTCGCCCGTTCGAGTAGTGGGGTGGCCGGGTCCTCGGCCAGTTCCAGTACGCGTTCGTTGAAGGCGAGCCAGCTGCGCTCACGGTCGAGGAAGCGGCCCTGGGGCAGCTCGCCGCCCTCGTGGTCGCTGTCCTGCTCGTACGAGTCGAGATCGGCGTCGAGATCGGGCTCCAGATCGGACACGGCGGCGCTGACCGTGTGCGGCCGGTGCGCGGCGATGGAACCGACGGACGGCTGCGGGTGGACCGGGGTCTCGGCAGGCTGCTGGCTCATACCTCCATTGTTCCGCGCGGAAGGCATGACAGGCGCGTCGGAGCCGGCGGGGGCGAGACGGAACCTGCCGTTCGGAGTGGGGGGCACAGCGGGCTGCATTCCGAGAGCGTCGCAAGCGCGTCTGAATGGCCGGTAACGGCGACATGACGTGCAGGGGAAGCGGGGCGGGGCGCGGCGGGGTGCCAGGGGGGTCGGGGCGGGGTGTGGCGGGGCGGTTCCCGGGATCGTACGAGGTGAGCGGAGAGGTGAACGGGCGGGGCCTCGCCTCAACGGACAGGGCCCCGCCCCGACGGACAGGGGCCCGTCCGCTCCCCTGTGATGGACGGGCCCCTGTGCGCGGTCGGGTTCAGCCGTGGATGCGGCGCAATACCTTGAAAGCGGCGAAGACGCACGCCGCGGCGAGCAGCAGCACGATGCCGGTCTCGACGAGCTGGAGGGGCCAGAGGTGCGAGGTGGGGTGGTAGTCGGCGAAGTTGACGAGGTCCGGGGATTCCGAGCCGCACGGCGACTTGGCGTAGCCCATGTCCCAGCACTCCTCCTGGGTCATCCGGCTGCCGTCGGCCAGGACGACGCCCCGCTGCACGATCCAGGGGTGGGACGAGTCCGCCACGGCGCCCATCCCCTTCCTCTCGGCCGTGAGGGTCGGCCACAGGTAGGGCCGCACCCAGGCGAAGAGCAGCCCGACTCCCCCCGTGGCGACCAGGCCGACGGCCATCGCCGGCAGGGTGCGCCGCACGAGTACGGCCGCGAGCGCGCCGACGGCGACCGCCAGCAGGACGTAGCCGACAGCGGTCAACCCCATGGCGGGAAAGGCCTCGCGGTCGTCCCAGGACAGGGACGTGAACATGGAGGCGTACGGCTCGGACAGGGTGTAGGACCTGCTCCAGCGGAAGGTGACGACCAGGAGGACGGTGCCGGCGGTGGCGACCGCGGCGGCGCAGGCGAGTCGGACGGCGAGCCAGCGGGCGGGCGACACCGACTGGGTCCAGGCCAGCCGGTATGTGCCCGATGCCAGTTCACGGGCGATCAGTGGTCCGGCGGTGAAGGCGGCGACGAGCAGTGGCAGCAGGATGGCCGTGCCCGCGACGTAGTTCTCCGCCCAGCGGAACCAGCCGGCCGCGTTCGTGGAGGCGTCGCACCCCTTGCCGCAGCTCACGACGAACCCCGTCGAGCCGACCCAGACACGGGCGGCGATCCAGCAGCCGACGGCGAGCACCGTGATGAGCAGCGCCGTCCACAGCGCGGGGCGGTTCTGCCGTATCGCGACCCAGGCCGGGCCACGTGGTGTCAGGGTGCTCATGCCGTCACCGCCACTGGCCGCTCGGTGCTCCGTGATTCGGCGCTCGGCGTGAGCAGGACGGGCGCGCCCGGGGAGCGCAGGTGGGCGAGCAACAGTTCCTCCAGGGAAGGTTCCACGGTCTGCCAGTCGTGCGCGACCGGTCCGTCGGGGCGGATCAGGGCGGTGAGTTGGCGGCCGGTGGTGCGGGTGTCCACGACCGTGTGCGGTGCCAGGTCGCGTACGGGGCCGGTGACCAGCCGGTGCGCGGTCAGCAGGTCCTCGCTCTCGCCGCCGAGACGGATCTTGCCGTCGTCGAGGAGCAGCAGGTAGTCGCAGGTGCCTTCCAGCTCGGTGAGGATGTGCGACGAGATCATGACGGTGGTGCCGCGCTCGGCGGCCTCGGCCATGAGCGTGCCCATCAGCTGGTGGCGGGCGAGCGGGTCCAGGTCGGCCATCGGCTCGTCCAGCAGCATGAGTTCGGGGCGTTTGCCGAGTGCGAGGGCGAGTGCGACGCGGGTGCGCTGGCCGCCGGAGAGCGTACGGACGCGTACGGCGGGGTCGAGCCGTCCCTCGGCGACGATCCGCTCGGCGGCTTCGGCGTCCCAGCGGCCGGGGTTGAGTTCGTACCCCATCCGCAGGGTGTCGCGGATCGTCAACTGCCCGTACAGGGGCTTGTCCTGGGCGACATACGCGATTCGTTCGCGGGCATCGGCCGGGCGCTCGCCGAGGACACGGATGCCGCCTTCGGTGGCCGGGAGCACTCCCGCCGCCTGGGCGAGGAGGGTGGACTTGCCGGCGCCGTTGGGGCCGACGAGGGCGCAGATACGGCCCTCCGGGATCCGGAAGGAACACTCGCGCAGGGCCCAGCCGCGCCGTTTCCCGTAGCGCTTGCCGAGGCCGGTGGCCTCGATCGCCGCGGCTGTCATGAGTGTTCCCCCTTGATGGTGGTGCTCGTCGTGGTGCCGGTCGTGGTGCTGGTCGTGGTGCTCGTCGTGGTGCCGGTCGTGGTGCTCGTCGTGAAGTGTTCTGCGAGGACGGAGTCGAAGAGAGCGGACAGGTCGTCCCTCTCCAGCCCCCCGTCCCGGGCCCGTTCGGCCCATGTGGCGAGTTCGGCGCGGAGTTCGGCCCGCAGCGGGCTGTCGGCGGCGCCGCCGCCGAGCGTGCCGCGTACGAAGGTCCCCAGTCCGCGCCGCCCTTCGGCCAGGCCTTCGCGCTCCAGTTCGCGGTAGGCCTTGAGGACGGTGTTGGGATTGATGGCGGTGGCTTCCACGACCTCGCGTGCCGTGGGCAGTTTGTCGCCGGGTTCCAGCAGGCCGAGCCGGAGGGCCTGTTTGGTCTGCTGGACGATCTGGAGGTAGGTGGCGACACCGCTGCGCCGGTCGATGCGGTATTCGATCACGCCGCAAGCACCCTTTCACTAGGGAAGTAGTGAAAGCATGGAACGAAGAAGGGGCGGTGTCAACTCCACCGCCCCTCCGCCTACTTGGCCGGTCGCCCGACCAGGCGCTTCACCGGGTCCTTCACCAGGTCATTCACGTCTCCGTGCGGTACATCAGGTCCACCTCGTGCGTCGCGAAGCCCAGCCGCTCGTACACCGTCACCGCCGCCGTGTTGTCCGCGTCGACGTAGAGCATCGCCGTCGGCAGGCCCTGCGCGGCCAGGTGCCGCAGCCCGATCGCGGTGAGCGCCTTGCCGAGGCCGCCGCCCTGCGCGTCGGGGCTGATGCCGACGACGTACACCTCGCCGAGGTGTTCGGCGGCGTGCACCTTGGTCCAGTGGAAGCCCACGAGCCGGCCGTCCCGCTCGGCCAGGAAGAAGCCCTTCGGGTCGAACCACGGCTCGGCGACGCGGTCGTCCAGATCGCGCTGCGTGAGTCCGCCCTGCTCGGGGTGGTGGGCGAACGCGGCGGCGTTGACGGCGAGCCAGGCGGCGTCGTCCCGGCCCGGCACGAAGGTACGGACGGTGACCCCGTCGGGCAGGACCGGCTCCGCGATGTCCAGGGGCTCCAACGGCCGCCGCAGCTGGCGCAGTTCACGGAACATGGTCAGCCCGAGCACCTGTGCCAGATGCCGGGCGGCCGACTTGCCGCCGTGCGCCCACACCCGCAGCCGCTTCCCGGACGCGGCGAGCAACGCGGCCCCGAGCGCCCGCCCGTGCCCGCGCCCCCGGTGCGACGGATGTACGACCAACTCGGCGGCCGGCGCCTCGACGGGGTCGGTGTCCTCCAGCTGGGCGTACCCCGTCAGCTCCCCGCCGGCGGTCAACAGAAAGTGCCGCACCCCGGCCCTCGGGCCCCCGCGCAACTGCAACCGCCCCTGCTCGGACACGGCCTGCACCCCGTCCGACCGGGCTGCCGTGTCGAGCAGTTCGAGGACGGCCCGTGCCTGCTCGGGGGTGATCTCGTCGAGAGTCTCGATCTGCCGACCCGGATCGGCGGCTGCGGTATCAGTCATGCGTCGAGGGTACGGCGCACCCGCGTGTTCCCCCGGGTACGTGCCCGGGTACTCGCTCATGCCCCTATGACGGGTATTGGCAACCAGGTCGTAACCAGAACACCCCTGTTGCTCTACGCGCGTGGACTCTAGGCTGCCGCTCGCAGCTGTTCTCCCTCACACGGAACTTACAAGCGGAAGCAACAAGGGGATCGATGTCAGCGACACCGCAGAAAAACCGCGCGGCACGGCGGGTGCTCGCCGCCGTAGCCGGACTTGCCACACTCGGCGCTCTCGCCGCCGCCGCGCCCGCCGCCGGGGCGCAGGACCGCGGCCACGGGCACGGCGACGGACACGGGCACCCCAAGCCCCGCACCGTCGATGTCCAGCTGCTGTCCTTCAACGACCTGCACGGGAACCTGGAGCCGCCGGCCGGCTCCGCGGGCAACGTGAACGAGATACAGGCGGACGGCACGGTCAAGGCCGTCCCCGCCGGTGGTGTCGAGTACCTGGCGTCCTCGCTGCGCACCGCGCGCAAGGGCAACCCGTACTCCGTCACGGCCGCGGCCGGTGACCTGGTCGGCGCGAGCCCGCTGCTGTCCGGGCTGTTCCACGACGAGCCCACCGTCGAGGCGCTCAACAAGATCGACCTGGACGTCTCGGCCGTGGGCAACCACGAGTTCGACGAGGGCTCCGCCGAGCTGACCCGCCTCCAGAAGGGCGGCTGTCACCCGGTCGAGGGCTGCTTCGAGAAGGGCAAGAAGTTCAAGGGCGCCGACTTCCCCTACCTGGCGGCCAACGCCACGTACGAGAAGTCCGGGAAGCCGGTCCTCAAGCCGTACACGGTCTGGAAGAAGAACGGCGTCAAGGTCGGCTTCATCGGCGTGACCCTGGAGGGCACCCCGAACATCGTCACCGCCGAGGGCGTCAAGGGCCTGAAGTTCCACGACGAGATCGAGACCGTCAACAAGTACGCCAAGGAACTGGACCGCCAGGGCGTCAAGTCGATCGTCGCGCTGATCCACGAGGGCGGGGCCCCGGCCTCGACCTCGTACAACTACGACTGCGACAGCCCCGGCCCCGGTGACGGCATCTCGGGTCCGATCGTGGACATCGCCAAGGGCATCACGCCCAAGGTCGACGCGCTGGTGACGGGCCACACGCACCAGGCGTACGCGTGCACGCTCCCCGACCCGGCGGGCAACGACCGCATGGTCACGTCGGCCTCGTCGTTCGGCAAGGTCTACACGGACACCACGCTCACCTACGACCTGCGGACCAAGGACATCGTCCGTACGAAGGTGAAGTCGGCCAACCACGTGGTCACCCGTGAGCAGTCCAAGGCCACGGACATGACCGACCTGATCGCCCGCTGGAACAAGACCGCGGCGCCGATCGCCGGTACGCCGCAGGGCTTCATCTCCGCCGACATCAACGGTCGCGGTGCCACCACGCCCGAGACGCCGCTCGGCAACGTCATCGCCGACGCCCAGCTCGCGGGTCTGGCCCCGGCCGACAAGGGCGGTGCCCAGCTCGCGTTCATGAACCCGGGCGGTATCCGCGCCGACCTCGTGTACGCCCAGTCGGGCAGCGAGGGCGACGGTGTGGTGACGTACGGCGAGGCGTTCACCGTCCAGCCGTTCACCAACATGATGAACGTGGTCGACCTCACCGGGGCGCAGCTCGTCACCGCGCTCCAGCAGCAGGTCAGCGGCGCCAACGCGACCTCCAACAAGATCCTCCAGATCTCGAAGAGCCTCGCCTACACGCTGGACAACACCAAGACCGGCGCCGACCGGATCGTCACCTCCTCGGTGAAGCTCAACGGTGAGGCGCTGGACCCGGCCAAGACCTACCGCGTCGCGATGAACGAGTTCCTCGCGGGCGGCGGCGACGGCTTCGCGGCACTGGGCCAGGGCACGAACAAGCTGGTCGGCGCGTCCGACCTGGACCTGTTCAACGCCTACCTCGCGGCGAACTCCACGGTCGAGGCGCCGCTGGCGCCGCCGGCGACGGACCGGATCACGATCATCAAGTAGGCACCGAGTCGACGGAGTTACCGGTACGGCTGAGGGCGGCGGGGCGGATTTCACGCCCCGCCGCTCTTCGTCGCGGCGGCCGGACCATGGCGGCCCGGACTACTGGCACAATCGCGCAGGCATTCCTCTCCGCCCGTAAGGACACCGCCCCATGACCACCGCCCCGGCCGCAGGCCCCCACCCCGGCATATCCCGCGCCGAACTGCGCGGTCGCGCGAGCGGCGCCGGCGTCATGGCCCTCTTCGGCCTCGGCTGGATGGCCTGCGGCGTCACCGACATGCCCGTCACGGCGGGCCGCGTGGTGCTCGCGGTCGGCGCGGTCGTCTCGGTCACCTTCGCCGTACTGGGCTTCCGTATGGGCCGCAGGGCGGCCGACGCCCCGACGGAGGGCGAGCCGACGGCCGACCGCAAGAAGAAGGCGGGCCTGGTCTTCGGCTTGGTGGTCGTGGCGGAGTGGGTGGCCATCTACGCCATCGCCCGCGTGCTGGTGGCGACGGACCACACGGAGGCGATCCCGGCGTTCGTCGCGGTGGTGGTGGGCGTCCACTTCTTCCCGCTGGCCCGTCTGTTCGGAATCCGCGCGTACCACCTGACGGGCGCGGCGATGTGCGTGGCGGCGTCGGCGGCCGCGGTCCTGGCCCCGCTGACGTCAACTCCCGCCCTGTGGACGGCACTCCCGGGCTTCGGCTCGGCGGCGGTGCTGTACGCGACGAGCGTGTACCTGCTGCGGACACCCGCCGGAGCTACGCTTGTCGGGTGAGTACCCGATCCGAAGGCACCCTGGCTGAGCGCAAGCGCCGGCTCGTCTCGAACGAGCTGACCGAGGCGGCGCTGCAGTTGCTGGCGCTGAAGGGGTTCGACGTCGTCACTGTCGACGAGATCGTGGCGACCGCCGGAGTGTCCAAGCGGACGTTCTTCCGGTACTTCGCGTCGAAGGAGGACGTGGTCGTCCAGTTCCTGGCCGACCTGGGCGCTGGCATCCACGCGGAGCTGGCGGCCCGCCCCGCAGAGGAACCGCCCTCCGTCGCGCTGCGGCACGCGGTCTGGGTCGCGCTGGCCGCGTGCGCCGCCGACCACCCGGACCACGCCGACCGGACGCTGCGCGTGGTGCGGCTGATCCTCCGTACGCCCGCCCTGCGCGCACGCCTGCTGGAGCGGGAGGCGCAGTGGCGCGACGACCTGACGGCTGAGCTGGGGCGCCGCCTGGGGCTCGATCCCGCGACGGATCTCTATCCGCAGCTGGCGGCGGGGATGGCGCTCACCGCGTTCGACACGGTGCTGCAACGGTGGAGCGAGAGCGACGGTACGCAGGACCCGGCGGTCCTGACGGACCTGACGTTCGCGGTGCTCGCCCCGGCGCTGGACGCCGGGAGCCCATCCTGACCGGGTGAAGTGGTCCTGCCGGCAGGGGGAGTTGGGCGGGTCAGGACCGGGCGCGGCGGATGTCGATGTTGCCGTAGCGGGTGTGGGCCCTGACCTCGACCGTGTCCTCGGACTTGTCCGGGCTGTCGGAGGCGGTGAGCGCGTTGTGCACCTGTCCGGCGCGTGAGCTGGCGTCGAGCCAGGCGGCCGTGCCCTGGCGGATGCCGATCTCGATGGCGCCGTAGGAGGTCTCCAGCTGAACGGTGCCGCGGGCGACGTCGTCCACGCGCAGGGCGCCGTGCGCGGTGGTGGCGGTGACCGAGCCCTCGGCGTGCTCGATGAGGATGTCGCCGTTGGCGCCGCTCACGCGCAGATCGCCCAGGGCGTCGCCGACGGTCGTGGTGCCGTGCGAGTTCTTCAGGACGGCCGGTCCGTCGACGGTGCCGACGCGCAGGCTGCCGGAGCTGGTGGTGATCTCGGCGGGCCCCTGGACGTGGTCGACGGTGATGCTGCCGTGCGAGGCGATCACATCCAGCGGCCCGGTGGTGTCGAGGCGGACGTCGCCCGACGAGGTCTTCACACGGACCTTGCCGAGCCGGCCCTCGCCGTGCACCTGGGCCCAGGCGCCGGTCACCTCCACCTGTGAGCCGGTGGGCAGCTGGACCGTCACGTCGACGGTGCCGGTGCGGCCGACGAGGTAGCGCTGCTTGGGTGTCTTGATGGTCAACAGGCCGTTCACGTAACGCACTTCGGTCTGCTCGACCGTCCGGACGTCCTGGTCCTTCTTCGGGTCGCGGGGCTGCACCTCCACGAGGGTGTCGAGCCGGTCGGCGGCGATGAACCGGATGGATCCGGCCTCCACCTGGGTGGTGGCGGAGATGGGTTCGGGGGTGTCGAAAGGAGCGTCGAAAGAAGGCATGGCTGTCCCGTCCTCTTGGGTCTTGGTGGTGTCCTTGCTGGTGGGGCGTGGTGCGGCTAGCGCACCCAGCCCGTGTAGCTCTGTCCGACGGTGCGGGTGGGTCGGGGCTTCTCCGCCGTACGTGGCGGGGTGCCGCCACCGCCTTCGACCGCGGCCGATACGGCTCGTACCAGCCACGCGTTGACCGACAGTCCCTCGCGGCTCGCGGCCTCCTCGGCGCGCGTCTTGAGATGGGCGGGCAGGCGCAGATTGACGCGGGCGGTGCCGCCGTCCTCGCCGTCGGCGGGTGCCGGGGCCGGCGCCTTGAGCGGCTCGGCGGGCCCGCTCCTGTCGTACGCCTCGTACGCCTCGTCGCGCGCCGGCTGTGTCACGAC
Organism: Streptomyces sp. NPDC057137; assembly: GCF_042670825.1. Classification (NCBI taxonomy): domain Bacteria; kingdom Bacillati; phylum Actinomycetota; class Actinomycetes; order Kitasatosporales; family Streptomycetaceae; genus Streptomyces; species Streptomyces sp. NPDC057137. The sequence goes on along the minus strand of NZ_JBHUUW010000005.1, from coordinate 168,296 downwards.
GAAGTCGGGGTCGAGCCCGCGCAGTCGTACGTCGACGGAGCCGGGGGCGAGTTCACGGGTGATCTCGTCCATCGCGGCGGAGAGCACGTTGAGCATCGTCAGACGGGTCGCCGACTCCAGGGGGGCGGTGAGCCGCTCGGCCAGCGCGCGGGCTTCGTCGCCGCCGGCTTCGGCGGCCACCGCGAGTTCGCGGCGGAGGTTGTCGACATACGGCGTGAGGTCCATGACGTCATAGTGGCACCAATGTGGCGTCATGTGCAAGTGCATGGGTGCCATGTTGGGGGTGCCAGATATGCACCTCGGTTGAGACGTCGATGGGTGGTGCAGGTGTTCTGCGAGTAACACCGCCGCGGCGGCGGTCGCGGCTGCCAGCTCGCCAACTCACCGTCACCCGCCGCCGTCGTGACGGGGCAGGGCCGTTCATCGGGTCACACCGGCAGCCAGGCGAGCGCGACCTGGGCCGGTGTGGCACCGATCCCCGCGGCGAGGCCGCCGAGCGGGCTGCCCGGCGCGGCTGAGCGTCTCGGAACTCGCCGCCCGCCGACGGTGCCCGCCAGGCGGACCGCCGCTCCTAGGGGGTGGTCTTGCCGAGCCGCGCCGTGAGTTCGTCGATGTCGGTCACGAACCAGATGTCCCGGCCGCGGTTCCCCTCCCGTACGAGATCGGGCAGGGCCGCGCTGGCCAGCAGATGGTGCGAGATGTCCCCCACCACGGCCAGCCGGAGCCGGTAGTTGGCGAACTTCTGGAGAATCTCGCCGGCCAGGCCGCTGCTGAGATCGTAGAAGCTGTCGTCGAACCGCCCGGCCGGGACCGCGACCAGTTCCGCGCCCTCGTAGGCCGCGCCGACCAGATGGTCGAGGGCGTCCTGGACGCTGCCGATCGACGCGCCGTCGGCGTCGCACACGAGCACGTGTACGCCGTGGTGCTCCACGAGCAGATCAGGCACGGTCCGTCTCCCATCCTTCGGTGGGCAGCAGGTCGTTGCCCGGCCCGAGCACTCCGTCGATCAGGTTCAGCAGAGCGGCGGTGTCGGCGGCGCCGCCCAGGATCACGATCTTCATGCGGGCCCGTTCGCTGTCGTAGACCACCTGGATACGCAGGGAGTCCGCCGTGTCCCGTACGGACTGCGCGCTCGCCGTGACGAGAGTGCTCAGCCGGCTCGCCGATTCCGGTCCGACCGAGTCGATCTGCACGATGCTCGACACCTCGACGTGCCGCACGCGCGGAATGTCGGCGGCGGCGGGTTCCCCGGTCTCCGGGAGGCTGGTCAGGGCCTCGAAGTCCGCCCGGCTGATGCGGTACTGCTTGCCGATCCGGACGGCCTTCAGCCGCCCGTCGCGGACGTAGTTACGCACCGTCCGCACATGCAGTCCCAGCCGCTCGGCGACCTCGCCGACCGAGTACAGCTCACGTTCACCGCTCTCCATGTGTACGAATATTACCCCAAGCTACCTTGCTCGATGCTCGTTGAGGAAAATAGGGAGTGATGCGGCAGTCAAGATGACGCGCAACGACTACGTACCCGATCCGGGGCTCTCCTGCTTGTGCGCATTGAAGCGCGCCTTCTTCTGGCGGTTCCCGCACGTGTTCATGTCGCACCATCTGCGGGTGCGGCTCTGGCTGGTGTCGAAGAAGGCCGCTCGGCACGTCGGCGATGAGCACAGGGCCAGTTTTCCGTCCCGTTCGCCCGCGATGATGCTGATCGCGTCGGCGGCGACAACGCCCAGGGCATCCTCCACGGAGGAAGCCGGGCCAAGCCGCCATCGCCGATCGCCCTCGGGCGTCAGGACGGCCGCGGCCCGACCCTGAGCGCTGCGGTCATTGATGACCTGGACGGCAGACGCGGGGAGGGGGTCCCGGCCCGCGGCCGCTGTCGCGGCGGCGTGAATCGATTCCCTCAGCTCCCAGGCGCGTTCGAGCTGGGCGGGGGTGCAGGACTCCACGGCGAGGCCGCTCACCGTCAGCCAGTCGACCAGTCGGTTCGGCGTGGGAATGCGCTCCACGGCGTTGCCGCGACGCTCCGACAGGGTCCCCGTGAAGCTGGTCGCCAGCACCTTACCGAGACGGAATTCCGGGAACTGAGCAGGCATGGAACCACCTTAGCCGGTTGCACGCCGACATCGAGAGCTGTTAGAACCGTCTTAGACGGTTCCGCGATGCCAGGAGGTCTCATGCCCCGTCCGACCAGCGACGTGCAAGCATTCGAAGCCCACGCGACTGACACCGATCTCGACGATCTGCGCGCGCGACTGGCCGCGGCGCGGCTGCCGGAAGCCGAGACGGTCCATCGCGCCGCGCCCGGCCCGCGCCGATGGGACCAGGGCGTTCCTCTCGCCGACCTCGTCGATGTCGTGCACTACTGGCGCACCGGGTACGACTGGCGGTCGTTCGAAACGCGCCTCAACCAGATCGGCCAGTTCCGCACGGTCATCGACGATCTGGGAATCCACTTCCTGCACCGCCGGTCCGCGCGCGCGGATGCCACTCCGCTGATCCTGACGCACGGCTGGCCGGGCAGCATCGCCGAATTCATCGATGTGGTGGACGAGTTGGCGGATCCGAAAGACGCGGACGCGCCGGCGTTCCACGTCGTGGTCCCGTCGCTGCCAGGTTTCGGTTACAGCGACAAGCCGGCCACCACCGGGTGGGGAACCGAAAAGATCGCGGCCGCCTGGGTGGAACTGATGGGACGGCTCGGCTACGGCAAGTTCCTGGCCCACGGCGGCGATTGGGGAGGCAATATCACCACCGTTCTCGGCGGCAGGTTCCCGGAGCACGTGCTCGGCATCCACACGACGTTCGCGGAGGCACCACCCGGGTTGACCACGGACGGGCTGACGGCGGCCGAGCGCGGATGGACCGAGGAGACCCGCGATTTCTGGCGCCATCGCGCCGCGTACGCGAAGCAGCAGGCGACCCGGCCGCAGACCATCGGCTACTCGCTCGTCGACTCACCGGTCGGGCTTCTCGCCTGGATCCTCGACAAGTTCGCCGAGTGGACGGATACCGAGGACAGCCCGTTCGAGACGATTTCCAGAGACAGGGTTCTTGACGACGTCACCCTGTATTGGCTGACCCGGACCGGCGCGTCGTCGGCCCGCATCTACTACGAAAGCCACAACTCGCTCGACCCCGAACTCCGGGTCGACGTCCCGTCGGCGATCACCATTTATCCCCGCGACATCGAGAAGTATCCGCGCGCCTGGTCGCAGGAGCGGTACCGGCAGATCGTCCGATGGAGGTCGCCCGAATCCGGCGGACATTTCCCGTCGCTGGAGGTCCCCGAGTATTTCGTCAACGATCTGCGGGAAGGCCTCAAGGCGGTGCTGGCCGCCGGCGGTGGTCGGTCATGACGCTGTCGCCGTCGGCCTCCCGGGGAGCCACGTGCGGGATGCGGTTACGCGTTACGCGACGAGCAGCAGCACGCTGATCAGCAGCATCACCGCGGCGGTTGCCCCGTGGACGCCGTACGCGGTCGCCTTGGGCCCGTTGCTGCGCAGCACGATCAGTGCGTCGCCGACCGGTATGCAGGCGGCGGCCAGCATGAACCAGCCCAGCAGGTGAGGTGTCGCGCCGGCCAGCAGGATGAAGATGAAGAGGCCCGCGGCTATGTCGCGTACGGCCTTGACGGTCAGCCAGGCCTGGAAGCTCCGGTCCTCGGTCGGCGTGTCGGGGATGCCGAAGCCGGCCGCGGCCTGCGGTGCCCAGAAGGCGCGCACGCCGATGACGATGATGCCCGCGCCGATCAGTCCGGCGAGCACGTTGGCGATGTTGATGAGCATGGGTTGATTCCCCTCCCGGTGGCAGCGCCCGCAGCGATTCCTAGCGGCGCTAGTAACTGGAGCGACGATAGCTCTGCCCTCGACAGGATGTCTAGCGTTGCTAGAATGTCGTCATGTCCGCCATCAGCGAGCGCCGCGAACGCGAACGCGCCCACCGCCACCAACTGATCGTCACGGCCGCGCGTGAACTCGCGGAGGCCGAAGGCTGGGAGGCGGTGACGACGCGACGGCTGGCCGAACGCGTCGAGTACAGCCAGCCGGTGCTGTACAGCCACTTCAACGGAAGAAACGACATCGTGCGGGCCGTCGCCATGGACGGCTTCACCGAACTCGCCGCCCAGCTGCGCCGCGCACGGCAGGCCGCCCCCGGGCCCGAATCCCGGCGGGGGCCGGCCCTGCGCGGCGTCTGCGGCGCCTATCTGGAGTTCGCGACGGAGCGCCCCGCCCTGTACCAGGCCATGTTCGTCCTGCCCACCGACCTGAAGTTCGCGAGCGCCGAGACGCCGCCCGCGCTACGGGCCTGCTTCGACGAGTTCGTCAACTGCTTCCGCCCGGACGACGACCGGCGCGAACTGGTCGCCGAAGTCACCTGGAGCGCGTTGCACGGCATGGCCGTCCTGTCCGGCAGCGGCCGTATCCCCCCGGACGTCCAGGAGGAACGGCTCGACTTCCTCATCACCCGGTTCGCGGGCGCGCCCGCCGGAGGATCCTTGTAGCTCAGCTGAGGTTGTCGCCCCAGCCGCCCTGGATCATCGTCTGGAACGCCCACTCGCCGTTCCGCTTGATCAACACGTCTGCGTAGCGCAGCTGTTGGGTCTCGCCCCCGGCCGTCGTCATCGTGGAGTCGGTGAAGACGACGACCATCGCGGACGTGAGGAAGACGGGCGTACGTACGGAGTCGAACGTCAGGTCCCCGTCTCCGCCGTCGCCCATCACATGGGTCATCGTCGCGACGAACTGTTCCCTGTCCCACTGGGCCGAGGCCCCGTCGCCGGCCGAGTTGTCGCTGATGAGATTGAGCGGAAAGACGGCGACGTCCGCCATCCGCGCGATGTCCCGCTTGGCGCTGTGGGCGTCGTACGCGGCGAACCACGCCTCGATGGAGGCGAGTTCGTCCGGGGTGGGGGTGTAACCGGTGTCGGGCAGAAGGGGCATACTCTGTCTCCCGTGCTTCATTGGTCAAGCTTGACTAGATCGCTCGCTCGAAGCGTATGCCCGTTCCGTCAGCTAGTCAAACTTGATTAATCGAGATGGATCGAGAGCCCGGCGGCGATCACGCCGAGGATGATGGCGATGAGGACGAAGTCCCCGTACGGTCCGGTGAGTTCCGTGACCATTACGCGGCCGTCCCCGCTCGCGCGAGGGTGAACCAGACGGCCTTGTGGCTGGGGGAGAGGCCCCCGTAGATGGTCGACCCCCACGCCTCGGCGACGCTGTCCAACAGGAACACGCCCTGCCCGCAGCCGAGTTCGCGCTCGGTGGGGACGGTGCTGGGTACGGGCAGGGACCAGGGCGCGTCGTCCGTCACGTACACCGTGATCCGCTTCCGGTTGACGGCGACCGTCACCCCGATCCGGTGGGTCTGTGTATGCCGGTGAGCGTTCGTGACCAGCTCGGTTACACAGAGGCGGGCGTCGTCGGCGAGGGCGTCGTGCCGGCTGACGCGGAGGAGCGTGTCGAGGAATTCCCGCGCGATTTTTGGGGCGGCGGCGGTGTTGGGTACGGCGAGGCGGTAGGTCTCGCCGCCCTGAGGGGGTTGGGGTGGTGCGGGGGTTGGGGTGGGGGTGGCGGGCGTCATGTCGTCGTCTCCCAACGTGGGGTCCGGACTTGGGCGCGCTTGTGCAGCGGCACTTCGAGCCGCTGACGCGTGGCGCGGTGCTGAGAGGACAGTAGCCTGTATCCATAACGTGTTGTACCCAGCTCGATATAGTGGGTAACCAAGTGGATTGTGATGTGGCTGGCAGGCCAGACTGAGACCCGACAAGAGGAGAGGCCGATGGCACCGAGGAAGGCACTCACGGCACGACAGCGCCGCTTGGGTACCGAGCTACGCAAGATCCGGGAGCACACCGGCCTTTCCATGACCCAGGCCGCCGAGGTGCTGGGCACCGACCGCACCACCATCAGCAACACCGAATCGGGCCGCTTCGGCGTGAGCCCTGAGCGGGTACGCACTTGGGCCGGCCACTACGCGTGCCCCGACGCCGCGTACGTCGATGCACTCGCCGCGATGGCGGCGGAGCGGATCACCGGGTGGTGGGAGGACTATCGCGGCGACCTCGCCAGCGGTGCGCTGGACTTGGCCGAGTTGGAGCATCACGCCGTCGGCGTCCGGTGTGTGCAGATGCTCTCCATGCCGGGGCTGCTGCAGAACGAGGACTACGTGCGCGCCGTGTTGGCCGAGGCGGTCCCTCCGCCGAGCGTCACAAGGCAGCGACGTCAACTTTCGCACCGGTTGAAGCGCCGCGATGTCCTGGACCGGGAGAATCCCCCCGAGTTCACGTTTCTGATTCATGAAGCCGCGCTGCGCATGACTTTCGGCGGCTCCGCGGTGGCGCGCGGCCAGCTCGACTACCTGCTGAAAGAGTCCGAACGCGAGAACGTCACGGTCCGGGCCATTCCGTTCTCGGCGGGCGGTTTCGTGGACACTGGTGGTTCGACGCAATACGTTTTCGGCCCCGTCCCGCAGCTCGACACCGTGCAGACGGACACGACGAACGGGCCCGCATTCCTGGATGCTGAGACGCATCTCGTGAACTACCGGGCCGCACTGGACCGGACCGAGGAGCGTTCGCTCGATCCCAAGCGTTCACGGGACTTCATTCGAAAGATCGCACAACAAGTATGAAGGCGTGAGAAGTATGGACATTCAATGGCGTAAGTCGTCGAAATCGACAACAGCCGAGGGCAACAACTGCCTCGAACTGGCCGAGCACGACGGCGAGATCCTGATGCGTGAGAGCGACAACCCCGGCGTGGTCATCCGCACCTCCCGGGCCAAGCTGCGTGCCTTCCTCGACGGGGCCAAGGAGGGCGAGTTCGACAACCTCGCCTGACACAAGGCGCGTTCGCAACGGGCGGTTCCCACCGGCGCAGGTGGGGCCGCCCGTTGCCCGTTTCCGGTGCCTGCGAGACGCTCTATGTCGAGCGTTCGCGGGACTTCATCCGTGAGATCACACGACAACGATGGAGGCGTGAGAACGATGGCAATTCAGTGGCGCAAGTCCTCGAAGTCCGCAGACGACGAGGCCGACGCTTGCCTGGAGTTGGCCGAGCACGACGGCGAGATCCTGATGCGTGAGAGCGACAACCCCGGCGTGGTCATCCGCACCTCCCGGGCCAAGCTCCGTGCGTTCCTCGACGGGGCCAAGGAGGGCGAGTTCGACAACCTCGCCTGACGCAAGGCGCGTTCACAGCGGGCGGTCCCACCGGCGCAGGTGGGGCCGCCCGCTGCGAGACGTGCACGGGGGAGCGGGCTATGTGCCGTCGTTTCCGTCGCGCAGGGAATGGATCATGCTCTGCAGGATCTGGAACGCGCCTGACTGCTCGGCCTCGGTCATGCCTCCCAGCATTCTGACCTCGACGGACCGTACCGCCGCGGAGGCTTTCTCCAGGCTCCGTCGGCCGCGAGGCGTGAGCCGCGTGGGAAGGACCTTCCCGACGGGTGCCTCCGCGGGCCTGGTCACGTATCCGTCCCGTTCCAGGTTCTGGAGCAGCACGTTCATCGACTGCCGTGTCACGAACGCGCCCCGCGCGAGCTCGGAGTTCGACAGGCCCGGCCGTTGGGCCAGCAGCTCGAGGCAGGAGTAGTGCGTCACGGTCATCCCGAGTGGCCGTAGCACCTCCTCCATGGCTGCGCGCAGGGCGCTCGAAGCCTGTTTCAGCAGGTAGCCCAGTGATATGTCCAGGTCGACGCCGGCGTCGTTTTGACTCATGTCAGTATTCTGACATACGTTGGTCTGTGTCAGGAATCTGACACGAAGAGAAGGAGCATCATCATGCCCGCCACCGGCCCCGACTTCATCTCGCTCCAGGCCCGCGACCTCGACGCTTCGCAGGCGTTCTACGAGCAGTACCTCGGCCTCGTCCGCTCGCAGGCCGGACCCCCGCACGCCGTCGTCTTCGAGACGAAGCCGATCGCGTTCGCACTCCGCGACATCATTCCCGGCACCGATCTCGCGTCCGTCGCCCAGCCCGGCATCGGTGCCGCGATCTGGCTCCACGCCACCGACGTCCAGGCCATCCACGACGCTCTCGTCGCCGACGGTCACACCATCGTCTCCGCACCGATCGACGGCCCCTTCGGCCGGACATTCACCTTCGCCGACCCCGACGGCTACCAGATCACCCTCCACGACCGCGCCTGACAACCCGGACGCCCGTGGCGGCGCCGAACTCTTATCATTTCGCGATGAGGATCTGGACGGAGTGCCCTGGCAAGACCGACGTCGAAGCGGTCCTTCGCAGCTACTTCGGCCTCCTCCGGGCGGGGCGGATCCCTGAGGCCGAACAACTCGTCGATCACTACCCGGTCCGGCATGTACTCAAGTCGCTGTGGACCGCCTCCGTCGATGCGAGCGGCAGCTCCGCCGCCGACGGGTGGGAGCGGGACCTGTCCTGGCTCGGCGAACTCGATCTCGCGGACTTCCGCTGGAGCTACACCGACAGCCATGTCGGCATCGAGATCGCCTACCGCGCGCGGGTGATCGAGGTGGAGTTGAGCTTCTGGGTCAAGCCCACCGACGAGGGCTGGGTCCTCGCGGGGCCGGCCACCTACTGGTAGGCCCCGAGCGCCCCGCGCCAGCCTCGTGACCCACAACTTCATCTGACCCGAGGCGTGTTCACGACGGGCGGCCCCACCTGGACAGGTGGGGCCGCCCGTTGGTGGTTTCCGTATCACTCGTTAGAGGGTACACACTTGATACGCACGCACAGCAAACGCTAACTTCGAAGCGTCGCTCCTCGCCTCTGCGCCAGTTGGGGAGCGGTTCGAAGGGCTGCCCCCTGCTCGCCGCTCGTCACGCCGGCCACGAGCAGGGGGCGGCTACCGCGCCGTACCCAGGAGGTTCCGGCATGCGACAACCGTGTCAACCGCCTCAACCGGGCCCACCGCTCACCGCCTTCTGGTGTGAGCGGGTCGTGTACGAAACGCTCGACGCCGACAGCCGCACCGACATCTCGCGCTGCTCGATGCCCAACCCCGCCGAGGCCATCCGCGCGATCCGTGTCGATGTGCGCGCGCTCATGGACACGTTGGCGGCCGTCGAGCGGGATCGCGCGCTGCGGTGGACCGGGTACGGCGGGTCCGTCGGGGCTGTCGCCGCGCTGCATCGCGGGGAGCCGTGCGGGTTCTCGCTCAGCAGTGAGGGGCGGTGGATCGAGTGGACCGTACGCCCGTATCCGGTCCTCGACGCGAGCCGTGCCGGCGCCCCATCGAACGTCCGCCCCGACCGGTGAGAACCCTGGACAGGTCAAGTGGTCGGGGCGGATGACCAACCCGCGAGGCCTGAGCCTCGCGGTTCACCGGTCACGCCGTCGACGGTACGGCGGCGCGGCCCCACGCGAAAGAGGAGGTCGGCGCATGAGCGCACAGACCGTCGATACGTACGAGACGCGCGCGCCGGACGTCGAGGAGTGGCGGGGCGTTCCGTTCCGTCACTCGCAGGACATGTCCTGGCTCACGACGCACAACGACGACGACGGCGGCAAGCACGACGGAGGTCCCAAGCCGCCCGAGGCGCCGCGCGATCCCGCCCCGAGTGGTGGGGGCGGGAAGTAGCTCCACGCGGTAGCTCCCGTAGCTCCCGCTGAAAGCAACGCCCCGGAGTCCGCCGCGCAGCGCCGCGCGCCGCGCGGCGGACTCCGGGGAACTCGGTCCGGTCCGAGGCCGGTCCGGCCGGGACTTGTCGAATATCGATATGGTCCTCTAAGCTCCGGCATATCGAAAATCGATGGGATGGGGCACGAGCACGATGAACACGCGACTGACGAGGATCCTGGCCTCGGTGACCTTCGCCCTGGCGGCGATCTGCGGGCTCGCCTTCATAGGCAAGGGGCTCACGCACATGCTCGACGACGGGGCGGTCTGCGTGCGGACGGACTTCTGGGCGAACGGCACGCCGGCGGACAGCCTGCCGATCGGCAAGGGCGTGGAAGCGTCCACCAGTGCCACGCGCCTGTGCCAGGACAGTCCGTCCGTGGGTCAGCGCGCCGCCGACCTCGGGAGCGAACTGCCCTGGCTGCTGTTCGGCGCACTCGCCCTGCTGCTCTTCTCCCGGGTGCTGGACGCCGTCCTGCAACAGGGACCGTTCACCGAAGCCGTGTCGCGACGGCTCACCGTTCTCGGCTGGTCCGTCGCCGTGGGTACGCCGCTGACCGGCCTCGTCGTCGGCTGGTCGCAGTCCTGGCTCGTGGGGAGCATGGCGCCGATCGTGGGTTCCGGGCCGACGGTCACCGGACCGGTGGTGCTCGTCCTCGCCGGCCTCGCCGCGGTGATCATGGGGAAGATCATGCGCGACGGCGTGCGCATGCGAGAGGACCTCGAAGGGACCATTTGATGCCCGAAGAGGAACGTCACGCGATCCGGATCCACCTCGACCGGATCCTCGTCGAGCGCGGCATGACGCTCACCGAACTGTCCGCGCAAGTGGGCATCACCGTCGTCAACCTGTCCGTGCTCAAGAACGACCGGGCCAAGGCCATCCGCTTCTCGACCCTGTCGAGGATCTGCGACGTGCTCCAGTGCCAGCCGGGAGACCTGATCACCCACGACCCCGCCGAGCCGCCGGACCGGGGCTAGGGGGTGTTTCGGGAACCGGGAAGTGCCGGTTCTGAGGGGAGACGTTCGTCGTAGGGTGAGGGCGGCCGAAGGAGGCCAACGGTCAAGGGGGACACGGATGACGCAGTACCTGATCTCGTTCGACGACGGCTCGATGGTCTTCTCCGAGGAGGAGTTGCCCGAGCTGTCCGAGGCCTCGCACGCGGTGGTGCGTGCGGCCCAGGACGCCGGTGTGTGGGTCTTCGGCGGTGGACTGGAGAGTCAGCGGGCGAGCGTGGTGGCCACCGACGGGACCGTCACCGACGGCCCGTACCCGGAGACCAAGGCGGTGCTCGGCGGGTTCTCGATCATCGATGTGCCCTCACGTGAGGACGCGCTGGAGTGGGCCGCCAAGATCGCTGCGGCGTGCCGGTGTGCGCAGGAGGTCCGGGAGATCATGCCGGACGAGCCGACCGTCTGATCGAGGACGACTCGCGGCAGCGGCGGGGGCAGCGGCGGGGGCCCGGTTCGGAAGTGGCTTATGACCTGCGGGTTATTGGATTGCCGCCGCCGAGCCCGGTCGGATAGGAATCTCGCATGTTGAGAGGTAGCAAGGTCGGGCTCAGGGCCCGGCACGAGGGTGACATTCCGGTTCTGCAGACCGAGTTGTACGACGACGTGGTCAACGCCTCGCGGTCGGACGCCCGGCCGTGGCGGCCGATCTCGCCCGGCTCGGAAGGCTCGCGGTTCGCGGTGGACAACGAGGAGGAGGGGCGCGTCCCGTTCTCCGTGGTGGAGCTGGACGGTGGCGCGCTGGTCGGTACCGCGACGCTGTGGGGCATCGACAACCACAACCGGTCCGCGCATGTCGGGCTCGGGCTGCTGCCGTCCGCCCGTGGCAAGGGCTACGGCACGGACGTGGTCGCGGTGCTGTGCCACTACGGGTTCGTCATGCGCGGCCTGCGTCGGCTGCAGATCGACACGCTGTCGGACAACGCCGCGATGCTGCGCTCCGCCGAGCGCAACGGCTTCGTACGCGAGGGCGTGCTGCGCTCCGCGGCCTGGGTGATGGGCGAGTTCCTGGACGAGGTGCTGCTCGGTCTCCTGGTCGAGGAGTGGAAGCGGGACACCCCCTAGGGTCCGTCGTGGGCCGCCGCCGAGCCGCGTAAGGCACCATGCGCTGTTCCCCGCAGCCGTGGGGGAACTACGGCAACGGCATCTCGTCCTCGATCCAGGCGGTGACGGGAGGGCGCGAGGGGTGCCAGCCGAGGGCGCGGGCCCGGGTGGCGCGGACACGGCTGTTGGCGCCGAGCGCGTAGCGGGCGAATCCTGCTCCCCACGCGGCCGCCGCTGAGTCCAGATCCCACGGTTCGACCGGCCCCAGGCCCAGCCGGCGGGCGATCGCCCGGCCGATCTCGGCGAACGAGGCGTCCTCGCCGCCCGCCACGAAGTAGAAGCCCTCCGCGGCGGGTTCGGTGAGAGCCAGTTCGTACAGGTCGGCCATGTCGTCGAGATGGACGGTCGACCAGCGGTTGAGGCCGCGTCCGACCACGCGGACGGTGCCACTGCTCCGGGCCTGGTTGACCAGGGGTGGGATCAGTACGGTCTGCGGGCGGGGGCCCGTACCGTTGCCGTAGATCAGCGAGTTGCACAGCACGAGCGTGCGCAGCCCCGCTCCTCCTCCCCCTCCTCCTTCTCCACCACCACCGGCGTCGACCACGGCGCGATCGATGGCGTAACGGGCCCGTCGGACCTCATGGTCGCCCGGACCGAAGGGCACGGCGTCGTCGAAGACCGTGCTTGAGGCGCTCAGGCCCTGGGCGTCGTCGCCGATGACGCTTGTGCCGCTGGTGTGGATCAGGACCTTGCCCGAGTCGCGCAGCGCACCGATGAAGGTTTCGACCGCGCCGCGGTGATCACTGTGTGCGGCGTTGACGACCGCGTCTGCCCGCTTGGCTTCGCGCTCAAGCAGAGCGGTGTCGTCCAGCTCGCCGACGACCGGATCGATGCCCGCCGCGGCGAGCGCGTCGACCACGCCGGGGGTACGGGTCAAGCCGCGCACGGTGTGCCCGTCGCGGATGAGGCGCCTGGCGACGGCTCCGCCGATGTAGCCGCTCGCGCCGGTGAGGAAGATGTCCATAACGGTCAAGGTGCCAGACGCATCAGGGCCCGCCCATTCTCGTTGCCGTTTCGGCAAGGCGACGGCCGGCCGTCGCCCGAAAACCGGTGGAACAGCGCCGCTGCGCGCCGTTACCGTGCTGCCGGACCAAGCCGTCGAGGCGTCGAGGCGTCGAGGCGTCGAGGCGTCGAGGCGTCAAGGCAAGGACGTGCCGTTGTACACCAAGTGAGACCTCCCGGGCGATGAATCGTCGCGCGTCGCGCATGTGCGCCGCGCTCCTTTTTGCTGCGGACTTCTCACTGGAACCGGTGTACTTCTGTGCTCAAAATCTGGGTGGTCATGCCCACCTGCCTGCCACTCGTTCGCCGCCAATGCCACACGTGCGCGTCCGAGCGTTTCCGGGCGAACGGCAAATTTCGCGTCAACGCACACCACAAGCTCATCGACGCCTGGCTCCTCGCGCTCTGCACCGTTTGCGGGGAGACCACCAAGCTCACGGTCCTGGAGCGGATGAATGTGCGCTCCGTACGACCCGAGCTGCTGGACCGGCTGCATGACAACGACCTTGGCCTGGCTGCTGAGTTGCTTCAGGATCCGGTCGTACGGCGCCGTAATCGCATCGCCCTCGACTGGGACAACGCCTGGCGCCTCGACACCGGCGTATCGGATCAGCCGGATCAGCCGGATCAGCCGGATCAGTCGGAGGACGAGGCGGGCGAGGCGGACGAGGCGGACGAGGCGATCGAGGTCTCGGTCCGCTTCGCGGCGCGGATCCCGGTCCGGCCGGTGCGGCTGATCGCCGAAGGTTTCGGCCATTCGCGGGCCGAGGCCGGGAGACTGATCGCGGAGGGGAAAATCGTCTCGGCGGTCAGTCTGAGCGGCAAGCTCTCCGGCGACTTCTCCTTCATGCTCAAGCGTTAGATCCTCCTGGGCCCGGTGCCTGTCCGGCAAGATCCGCCAGACAGGCATCGGGCCCTGTCCCTGTGTGATGCGTGCACGTCATAATTCGGCTCATGGTCACAGACAGAGGTACAACTTCCCCCACCAGTACTGGACTTGGCCGCCGAGGAATCCTCGCCGGCGCTCTTGCCGTCTCCGCCACCGCCCTCGTCGGTACGGGCGCCGCGACAGCCGTCGCGTCCGACACCGCCCGCGCGAAGGCCCGCCGCGCCCTCGCCCCCTCCGACTGGCTTTCCGGGTTCGGCGACTCCACCCCCGTACAGAGCCTGACCCTCCCCGGTACCCACAACTCCGGTGCTCGCAGCGGCGGTCTGTACGTCGCCTGCCAAGGGACCACCATCGCCGAGCAGTTGAACACCGGCGTCCGGTTCCTGGACGTGCGCTGCCGGGCGTTCGAGAACGCGTTCCCGATCCACCACGCCGCGTACTACCAGAACCTCAACTTCGACGACGTCCTCACCGCCTGCCGCAACTTCCTCCAGGCGCACCCCTCCGAGACCGTGCTGATGCGCGTCAAGCAGGAGTACTCGACGGTGAGCGACGCGGAGTTCCGGCGGATCTTCGACACGTACCTGGACGGGAAGGGGTGGCGGTCCCTCTTCCGGCTCGACAGCAATCTGCCCACGCTCGGTCAGGCGCGCGGCAAGGTCCAGCTGCTCGCGGACAACGGCGGGCTGCCGGGTGTGCGGTACGGGGACGGCGGGCTGTTCGACATCCAGGACGACTACCAGGCCGAGCCGATCGCCAAGTACTCCAAGATCGAGGCGCACTTCCGTAAGGCCGCGACGCAGCCGGGCAAGCAGTACATCAACTTCGTCAGTACGGCCGCGCTGCTGCCGCCCCGCTGGAACTCCGACCGGCTGAACCCGCAGGTGCACACGCTGCTCGACGGGTCGGCCGGCGCCGGCTGGCGCGGGCTGGGCATCGTGCCGCTGGACTTCCCGGAGACCAGGGGCGGGCTGGTGGATTCCCTGATCCGGCACAACGGCTGACACGACGGCCGATACGACGGCCGAGTTCGCGCGCACGTCCCACTCGGCCGGGGCCCGTACGCAGGGCTCCGGCCGACGCTCGTCGCTCAGGTGCTTGAAGCCGAAGCTTGTCGACGGGCTCCGCTACGGCGCGGACTCCCCGTAGCCCGTCCGGCCCGGCGGCGGGGTCGGCGCGCCCGGGATGCGGATCGCCGCCACCGTGCCGCCGCCCGCCGCCCGGCGCAGCGCGATCTCGCCGCCCGTCTGCTGCAGGGTGCGGGCCACGATCGACAGGCCCAGGCCCGAGCCCGGCAGCGCGCGGGCCGACGGGGAGCGCCAGAAGCGTTCGAAGACGTGCGGAAGTTCCTCCGGCGGGATGCCGGGGCCGTGGTCCCGTACCGTCAACTCGCCCTGGGTGCTCAGCGCGACCTCGATGGCCGCGCCGGGCGGGCTGAACTTCACCGCGTTGTCGAGGACGTTGACCAACGCCCTTTCCAGCGCGGCCGGTTCGGCCCGTACGTACCAGGGGTGCAGCGTCACCTCTATCGTCAGGTCCGGTCCGCGCAGGCGGGCGCGTTCCAGGGCGCTCTCCACGATCGTGTGCAGCGCGACGACCTGGAGCGGGCCCGGGTCGGGGGCGTCCGGCCTGGACAGTTCCTGGAGGTCTCCGATCAGCGAGGCCAGCTCCGTCATCTGCGCCTTCACCGACGCCATCAGCGCCGTACGGTCCTCCGGGGGGATCGCGCGGCCGGTCTCGTCGCTGCGGGCGAGCAGTTCGACGTTCGTACGCAGGGAGGTCAGCGGCGTACGCAGCTCGTGGCCCGCGTCGGCGATGAGCTGCGCCTGGCGGTCGCGCGAGGAGGCGAGCGCCGCCGTCATGGAGTTGAACGAGCGGGAGAGACGGGCGATCTCGTCCTCGCCCTCGGCGGGAATGCGCAGGCTCAGGTCCTCGGTCCGCGCGACATGTTCGACCGCGCGGGTCAGTCCATCGACCGGCCGCAGACCGGTCCTGGCGACCCAGAGCCCGGCGGCGCCCGCCCCGATGACACCCGCGCCGGCGACGGCGGTCAGCAGCAGGGCGAGGCGGTTCAGCGAGGCGTCGATCTCGCCGAGGGGGCGGGAGACGGAGACGGCCACAACCTCGCCGCGCGGACCGATCGCTTTCGGCACGGTGCGGACGCGCACCGGGGCGCCGCCGTCGGTGGTGGAGTCGTGCAGGGCGCTGCTCTCCCTGCCGAGGGCGACGTCGATGTCGGAGGGCTGGACCTTCACCGGCTGCGCGCCCGCGTCCACGCACCGTGTGCCGTCGGGGAGAACGACCTGGACGTACGCGAACCCTCCGGTGGCCGGCTCCGGCGGGGCACACCGGCCCAGCACGTCCTGCACCACGTTGGGGGGCGCCGAGGTGTTGCGCAGCGAGTTGTCCAGCTCCGACTCCAGCTGGGCGCGGGTCAGCAGCCAGCACGCGACCGCCGCCGCCGCGACGGCGACGGCGACGGCGGTGGCGACGAGCATCGCGAGACGGGAGCGGAGGGGCAGCGTACGCAAGCGCCGGGCGAGCGAGGTCACTCGGCGCCGCCGTGTCCGCCGGAGGGGGAGCCCGAGCCCTCGGCGCGCAGCGCGTAACCCACCCCGCGCACCGTGTGGACCAGGCGCGGCTCGCCGCCGCTCTCCGTCTTGCGCCGCAGATACATCACGTACACGTCCAGCGAGTTGGAGCTGGGCTCGAAGTCGAAGCCCCAGACGGCCTTCAGGATCTGCTCGCGCGTCAGCACCTGACGCGGGTGGGCCAGAAACATCTCAAGGAGGGTGAATTCGGTACGGGTCAGCTCCACCCGGCGTGTGCCCCGGGTGACCTCGCGCGTCGCCAGGTCCATCCGCAGATCGGCGAAGGCCAGGATGTCGTTCTCCGGCGGCTCGCCGCCCGCCGCGCCCGCGTACGAACTGCGGCGCAGCAGCGCGCGGATCCGGGCGAACAGCTCGTCCAGCTCGAAGGGCTTCACCAGATAGTCGTCGGCGCCCGCGTCGAGCCCGGTGACCCGGTCGCCGACCGTGTCGCGTGCCGTGAGCATCAGGATCGGCACGGTCGATCCGGTGGCGCGCAGCCGCCGGGCCGCCGTCAGCCCGTCCATGCGCGGCATCTGGATGTCGAGCACGATCAGGTCGGGCTGGTAGGCGGCGGCCTTGGTGAGCGCGTCGACACCGTCGACGGCGACCTCGGTCCCGTACCCGTCGAAGGCGAGACTGCGCTGCAGCGCCTCGCGGACGGCGGGCTCGTCGTCGACGATCAGGACACGTTGCGGATCGCCTTCGGCGGGGCTCATGTCGTCGCTCTTTCTCTGAACGGCTTCGAGGGCCGGCAGTCCGGTCTCCGGCACTCGGGTCTCTGCCACTCGGGTCTCTGGCACTTCAGCCTCGCACGTCAGGCGTGTTCCTAGTCGCTGTTCCCGGCGCGCAGGTCGCTCAGGTCGGCCTTGACGGTGTTGACCGGGATGGAGAAGCCGAGGCCGACGCTGCCGGCCGACGAACTGTCGCTGCTCGAACCGCTCGCCGAGAACATGGCCGAGTTGATGCCGATGATCTCGCCGTTCATGTTGATCAGCGCGCCGCCGGAGTTGCCCGGGTTGAGCGAGGCGTCGGTCTGGATCGCCTTGTACGTGGTCGTGGATGAGCCCGTGTCGCCGTTGAACTGCTGACCGCCGAACTCGAACGGCCACTGGCCGCCGCCACCGCCCTGCTGCTGTTGCTGCTGCTGGCCCTGACCCTCGTCCTTCGACACGGTGACGTCCCGGTCGAGCGCGGAGACGATACCGCTGGTCACGGTGCCGGTCAGCCCCTCGGGGGAGCCGATCGCCACGACCTCGTCGCCGACCTTCACGTTCTCGGAGTCGCCGAGGGCCGCCGTCTTGAGGCCGCTCGCGCCCTGGAGCTTGATCAGGGCGAGGTCCTTGTCCGGGCTGGTGCCCACGACGTCCGCGGTGTACGACTTGCCGGTGCTGAGCTGCACCTTCACCGTCTGCGCGCCCGCGATGACGTGGTTGTTGGTGATGATCTCGCCGTCGCTGGTGATGACCACACCGGAGCCGGTGGACTGCCCGGCGTTGGACGACGCCTGGATCTCCACGATGGCGGGGGAGACGGCGGCCGCCACGCCCGCGACCGTGCCCTTGCTGCTCTGCGAGACGGTCGTACCGGTGGCGACGGTGCTCGCGCCGGTGCTGCTGTCGTTGTCCGTCAGCGTCGCGGTCAGCGCGGCCGTACCACCGCCGACGACGGCCGCGACGAACGCGGCGGCGGCGAGCAGCGCGACGGGCCGCTTGGCGCGCCGGGCATGACTGGGCGCATGCGCCGCCGCGGCCCCACCCCAGCCCCAGGCCGCGTGCCCCGGCTGAGCGTGATGACCCGCGGCCTGCGCGGCCGGGTCGTACGGGGGCGGTGGCGGGTACGCCTGCCCGCCACCGATGCCGGAGTCCTGCTGCTGGTTCGCGTCTTCGTCGCCGCTGCGGCGGTAGTTGTCGGTCATGTCTTCGACAATCCGCCCGCTGGATGAGAGCAGTCTGAAGACGTTCTGAGAAGCCCGACAGAACCGTGTATGTCCCATATAAAGGCGGCCGGAGCGCTACTGGGGCGGGGCGTCCGTCGCGTCCCGCCGATAGGCGATGAACCGTTCTGTGAAGCGGGGCCCCAGGGGGCCGTCGTTGAGCGTGCAGCATCCCCATGGGCAGTTGCCACGGCTTCGGACGACTCGTATCCGCAGGAACGCCCACAGCCGGCGGAGCGGCCGGTCAGTCACTGCGGCCACGGGCCTCGGCGCCACCGGTGGGCTGCCACAGCGCCCACACCAGCTTGCCGACGCCCACCCGGTCGGCGACGCCCCACGCGTCGGCCAACGCGTCCACGATGAGGAGGCCGCGCCCGTCGCACGCGTCCGGCACCCCCGTTCGCCGGTACGGCCGCAGGTCGGACGCGTCGTGCACTTCGATCCGCAGGCCGTCGGGGTCCGGGAGGACCATCGGCAGAAAGCGCGTCTCGATCTCCCGGTCCGGCGGCACACGAGCATGCAGCACCGCGTTCGTGACCAACTCCGACAGGACCAGAACCGCCGAGTCCTCCAGTGCTGACAGCCCCCACCCGGCCAGCGCCTTGCGCAACTCAAGGCGCGCCAATCCCACGGAACTCGGATGCCGTCGCCACCGGAGTACCACCGCGCCGTCGCACCCCATCAGCCGACCTCCGCGCCACGGACTGCGCGCTGCCGGGTTCCCGCCCCGAAGAGACGAGCAAGGACTCCACCCATTTTCCACTCCCCTTCAAGGCGATGGCTGTGCGCCGGGGCGCGAGGCGCCTTCGCCTGGTCGTGCGATGTACGATCGGGGGAACCGTACTGCTATTCACGAAAAGCGGCAAGCTTGCCTGTTGGGGGGATGCGAAGTTGAGTCGCTTACTGTGTAAAGCGGTAAGGCCAAGATCCCGTCAGCAGCACAGGAGGACGTCATGGGCGCCGCCGCCTGGATCAGCACCTCGATGCCGTATCTGACGCCGCGACGCGACGGTCAACCCGACGCGTGGGGCGCCGAGTTGGCGGCCCGGGGGCGGCGGGGCGGGCAGCGGATCGTGGGTGCGGGAGAGGTCGCCGCGTCCGGTGAGGTGGCCGGGCTGCTGGGGA
This sequence comes from Streptomyces sp. NPDC057137, assembly GCF_042670825.1. Taxonomy (NCBI): domain Bacteria; kingdom Bacillati; phylum Actinomycetota; class Actinomycetes; order Kitasatosporales; family Streptomycetaceae; genus Streptomyces; species Streptomyces sp. NPDC057137. The sequence goes on along the minus strand of NZ_JBHUUW010000005.1, from coordinate 149,041 downwards.
TCGCCACCGGCGAGGCCGTCGTCGTACGGAGGCGGGTGATGCTCCTGGAGGACGTGCCCTGCGAGCTGACGGACACCTACTACCCCGCGTCCCTCGCGCGCGGCACACCTCTCGCCGGGACTGCGAAGATCCCCGGCGGCGCCGTCACGCTCCTCGCCGAACTGGGGCACACCGGAGTCCGCGTCCGGGAAGACGTGACCGCCCGGATGCCCGACGAGGAGGAGCGCGAAACGCTCCGTACCGAGCCGGGTGAGCCGGTGCTCCGGCTGGTCCGGGTCACCTTCGACGCCGCCGAACAGCCCATCCAGGCCGACGTGATGACCATGCCCGCGCACCGTCAGCGGCTGCGCTACGAGATCGGGATCGGGATCGGATGACGACCGTGCCACGCACCGACGAGAACGGGTACGACCGGCGCTCGCTCCACGAGCGGATCGCCGCCGATCTGCGTGACGAGATCATGACCGGGGATCTCGCCCCCGGCGCCAGCCTGCCGTCCACCGTGCGGCTCAAGGAGAGGTTCGACGCCTCGAACGCCACGGTGCAGAAGGCCCTGCAACTCCTCAAGGGCGAGCGGCTGGTTGTCGGCCGCGCGGGCGCCTCCGTGACCGTACGGGAGCACCGGCAGTCGACCGTGCGCCCCGCCTCTTCCCTGGCCCCGGCCGCCACCGGCGATCCCTACCCCTGGCTCGGGGAGATCGCGAAGCGCGGCGGGGAGGCCCGGAGCACACTTCTCGCCGTTACGGAGGTGACGCCGCCGGCAGAAGTCGCGGCGGCCCTGCGCCTGCCCGCCGACGGAACGGCGGTCCTCCGGCATCAGGTACTCACACTCGACGGCGACCCGGTGGAACTGGTCCATTCCTACTACCCGCCGCACATCGCCCGCGGCACCCCGCTGGCCGAGCAGCGCCGGATCAAGGGCGGAACTCCCACCCTGCTGACCGAACTGGGCCACCCGCCCCGGCTCAGCGTCGACCATGTCTCCGCGCGCATACCGACGCAGGAGCAGTACGAAGCGCTCCAACTGCCCGGCGCTCTGCCCGTGTTGCGCACACTGCGCGTGGTGTACGGCGCCGACGAGCACCCCATCGAGGTCACGGTGATGGCCAAGGCCGGTCATCTGTATGAACTGCGGTACGAGTTCACACCGGAGTGACCCCGGCGAGCGGGCTCAGGCGCAGCCGCACGAGCGGCGCACGATGAGGGTCGACGGGAACTGCTTCACCCGTTCCCTGCGCGAGCCCGCCACCCGCAGCCCGTCGTCCAGCACCAGGTCCACCGCGGCCCGTGCCATCGCCGGGCGGTCCGAGGAGACCGTCGTCAGGGGCGGGTCCGTGAGGCCCGCCTCCTTGACGTCGTCGAAGCCGGCCACCGCCAGTTCGCCGGGGACGTCGATCCGCAGTTCGCGGGCCGCCCGAAGGACGCCGATCGCCTGGTCGTCGGTGGAGCAGAAGATCGCCGGGGGCCGGTCGGGGCCGGCCAGCAGTGTCAGTGCGACGTTGTACGCGTCGTAACGGTTGTAGAGCGCCTTGAACAGCCGCCCCTCCGTCGACAGACCGGCCTCCCGCATCGCCCGCCGCCAGCCCTCGACGTGGTCGGTCACCGGGTCGCCGACGACCGGCGTCGACTCGACGCCGCCGAGGCACGCCACGTACGGATAGCCGTGCTCCAGCAGATGCCGGGTGGCGAGCTGCGCGCCACCGATGTCGTCGGTGACGACGGCGACGTCGTCGATGCCCTCGGGCCGCTCGTGGAGCAGTACGACGCGGGCGTCCCACGCCTCTATCTCAGCGGCGGCGCGCTCGCTCGGGCCCTGGCTGACCAGGATCAGCCCGGAGACCCGCATGCCGAGGAAGGCCCGCAGGTAGTGGACCTCGCGCTCGTTGCGGTAGTCGGAGTTGCCGACGAGCACCATTTTTCCGCGCTCGGCGGCGGCCTGTTCGACCGCGTGCGCCATCTCCGCGAAGAACGGCTGCCGCGCGTCGGGCACGACGACCCCTATGAGGTCGGTCCGCCGCGACGCCATCGCCTGCGCGACCCGGTCGGGCCGGTAGCCCAGCTCCTTGATCGCGGCGAGTACACGCTCGCGCGTGGCCGGGGCGACCGGCCTCGGTCCGTTGTTGATGACGTAACTGACGACCGCGGTCGAAGTCCCCGCCAGTCGTGCCACGTCGTCCCGCGTCACCTTGGCCACGCGCGGCAGTCTACGCGTGGTGACCTACCGCCCGGCAGGCCGCACGGCTCCTTCGCGTACCTCGGACGTGTCGGCCGAATGGGTGGTGTCGTCCTCGGCAGCTTCCGCGGGTCCCGTGGCCTTCAGTTTCGCGGTCGCCTCGGCGACGGCTTTGGCCTTCGCCTCCTCCGCCGCGCGCTCGACCTTCTCCGGCGTGACGAAGCGGTAACCGACGTTCCGGACCGTCCCGATCAGCGACTCGTGCTCGGGGCCGAGCTTCGCGCGCAGCCGCCGTACGTGCACGTCGACCGTCCGCGTACCGCCGAAGTAGTCGTAGCCCCAGACCTCTTGGAGCAGCTGCGCCCGGGTGAAGACCCGGCCGGGGTGCTGCGCGAGGTACTTGATCAGCTCGAACTCCTTGAAGGTCAGGTCCAGGACCCGGCCCTTCAGCTTCGCGCTGTAGGTCGCCTCGTCCACCGAGAGATCACCGTTGCGGATCTCCATCGGGGAGTCGTCGGTCGAGATCTGCTGGCGTCCGGTGGCCAGCCGCAGCCGTGCCTCGACCTCGGCCGGGCCCGCGGTGTCGAGCAGGACATCGTCGATGCCCCAGTCGGCGGTGACGGCGGCGAGGCCGCCCTCGGTCACCACGAGGATCAGCGGGCAGCCGGGTCCGGTGGAGCGCAGCAGCTGGCACAGCGACCGCACCTGGGGCAGGTCGCGCCGGCCGTCGATCAGTATGACGTCGGCACCTGGGGTGTCGACGAGGGCCGGACCCTCGGCCGGGGCCACCCGTACGTGGTGCAGAAGCAGTCCGAGAGCGGGCAGCACCTCCGTCGACGGCTGGAGGGCGTTCGTGAGCAGCAGCAGAGAACTCATCGCCGCCCACCTGCCCGGGTCGGACAATCTTCATGTGTCTGCGTCATCTGCGTCATCCGCGTCTTTGGCTCGCCCATTACGTGGTTCCTCCTCGGTCCCTGCAAGGGGGCACCTCCCACACCCGGAGGGAGTGGGGGCGTATGTGGCACCGCTGACCGTCCCGCGCCCTGGGGTCGGAAAGCGCAAAAGGACCCGGGGGCTACATTGCCCGGATCCTCTTCCGCAGCAGAATAACCCACAGGTGCTCAGTGTCAGAGGGTGCGGACAGTGGGTTATCCGCCCGTGGGACCGGTCCCGGGCCTGCCCCGAAGGGCGCCGATGCCGTGGCGGGGCTGGGGATCGGCCATCATGGAGGGCCGACGGGAATCGACGGGAATATTGCCGAGAAATTAGCGGAAGGAGTCGCGATGGCTACGGGAACCATCCGCTACTGGGCCGCGGCCAAGGCCGCGGCGGGCCTCGCCGAGGAGCCCTACACGGCGGACAACCTGGCTCAGGCGCTCGACGTCGCGCGGGAGAAGCACCCCGGTGAGCTGGTGCGCGTACTCCAGAGGTGTTCGTTCCTGATCGACGGTGACCCCGTGGGGACCCGCGGGCATGAGACCGTACGGCTTGCCGAGGGCGGCACGGTCGAAGTGCTCCCGCCGTTCGCAGGAGGGTGAACAGCAGAGCATGAGCGACGACCAGTACAACCAGTACAGCCAATACGACCAGCATGATCCGAACCGCGGTTACGGGCAGAGCAACGGGCAGAGCTACGGCCAGAGTTACGACTCCGAGCAGTACGCGCAGCAGCAGTACGGCGTACCTGGACCGGCCCAGGCGTACGACCCCTACCAGCAGCCGCACCAGCAGCCGTACCAGGAGCCCGCCAACACGCAGGACGCGCAGACCTGGCAGGGCCAGACCTGGGACACGCAGTACCAGCCGCAGGTCCAGTACCAGCAGCCCCACCAGCCACAACCTCAGCAGCCGCAGGCCGCCGCCGAGACGGCCTATCTGCCGCAGCAGTCGGGCGCGTATCCGCTGCCGCCCGAGGTCCCGGCCGCCGGACAGCAGCCCTACCAGCCCGTGCCCCCCACGACCCCGGCCCCGGCCGCCGCCGCCGTCCCCGCGGCCCCCGCCCCGGACAGCTACAGCCCGCCCACCACTATGGGCAACCCCCGCATCACCGACGCCCAGCGCGCCCGCGCCGAGGGCCGGTCGCCGATCATCCCGCCCGGTGCCCAGCCCGCCGGGCTCACCGCCGTACTCGCCCTGCTGCTCGCGGGCGGCGCGGCCGTCGGCCCGTACGCGCTCCTCGTCCCGCTCGTCATCCTGCAGGCCGTCACGGCCGCCGGCTGGTTCCGGCTGAACGGCATGTGGCCCGCCCGTCAGGGCATCGCGCTCGCCTTCGCCGGCGCGCTCGTCGCCGATGTCGCGGTGCTCGCCGTCGGCGACGAACACGCGCTCGCCGCGATCCTCGGCTCGCTCGGCGCGTGGGTGCTGCTCACGGTCGTGCTGCAACTGCGCAGCTACGCGGGCGCCGACGAACGGATGCAGGGCCTGATGGCCACCGTCGCCTCCGCCTCGCTCGCCATCATCGCCACCGGGAATCTCGCCGCCTCGTCGGACGCCGTGACGGTCGGCGCCATCGCCGTCGCCGCCGCGACCGTCGCCCGTGCGCTCCCGCTGCCGGGCTTCGTCTCGATCGTGGTCGCGCTCGCGGCCGCCGCGGGCGCCGGAGTCGCGGCGGGCGGACTGACGGACATCGGCGGCCAGGGCGCGCTCCTCGGCCTCGGCGCCGGTGTGTGCGCGCTGATCGGGCTGCGGGTGGCCAGCTACGACTACCCGTCGCGCTTCGTCCACATGACGGCCGGGGTGGCGCTGCCGCTGACGGTCGCCGTGCCCGCGATCTACCTGCTGGGCCGGGCCCTGGCGTAACACCCGCCTGATACACCTGCCCGTTCCGGCGAGACCCGCCCCGGGAACCGAACCACGGCCCCGGACGTCGACCCAGTGCGGCCGCCGCACGGCGCACAGCCGCATCGAGATCGATCCGCATGACCAGAGCGACAACGCTGCCATTAGGCTCACGGTCGTCATGGGGGCTGGTACGACCAGGGTGGGGGACACCGAGCAATGCGTGCACTGCGAATTCTGCTGATCTTCGTCGTGATCCTCGGCGGGCTGTTCGTCGCCGTCGACCGGGCCGCGGTGTACTTCGCCGAGAGCGAGGCGGCGAGCAAGATCAAAAGCAGCCAGGGACTCAGCAGCGAGCCCAAGGTCTCCATCAAGGGCTTCCCCTTCCTCACCCAGGTCGCCGGCTCGTCGCTGGACGAGATCGAGGTCAGCATCGGCGGGATAACCGCGACCACCGAGGGCCGCGAGGTCGAGGTGACCGAGGTGAAGGGCAAGCTCCGGGACGTCGAGGTGAACAGCACCTTCTCGTCGGCGGTCGCGCGCAGCGCGGAGGGCTCGGCACTGATCTCGTACGAGGACCTCACCAAGTCCGCGCCGAAGGGCGCGACGGTCGGCTACGCCGGGGCGGAGCGGGCGGCGAAGGGCCAGGTCAAGGTCTCGGGGCCGCTGGGCGACCTGGTGGAGGGCGCGGGCATCGACGTGCCGGCCGCCTTCGAGGGGCTGCTGACGGACGACTTCACGACGTACAGCACCGTCACGCTGGAGGACGGCGACAAGGTCCGGCTGCGCGCCGAGGATCTTCCCGAGCTGCCGGTGCCGGGTGTCGACGACAAGCTGAAGGACGTCGTCGACTACGACCTGACGATCGACGGGCTGCCGTCGACCATCAAGCTCGACAAGGCCACGGCGACGGAGGACGGTCTGCGGTTCTCGGGCACGGGCCAGAACGTCGACCTGACGAGCTGACGGCCCGACGCGCCGGGCCGTCTGACTGACGGCCCCGTTCCACCGGCCGCCGTATCGTGAGACGCGAATGTCCATCCCGCAGCGGGAACAGGCGTACGAGAGACGCCGGAGCCGCCTCCCGGTCACCCGGAACGCTCATCCGTCCCACATCTCGGACGATCCCGTCTCACCATCCGACACGCCGGTGACATCGCACCGTATCCGTCCTTACGATCGGACGCATGCAGTGCTTCATCAGCGGTCTCCAGCAGCGGGGACAGGCGAACCTCACGAAGCGGCGGGCAGTCGATCTGTGCCGCGTCGCCGCCATGCTCTGTCGCACCGCCTGAGCGGGATACGTCCGTCCCGCCACCTCTCCCCGGCCTTCTGACACGTCAGGGCCACCCCGTGCCGTACGCAGCCCGCCGCGCCCCCGTGCCCGGAAGGCGCCGCCGCCCGCACCACCCGCCGCACACTGCCCCGGAGGAGAACACAATGAGCCGCAGCGACGTCCTGGTAGACGCCGACTGGGTCGAGGCCCACATCGACGACCCGAAGGTCGTCATCGTCGAGGTCGACGAGGACACCTCGGCGTACGAGAAGAACCACATCCGTAACGCCGTGCGCATCGACTGGAAGCAGGACCTCCAGGACCCGGTGCGCCGCGACTTCGTCGACCAGGAGGGCTTCGAGAAGCTCCTGTCCGCGAAGGGCATCGGCAACGACGACCTCGTGATCCTCTACGGCGGCAACAACAACTGGTTCGCGTCCTACGCCTACTGGTACTTCAAGCTCTACGGCCACGAGGGCGTCAAGCTCCTCGACGGCGGCCGCAAGAAGTGGGAGCTGGACTCGCGCGACCTGGTCGAGGCGGTTCCGGAGCGCGCGGCCACGCAGTACAAGGCCAAGGCCCAGGACAAGTCCATCCGCGCCTTCCGTGACGACGTCGTCGCCGCGATCGGCAGCCTGAACCTGGTCGACGTGCGGTCGCCCGACGAGTTCAGCGGCAAGCTGCTCGCCCCGGCGCACCTCCCGCAGGAGCAGTCGCAGCGCCCCGGCCACGTGCCGAGCGCCCGCAACATCCCGTGGTCGAAGAACGCCAACGACGACGGCACCTTCCGGTCGGACGACGAGCTCAAGGCCCTCTACGAGGACGAGCAGGTCGACCTGTCGAAGGACACCATCGCGTACTGCCGCATCGGTGAGCGCTCCGCGCTCACCTGGTTCGTGCTGCACGAGCTGCTCGGCCAGGAGAACGTCAAGAACTACGACGGTTCGTGGACCGAGTACGGCTCCCTCGTCGGCGTGCCGATCGAGCTGGGCGCGGCGAAGTAGCCCGGTTTTGCCCGGTCGGTAGACGAGTTGATCCTGTTCGACCCATCCTGCTCAACCTGTTCCGCGAGACCACCCGCCTGACCCGGAGGACAGATCCCATATGTGTGGAGCGAAGGCCGGCGGCCCGGACGCCTCGGCGATCAAGCCCGGTGAGACCACCATCCAGGGTTCCGTGACCCGTGACGGCGAGCCCGTCACCGGTTACGTACGCCTGCTGGACTCGACCGGAGAATTCACCGCGGAGGTCCCGACCTCGGCGACCGGACAGTTCCGCTTCTACGCGGCCGAGGGCACGTGGACCGTGCGCGCGCTGGTGCCGGGCGGTACGGCGGACCGTACGGTCGTCGCACAGACCGGTGGTCTGGCCGAGGTGGCCATCGCGGTCTGAGCCGAACCAGGACATGATCGGCCGGAGGGCCGCACCCCAGGGGGTTGGACGCTTCCTGAGACGGGGTGCGGCCCTTCGCGCCGTCGGTAAGCTCGGCGTATGTATACGCGACGCCGTCGCCGCTACTTCGTGCTGATGGGCGGATGCATCGCCCTGTTCGTCTCCGCGTGGGCGTTCGTGCGCCTGTGGTCGGTGCCGGTGGCGATCGGCATGTGCGTGGTCGCGATGGTCATCCCCCCGATCGCGGCGATGGTCGCGAACGCGCGGGGTCCGGACGACCGGTGGTGGGACGACCCGTCGGACAATCCGAAGTCGGACGAGTGGTGGGACGAGCTGGACGGCAAGAAGAAGCCGCCGCCGCCACCGTCCCAGCCGCCTTCGAAATGATGTTCGGCGGTTCGCCGATCACTTTCCTGACCGGCCGTCGTCTACTTGAGCATGACCTCAGTGACGTGCCGCGTTTCGATCTCCCTCGACGGCTACACCTCAGCTCCCGGCCAGAGCCTGGAGAACCCGTTCGGCGAGGGCGGGATGGGCCTTCCCCAGTGGCAGTTCGAGACCGACCAGGAGGGCCGCTCCGCCGACGCCGAGATCCTCGCGCAGGCCGGCCGGGGCGTCGGCGCCTACATCATGGGCCGCCGTATGTTCGGCCCGGGGACGGGCGAGTGGGACGAGGAGTGGAAGGGCTGGTGGGGCCCGAACCCGCCGTACCACGCTCCGGTGTTCGTGCTCTCCCACCACCCGCGCGAGCCGCTGACGATGGAGGGCGGCACGACGTTCACCTTCGTGACCGACGGGATCGAGTCGGCACTGGAGCAGGCGAAGAAGGCGGCCGGCGACGGGAAGGTCGCGATCGCCGGCGGCGCGACCGCCATCCGCCAGTACCTCGCCGCCGGGCTGATCGACGAACTGCTCCTCCACATCGTGCCCATCACCCTCGGGGCGGGTGAGCGGCTGCTGGAGGGCGCTGCCGGGCTCGCACTGGACCCGGTGGAGGTGGTCGCCTCGCCGACGGTGACGCACGTGCGGTACCGCCTCTCGTAGAGCACCACCGCGCCATGCGTCGCCGCGCTACGCGACCACCGCGAGCAGCGTCGTCGCCGCGCGGGTCAGTGCTTCGTCGCCCGCGAGGACGCTGCGCCCGCGGGCCTCCTCGACCGTGATGCCCCGGGTGGCCAGGCGCCACAGCGTGTCCTGGTCCGTCGTCACGTGCGCCGCGGCGTCGGCGGCGGTGTGCGACGGCAGCCAGCGGCCCGTGCGCCGTACCGCCGACCACGTGCCGCCCGCCGGGCCGGTGACCTCGAAGCGTACGGACGTGCCGTCCGGGCGCTCGTGCTCCCGCAGGGTGTGCGGCAGCGCGCGCAGGAACGTGTCGATCACGGGGTGGAGCAGTTCCGGTCCGTCCGCGCCGGGGCGGCCCACCGCGTCGCGGATCTGCTGCTGGTGGACCCAGAACTCCGTGTACTCGCGGGCGACGTCCAGCCAGGCCGGGCTCGGCTCGTCGGTGCCCGCCCATGAGACGTCGATCCCGGCGGGGCCTTCGAGCGGGACCGTCGCCCACAGCGCGTCGAGCTGGGGGCCGAGGTGGGCCAGCAGGTCCGTCAGGACGCGTGGGCCGATCTGGCGGGTGGCCTCCACGAAGACGCCGTTGACCCGGGCCAGATAGGCCGGCAGCGTCTCGTCGTTCTCGAACACGGCGCCGCGGTGGCCGTCACGGCCGCCCGAGATACGGCGCAGGTAGTCGTTGAGGAGATGCCCGGCGATGTCGTGCACGTCCCAGCCGGGGCAGACCGTGGGCGCCGTCCAGTCGTCGGGTTCCAGCGACCGGAGCAGTTCGAGCAGCGCGTGCCGTTCGCGCGGGAACAGGGGGCGGGTGTCGAGGAGCGGCCCGAAGGGGGAGGGCTCGTGTGCCGTCATGCGGTGACGGTAGGAGGCGGGGTGGGCGCGCGGCGACCGGATTTCGGACGAGCCTTGCGCGGCGGCGATGCGTGCGGAGGCAGTGCGTGCGGCTTCAGTGCGTGCGGCTTCAGTGCGGCGGCAGCGCGGGCTCAGTAGACGAGCGCCTGCGCGTCGTCCGCCATCGCCTCGCTGACGAAGACCTGCGCGCCCGCGATCCGTACGCCCTCCAGCACGTCCTTCTCCGCGATGTCCCGGCGCGCCGCGCACTGCGTGCAGAGGGTGATCCGGCCCGCCGACTGGATCGACTCGATCAGGTCCGGCAGCGGCGCGGCGTGCGGCAGTTCGAACGCGGCGGCCCGGCCCGGCAGGGCGAACCACGCCGACTCGCCGGTCAGCCAGAGGGACACCTCCACCCCGCTCGCCACGGCGACCGCCGCCACGGTGAAGGCCTGCGAGCAGCGCTCGGGGGCGTCGGCGCCGGCGGTTACCTTGATCACGAGCTTCTTCGCCATGATCCGAACTGTAATGCGCGCCTGTACAACCCCGTTGGCGCGCGACAGGTCTGTTGGTTGCGCGGGCATTCGGAATCCGCGCCTCAGTCCTGTGGGGGGACCTCTTGGAATCGCCCGAAACCGTGCCCGATCAGGGAACGAGCCCTGACCTGTACGGGACGCCGCGCCCGCGCCGGGGGCGGCGCACCACGGCTCTGATCGCGGGGGCCGCCGTGCTCGGCGTACTCGCCGGAGCCGTCACCGGATACGCGGTCCAGTACCAGCGTGAGCCCACGCCACTGCCGCCGCTGGCCCAGGCCGACCCGCTCATGTCGGTGGTCCTGCCTGCCGACGGGAAGACCACCGCGCGGTCGCTGTCCGCGAACCGGTGGGACAAGACCGACGGTGATCTGCGCGAGCTGCTGCTGAAGAAGCCGGAGGGCGCGCGGACCGAGAAGAAGGCCGGCTGGCTCGATCTCTCCGAATTCTCGGCCGGGTTCGAGCGGCCCGACGACATCTTCGAGGACCTGGCGAAGACCGACTTCCGGCGCGCCGCGACCGTCGGCTGGTCCGAGGGCGGCGCGATCTACGTGACGATCACGATCGTCCAGTTCCGCGACGACCGGAGCCTGGAGGCGTCCGCGTTCGCGACGAACCAGCAGCAGTACATGGGTGACGCCGACTGGGCCGGCAACAAGGGCTCGGCCATTTCGGGCAGTGGGAGCGGCCGGACATGGGTGTTCGACGAGCCGGACCGGCGGCCGGGCTACGAGCCGTACTACCAGGCGCGCGCCGTCGCGTTCCGCGGTGACATCGTCATGGACATCCGTTACGACAACAACCGGGGCCCGGTCCCGAAGAAGGCCTTCGAGGCCCTCGCCAAGCGACAGTTGGAGCTCCTGTGACCGGTCACGATCAGCAGTCGGAGCAGTCGGAGCAGTCGGAGCCGTCGCGGACTCCTGAGGACGTCATCGGCTCGGCCGTGCCGCCGCGCCGCCTCCCCAGGAGGGTGGTCGTCGGGGTCTCGGCCGTGCTCGCGCTCGCCGTCGCCGTCGGCGGCGGGATCTGGGCCGTCGGCAAGGTCGGCGACGCCGACCGCACAGCCGCCACCCGCGCCTGGCCGGCGTCCCTGTCGGACGAGGCGGGCCCCACCGACGCGAAGCTCGTCCTGCCCGGCGGTGTCGGCGCCAAGCTGCTGCCGCTGAGCGACGGTTATGAGCCGGACGGCTATCTGCCTGGCCCGGACATCGGGTCGCTCGGCAACGACAACGTGCTGGACGCCGAGCGCACCGCCGAGCACGCCAAGGACGCGGTACGCGGCCTCGACGCGGGGGAGCGGGAACGTTTCGCCAAGGCTCTGAAGAAGCTGAAATTCATCGGCGGGGCCCAGCGCAGCTACAGCGGCGCGGACAGCCTGTTCGTCGTGGAGATGCACCTCGCGCAGGTCGAGGAGGCCGGGGCGGAGCGCGCGCTCTCCCGGTTCCGGTCGGACGTCGAGCCGGTCCTCGACGGGCTCCGCGAGGGCCCGTCGAAGAAGTGCTTCCTGCTGCCGGACGCCGGAGAACCGAAGCTCGACGCCATGTTGTGCACGTGGACCACGGACGACGTCCTGGTCACGGCGTACGCGTACGGCGCGGCGAAGCTGGACACCAAGGAGATCGACCGCATGTTCACCGAGCAGTTCGACCGCCTCGTGGCCTCCGGGGAGTCCGCGTGAGCGACCGGACCACCACCGCCATCTCGCCCGTCGAAGAGGTCACCGCCCCGGCGGACGCGAGTACGGCCCCGGGTACGGACCCAGGCACGGACGCGGGCACGGCACCCGCCCCGGAGCCCGCGCCCCGCCGCCGTACCGCCGCGCTGTTCGCCGCCCTGCGCTGGACCGCCGCCGTGGCCGTCTTCGGCGTGCTCGGCACGGCCGTCGCGTACGTCGTGACCGACCGCGACCGCACGGACGTCCCCACCCTCGCCACCAAGAGCGACGGCCGCTGGACGTACCCGCCGCTCGCCAAGCCGACCCTGCCCGCGGGCGCGGTCGGCCCCTCCGGCCGCGGCAACTCCGGCCAGATCCACTACGCGGACCTGGCGCAACTGCTGCTTCCCGCGCCCGAGGGAAGCCGCCCGGACCCGGCGCTGGGCGACAAGAACAGCCGGGTGCCGGTCAGCCGCTTCCTGCAGGAGTACGACAAGAGCAGCCGGGGCGCGATGGCCGCCGACCTCCGCGACAACGGCCTGCGCCACATCGCGGCGCGCGGCTGGACCATGGCGGACGACGGCACCTCCACCCGCGTCTACCTGCTCCGTTTCAACTCCGCCGCGTCCACGCTGTTCTTCTTCGGCAGCCATCTCCAGGGCGCCACGGACGCACCGCAGAAGGTGACGGACGTCGAGAAGCTGTCCACCGCCGACGAGACGTTCCCCGCCAAGGCCGTCCACGGGACGGAGACGTACCTCTACAACGAGGTCGCACCGCGCGGCCCGGTGCATGTCCGGCACGCGTACATCAGCGCCGGTGACACGCTCGCGCTGGTCATCCAGTCCCGCAAGGGCTCCGCGCCCGCCGTCCCGTTCAACCAGACGGTGATCCTCCAGGACCAGCTGCTCGGCTGACGGCCGAGGGCTGCGGAGAGTGGCCGGTCCCCACCCATTAGGCTGGGGACCGGCCCTTCACCGTCGGCCGCCCCGACACTCTTCGAGGAGCACCCCGTGCTTGAGAACTTCTTCTCCGCCCTGCTCGCCTTGATCGCGGTGGCGATCCTGGCGTTCACCGTGCTGGCCGTGAAGAAGCTCTACCAGGGCCAGAACTGATCCCGTCCCCTCCCGCCCCGCATCTCCCATCTCTACAGATCGCCTGAGCCGCTCATGATCGAGATCCCGTCCGACCTCAACCCGGACCTTGTCCCGCTCGCCTTCCTCCTCGGTGACTGGGAGGGCGTGGGTGTCTTCGACTTCCCCGGCGAGGAGAAGGCCAACTTCGGCCAGGAAGTCTCCTTCAGCCACGACGGCCGGGACTTCATCGAGTACGCCTCGCACACCTGGGCGCTCGACGCCGAGGGCAACAAGCTCCACCCCATCGAGTCCGAGTCCGGCTTCTGGCGCATCGACAAGGACCGCAAGGTCGAGGTCGTCATGGTGCGTGACCAGGGCATCGTGGAGATCTGGTACGGGGAGCTGGCCGACCAGAAGCCGCAGATCGACCTCGTCACGGACGCGGTCGCGCGTACGGCGTCGGCCGACCCGTACAGCGGTGGCAAGCGGCTCTACGGCTACGTCAACAGCGACCTGATGTGGGTCGGCGAGAAGTCCACCCCCGAGGTCCCGCTGCGCGCGTACATGTCGGCGCACCTGAAGAAGATCGTCTCGCCGGAGCAGGTCGCGGCCTGGGCGAAGGACCTCGGCGATCTGCCGGACGACGGCATCGCTTTCTTCAAGTAGAGGCTGCACCAGAGGCTCCACGGGAAGACCCTGCCTACACTGGGCGCGTGGTGAGCACCGACTGGAAGAGTGACCTGAGGCAGCGCGGCTACCGCCTGACCCCGCAGCGCCAGCTTGTCCTCGAAGCCGTCGACACCCTGGAGCACGCGACGCCGGACGACATCCTGGTCGAAGTACGCAGGACGGCGTCCGGCGTGAACATCTCCACCGTCTACCGGACGCTGGAGCTGCTGGAGGAGCTGGGCCTCGTCTCCCACGCGCATCTGGGCCACGGTGCGCCGACGTACCACCTCGCGGACCGGCACCACCACATCCATCTGGTCTGCCGCGACTGCACGAACGTCATCGAGGCGGATGTCTCGGTCGCCACCGACTTCACGGACAAGCTGCGCGACACGTTCGGCTTCACGACGGACATGAAGCACTTCGCGATCTTCGGCAGGTGCGAGAACTGCACCGCCGCGGTTTCGGCGAGAGACGAGTCGTAAGACGACCCGTAAGACGACCCGTAGGACGACTCGTAAAGCGGGGACTCCTGGCCGAGTCGTACGCTTGTCGTCATGCAGCGACAGTCAACGACCAGCCCGCTCCTCTCCCTGCCCGGTGCCGTGGCCGCCGAAGGACAGGACGAAGGTGTCGCCGCGCACTACGGCGATCTGTTCCCCGAGCAACGGGCGCTCGCCGACGGCAAGGGCCTGGTGGACCTCTCGCACCACGGTGTCGTCACCGTCACCGGCGACGACCGGCTGAGCTGGCTCCATCTGCTGCTCACCCAGCACGTCAGCGCGCTGCCCGCCGGGCAGGCCACCGAGGCGCTGATCCTCTCCGCGAACGGCCACATCGAGCACGCGCTGTATCTCGTCGACGACGGCGAGACGGTGTGGATGCATGTCGAGCCCGGCACGCAGGAGGCGCTGATCGCCTACCTGGAGTCGATGAAGTTCTTCTACCGGGTGGACGTCGCCGACCGTACGGACGACTTCGCCGTCGTCCACGTCCCGGCCGGGTCCATCGCCGAGGCGCCGGACGGGGCCGTCGTACGGGAGACGTCGTACGGCCGTGACATCTTCCTGCCGCGCGCCGACCTGGAGTCGTACGCCCGCGAGAACGGCCCGCCGGCCGGGATCCTCGCGTACGAGGCCCTGCGGATCGAGGGCCACCGGCCGCGCCTCGGCTTCGAGACCGACCACCGGACCATCCCGCACGAGCTGGGGTGGATCGGCACCGCCGTCCATCTGGAGAAGGGCTGCTACCGGGGCCAGGAGACGGTGGCGCGCGTCCACAACCTGGGGAAGCCGCCGCGGCGGCTGGTCTTCCTGCACCTGGACGGCAGCGAGGTGCTGCTGCCGGGGCACGGGACGCCCGTACGGCTGGCCGCCGACGGCGAGGAGGGCCGCCAGCTCGGCTTCATCACGACGTCGGCCCGCCACCACGAGCTGGGGCCGATCGCGCTGGCCCTGGTCAAGCGCAATGTGCCGCTGGACGCGCCGCTGATGGCGGGGAACACGGCGGCGGCGCAGGAAGTGGTCGTCCAGGTCTGACCGCGCGACCCCTCCGGCCTTGGCCTGCATCTCCCACTACATCTCCAACTGCACCGTGAACGGGCCGTGGTTCGTGAGCGAGACGCGCATGTCCGCTCCGAACCGGCCCGTCTCGACGGTCGCCCCCAGTTCACGCAGCCGCGCCACGACCTCGTCCACCAGCGGTTCGGCCTCCGCTCCCGGCGCCGCCGCGTTCCAGGTCGGGCGGCGGCCCTTGCGCGCGTCCCCGTAGAGAGTGAACTGCGAAATCACCAGGAGCGGGGCGTTCACCTCCGAACAGGACTTCTCGCCCACGAGGATCCGTAGTGTCCAGAGTTTGCGGGCCAGTTGGGCCGCCTTCTCCTTCGTGTCCTCGTGGGTGACTCCCACCAGCACACACAGCCCCTCGCCCACGATCTCGCCGACCGTCTCGGTCCCCGACTCCGTCACCACGGCGACGCTCGCGCCGTCGACTCTCTGCACCACTGCTCGCATACGGACCAACCTATCCAGGCACCGACGTACGCCCATCCAGGGCCGAACGGGTGCAGATCGCCTGCAGGTGCACGTGCAGGAGTGGCACGATGCACGCAGGCGGACTGAGGGGAAGTAAGCGCGCATGAGCACATCTGGTGCCGGGCAGTCGCCCGGTCCTGTACCGATCATCGGCAGTACGGCGTCCGGCAGGGGTGCCGGTGGCGGTGCTGGTGCCGTTGGCGGTGCCGGTGCGGCGACGGTCCGGCCCCCCGCACAGCGGGCACCGGGCGGTGAGAACGCCCTGCGGCTGCCCGAGTTGCGCGCCGTACGGCGGGACGCGACGCGCGACGAGGCCGACCTCAGCTATCTGCGCCGGCTGCTTCAGGGCCGTATCGACATCCTGCGGGCCGAACTGGCGCGCCGGGCGGCGCCCGAGACGCCGGTCGTGGACCGGCTGTCCGAGATCCTGGCGGACGCTCCGTCCCTCCACCGGTCGTCGGCCCGGCATGTGACTCTTTCCACACCGCGGAACGAGGAGTTCCGGCTGCTGGCCGCCGAAGCGCTCGCCGAGGTGGAGCTGTCGGACCTCGAGGCCCGTACGGACGAGGAGTTGGGGGCCGCGATGGGGCGGCTGGTCCGTCATGAGCAGCAGGTTTCGCAGCGTCGGCACCTCCTCCAGCGGACGGCGGACGAGTGCAGCGCGGAGATCGCGCGCAGGTACCGTGAAGGCGAAGCCCAAGTAGACGACCTGCTCACGTAATGCCGTGACTGCCTTCCGGAGCGGTCCCCGCCCGGAAGGCCGATGATGACGACTCGCAGGACCAGCGCCGTACAGCCGCCCGAAGTCCCCGTCCCGGTCCCTGGCCCCGTCCTCGTCCCCGTACTTGCGGAGGTCGTGCGGTCCGGCTTCGTGGAGGGCAGGCACCGTGGCTCGCTGGTGCTCCTCGCGGCCGACGGCAGCGTGGAGTTCGCGCTGGGCGATGTGGCCGCCCCGGTCTTCCCGCGCTCCAGCAACAAGCCCCTCCAGGCGGCCGCCGTGCTGCGCTCCGGGGCCGAACTGGCCGGTCAGCGGCTGGCGTTGGCGGCGGCCAGCCATTCCGGCGAGGACTTCCACCTCGATCTCGTACAGAAGATGCTCTCCGAGTCGGGACTGACCGCGGACGATCTGCTGAACCCCGCCGATCTGCCGCTGGACCCGGTCGAGGCCGAGGCGTATCTGGCGGCGGGGCGGGTCAGGGACCGGGTCACCATGAACTGCTCGGGCAAGCACGCGGCGATGCTGGCGGCCTGCGTACGCAACGACTGGCCGCTCGCCACGTATCTGGAGCCGTCCCATCCGTTGCAGCGGCTCGTCGCCGACGTGGTCGAGGAGACGTCGGGGGAGCGGGTCGCGGCGGTCGGTACGGACGGCTGTGGTGCCCCGCTGATGGCCATCAGCCTCACCGGACTCGCCCGCGCCTTCCGCCACTTCGTACTCGCCGAGCCGGGCACGGCGGAGCGCCGGGTCGCGGACGCGATGCGCGCCCACCCGGAGTACGTGGCCGGCACGCGCAGGGCCGACACCTGGCTGATGCGCGAGGTGCCCGGCGCGCTGTCGAAGATGGGCGCGGAGGCCGTGCAGGCGGTGGCGCTGGCGGACGGCCGCGCGCTGGCGTTCAAGGTGGACGACGGCGGCATGCGCGCGCTGGGGCCGGTGCTGGCGCGGGCGTTGGGGCTGCTGGGGGTCGAGGGGCCGGTGCTGAAGCGGATCGGCCGGGCGCCGCTGCTGGGGGGCGACGCGGAGGTGGGCGAGGTGCGCGCGGCGTTCTGACCGCGCGCGTCGCCACCGTCGTTCTCGCTGTCCTCGCCGGACCGGGGGAAATCCGCAGGACTTTCCACCCCTGCTGTGTTTAGCGTACGGACATGGCCATCGACGTCCGAGTGATCAGCGATTCCGATCTTCCCGCCTGGCTCCGCGCCCTGAACACCGGCTTCCTCAGGTCGCCCGCGGTGAGCGAGGAGGATGTCGAGGACCGCAGGGCGTACATGGACGTGCGCCGTATGCGGGGCGCGTTCGACGAGGGCCGCTGCGTGGCGACGTACCGCACCTTCCCGCAGGAACTGACCGCCGTCGGCGGCGCCCCGCTGCCGGCCAGTGCGATCTCCAACGTCACGGTCTCGGCCACACACCGCCGCCGCGGGCTGCTCAGCCGGATGATCAACGACGATCTGGCGGAGGCGAAGGAGCGCGGCGACGTCGTGTCCACGCTGATCGCGGCGGAGTACCCGATCTACGGGCGGTACGGCTTCGGCCCGGCCGCCTGGATCACCGACTGGTCGATCGACGTGCCCCGCGCGGGCCTCGACCCGCGCGCGTCCGGCCGGCCGGACGACGGGGGCCGGGTGGACCTGGTCGACGCCGAGGACGTACGGAAGCTGGGCCCCGAACTGCACGACCGGCTGCGCTCCCTGCGGCACGGCGTGATCAGCCGCAACGAGCGCTGGTGGCGGGTCCACACGGGCCTGGCCACCTCGCACGGCGCACCGTGGACCGAGCCGTTCTACGCGGTGTACCGCTCGGCGTCGGGCGAGGTCGAGGGACTGCTGACGTACAAGGCGGACGAGGTGTGGGGCGACGCCAAGCAGCCGCTGAACACGGCGACGGTGCTCGACGCGATCGCCGTGACGACGGCGGCGGAGCGGGCGCTGTGGCGTTACGTCTGCTCGATCGACTGGATCACCACGGTCCGCACCGGCCACCGGGCCCCCGACGACCTGCTGCCGCTCTTCCTCCCGGACCCGCGCGCGGCGAGGATCGTCACGCAGGCGGACTTCCTGTGGGTGCGGATCCTCGACACCGTACGCGCGCTGGAGTCCCGCACGTACGCGACTGCCGGCACCCTGGTCCTGGCCGTCCACGACCGCTCGTCCCTGGCCTCGGGCCGCTACCGCCTGGACACGTCCCCGTCGGGCACGACCTGCGTGCCGACGACCGAGTCGGCCGATCTGACGCTGGACGTGCGGGAGTTGGGGGCGCTGTACCTGGGCGACGAGTCGGCGGTCCGGCTGTCGGCGCTGGGCACGGTGACGGAGGACAAGCCGGGAGCGGCGTCCCGGACGGACACGCTGTTCCGCACGTCACGGAGGCCTTGGTGCCCGGACGTGTTCTGACAACTCCCCATGGATGGGGAGAAGTTGTAGCGTCAGCGCTGTGAACCCTGAACGCAGTGCACTGAACGGCACGGAGAAGCCCACGTCGGAGAATGTGGCGAAGGCTCTCCGTGGGCGGATGGAGTCCGGCGAACTTGAGGTCGGCGATGCCATGCCGACGCAGGCCGCCCTGGTCGCGGAGTTCCAGGTGCAGCGCAGTGTGGTCCGGCAGGCCTTGAAGATCCTCCAGCAGGAGGGGCTGCTCACCGAGGTCACGCGAGGCTCCCCGGCCCGCGTCGCCGACCGCTCCTCCCGTACGGAGGCGGCCGACGGCACCCGGGAGACGATGGTCGCGCTGGCCCCCCGCATCACCGCGGCCTTCGGCGCCGCCGACGTCCGGATAGACGCCCTCTGCCTCACGGCGGAGTCGCTGAGCGCGGCCGTCGGCGAGCAGCGCAGGCTCGTCCACACCCGGGAATCCATGCCTGCCACCGTCACGGTGCGCGTGCTGATGCCCAACCGGGACATCGATCTGGCATTTCCCCGGATGATCAGCAGCCCCGAGGAGGCCGATCCTGTCCACCGCCGCTGGCTGACGATGCGCAACGCGCACGGGACCGTCCTCAGTGACCATCTGCGGGGGCTGGGCGCGGCGCACGGCATCGACGTGGACGTGCAGTTCAAGGCGCTGCCCTTCACACCGCCGGTGAAGCTGTATCTCCTCAACGGCGCGGAGGCGCTGTTCGCGTACTACAGGGTCACGGAGCGCGAGGAGCAGATCGGCCGGGAGTCGGTGGAGATGTACGACGCGCTGGGGGGCGAGTCGCCTCTCTTCTCGTTCGGCGCGGGAGACGGTCAGGCCCATCGGGACCAAGCATTCGTCGTACAGTCGCAGGCCTGGTTCAACGCGCTCTGGACGACGATCGCCAGCGATCTGACGCTGGACTGACGTCCTGTCGCCGGACCGGTTGCCCTCCCTCCCCGTCAGCCCATGCCGGGCTGCATGGCCAGCAGGGCCAGGACGATCGAGCCGATACCGGCGCATGTGGAGTTCTTGATCTTCAATCCGACGACCAGCAGGAGCAGCGCGAGTGCTCCGACCGTGCCGTACTTCCACTGGACGAACTGTTCGAACGCGAAGCCGATCAGAGGCCACATGGCCCCTCCTTCAGGGATGGGGTGTACGCGCCCGCGCGGGAGGCCGCGACCCGTGCGGAGTCGCCGGATAGGGTGCCGCAGTGACCGAGATTGGTGATCAGTTCTCCGAAGCGCGGTGTGTGCTCTTCGACTTCGACGGGCCGGTGTGCCGCCTCTTCGCAGGCCGCCCGGCGGGAGACATCGCCGGTCAGCTCGTGGAGCGCATCCTGCGGGACATTCCGGCCGAAGAGCTGGGGAACGACCTGCTGTCCACCCGGGACCCCTTCCGCGTCCTGAGACTGTTCGCGAGTGGGAGGCCCGGCCACCCGCTCACGCGGGTACTGCACGCCGTGTTCACCGAGGAGGAGGTACAGGCCGCCCGTTCCGCCAAACCGACCCTGGGTGCCGGGCCCTTGATCCGTACCCTGGCGCGGCTCGGCCACCGTCTCGCGGTGACGACCAACAACTCGGCCGATGCCGCCCGTCTTTACCTTGCGCACAGGAACCTTCTCCCGTACTTCGGCGCCGCTCATATCCACGGGCGTACGGAGGACTTGGACCTGCTCAAGCCCCACCCCGACTCGCTGCTGCGCGCGTTGGACGGGCTCGGTCTGCCGGCGTCGGGGGCGCTGATGATCGGTGACGGGGCCTCGGACGTGGCGGCGGCGAAGGCGGCAGGAGTGTCGTTCGTGGGGTACGCCCGGAATGAGCGGAAGTACCGCGAACTGCGCGGCGCCGGTGTGCCCGAGCCGTTCATCGCTCGGAGTCTGGATGTGGTGCGGCGTGGGTCCGCAGAGCTGGTAGAGCACTGAAGCAGCCATGATGTCTCCGCTGTCAGAGTTAACTTGTCTAGCAACTGGACTACTTGTCTGCAAGTAAGGCAGGAATCTTCTCTGATTGGCAGTCCAGATCGGTAAGTTGGCCGGAAACTATCCTAGGTGGCTGGTCCGGTTGTAGAGTGCTGAGATGCCTACCGAACGGCCAAGCGCCCCACTACCACTACAGATCGCCGACAAGTTGAGGGCGCGGATAGAAGATCAGGTCTATCCGTTGGGAGAGAAGCTGCCCTCCCAGCGTTTGCTCGCCCACGAGTTCGGTGTCTCCAGGGAGACGATCAAGGGCGCCCTGGACCGACTTGAGAGCGAAGGGTTCATCAAGACACGGCAGGGTGCGAGGTCCGAGGTCACCCGGACCCAGGGGGTATTGGCCCCGGGCGAGGAGGCAGATGAGACCTCCGTCGTCCGCAGCCGACAGATCCACACGGACTCTCGCCGCGACGACGCCGACGCGCGCAGCCTCGAATCAGTCATCCAGCGGGCGTTCTTGGAGAAGGACGTGACGCTGGACGCCTACTCCCTCACCACCGAGTCGCTGGGCCGCCACCTCGGCAAGCAGCTGGACGCGGTGGGTCGGGGTGATCTGCGGCCCGACAGTATTACGCTGCGCCTTCTGGTCCCCTCGGGGGATTCCCCGCTTGCCTATCCGGCGGCAGTGGACCAGAGCGACAGCCGCCCTTTCGAGCGCTGGCGTCGGAGTGCGGACGGGCACTTGACCACGCTGAAGAATAAAATCTTGATGGTTCGCGACAGCGACAGGTCGACCACCGACATCCGGTTGGAGATCAAACGCATTGAATTGACCCCTACGGTCAAGTTCTACATCCTGAACAACGAAACGCTGCTCTTCGGGCTCTATGCGCTGGCGCCGCGCAACATGATCCTCGACGACGATTCAGTGGTTCTGGCTCTCGATGTTCTCGGGCTGCAGAGCAATCTCTTCTACCATTCGGCAACCGACAGTGAGACTCAGGGGCCCCTCTACTTCACCGAATTCCGGGCCAAGTTCGACGGGCTCTGGCAGCATGCGCACGGCATGCTGAAACTTTATCCACCCGGTCGATGAGCGATCTGCGCGAACTCTTCGATTCGGCAACGTGTGTGCTCTTCGACTTCGACGGCCCCGTCTGTCGGCTGTTCGCCGGATATCCCGCCGAGGGCGTGGCCGCCGACCTGGTGGGCCGGCTCCGCGGGCAAGGACGGGAAGGCCTGCTGACTGAGGACGAGGCCCGCTCGGACGACCCCCACGCGGTGCTGCGCGCGGTCGCCCTCACCGCTCCGGGCAGTGGGTTCCTCGCTGAGCTGGAGGCCGAGCTCACCAGGCACGAGCTGCTTGCCACGGAGACGGCGGATCCCACTCCGGCCGCGGACGAGCTGATCCACGACCTTCAGTTGCGCGGCTACGGGCTGGCCATCACGACCAACAACTCGGCCTCCGTCGTGGAGCGTTACCTGACTGGCCATGGCCTGGTGGACTGCTTCGGGCACCACATCCACGGCCGTACACAGGACCTGCTGAGACTCAAGCCGGATCCGGACTGCCTGCTGCGGGCTCTGGACTCCACGAGGGTCGTCGCGGAGCGGGCGCTGATGATCGGTGATACTCCTGCGGACTGCATAGCGGCCCGGAAGGCGGGCGTCGCCTTCGTCGGTTACGCGCGTAACGAGGCGAAGCGGGATCTGCTGCTGAGCGCAGGCGCGACCACCGTCGTCGCGTCGATGGGGCTGGTGCTGGACGTGGTCGTCCGTAAGCAAGGGGGTACAGGGGGAGGTATGAGTGTCAACCGGTGCTGAAGGCGGGGAGTTCCAGCGCATCGCGGATGCGCTGCGGGCGGAGATCGGCGACGGGATGTATCCCGTGGGCCACTACCTGCCGCCCCAGCGTCAACTGGTGGTGCGGTTCGGTGTCTCGCGTGACACCGTCCAGCGGGCGCTGCGCGTTCCGGTCGCGGACGGTGTGATCGAGTCGAGGCAGGGCATCGGATCCCGGGTGCTCAGCGCGCAGACTGAGGAGCGCCAGCACGTACACACCAGCTCCGCCCTGCCCACGCACAGCGGCCGTCCGGCGCTAGGGCCCTTCATCGCGGAAGCGTTCGAGGCTGAGGACGTCACGCTGGACGTAGCCACGCTCACCTCCGAATCGCTGGAGGCGCACATCTGGCTCCAGGCGGAACGGGTGCGGGCCGGGAGGATTCATCCGGAGAGTATTTCGGTGCGGCTGCTCCTGCCGGCGCAGGCCGCCACGCTCGTTTACCCCCGGCTGAAGGGCAAGGACAACACGGAGGATGCGAGACCGCTCGACCGGTTGCGCCGGATCACCCAGCGGCATACGGAGTCCCTGCGGGCCGCGCTGGAGGATCTCCGGACGGAGGGGCTGGTGAACGCGGTGGACGTCCAGGTCAGGACGGTGCCCTTCACGCCCACCTTCAAGCTCTACCTGCTCAACGAGACCCAGGCACTGCACGGCCTGTATGTGCTGACGGAACGGGCGATGCGGCTCGACGACGGCGAGGAGGTCGAGGCGCTCGACGTTCTGGGACTCGGCGCGACGCTCTTCCATTACATGAAAGATCAGGAGGATTCCCAAGGGTCACTTTTTGTTGATTCCGCGCAAACGTGGTTCGACAAGCACTGGACAATACTTGGCGAGGATTCGTCTGTACAGTCACCGTCAGTACGTCCGGAGTAACCGTCCACCCGGTTGGCAGTGTTCTGATCCAAGTGGCACATGACGCCAACGAATTGGTGGCTAGGATGTGCACCCCACCGAATGTCGGCCGTCCACCCGGAGCCGCCTCCGTGGGCATTCCCCCGTGAGGTGCGCAACTCAAATGTCCGAAGACGCATCGTCGGATCTGTACAGCGATTTCGTGCGCCACGCCCTGGCTGAGGGCGTCCAACAACGAGGCCGCTACCACGACATCTATCTGGCCGCGCCGACCGAGCAACTGGCGGGCTCACTGGGCCTGGAACCGGGAGCGCGCGTCATGCTGCGGCGCAGGAATCCGGGTGTGCTGCCGGTGGCGCTCCGGACCTGGCGCGACGAGTCGGAGATCCTCCGCTCGATCCAAGATCTGCTGAAGTACGTCCCCAAGTGCCTGGTCAAGATGGACGAATTCACCGTGCAGAGCTACGTGGAGGGTGTTCCGCTCTCCGCTATCTGTCCCGGCGGTCGGCCGCTCGACAGCCTGCTGCTCAAAGCACTGGTGGGCCTGCTGGCCGAGATGACCGCCATCCACCGGGGCCACCTCCCACAACTGCCCGCCGGTTGGCCGCCCGACGGCGCGAGTCGTTCATTTCTCCGGACCCTCGCGGTGCTGACGGACCAGCAGATCTGTCGGCCCAACCGGGCTCTCTTCGGAGGGCTGTTCGCGGCCCTCGGCGTGCCCGAGGGAGCGCTGATCGACTTCGCCGGGCGGGTTCCCGCGATGTCCGCCAGGCCGTTCAGCCTCCTGCACACGGACCTGCACCGCGACAACGTGATCCTCTCCTACTTCAAACCCAAGGCGCCGTTGATCTGCGTCGACTGGCAGCTGGCCTCCTACGGAGACCCGCTGCACGGCCTCGCCACCCATCTCGTACGTATGCGATACCCAGCGAACCAGTGGGACGAGGTCAAGGCGGCGTGGGCTGAGGCGACGCGGCGTTCTCGTCCACAGGCGGTGAAAGGTCTGGAGACCGATCTCCCGCACTACATCAACTTCGAGCGCGCCCAGTCCGTCTACCCAGCTGTGATGCGGGCCGCTCAGTCGCTCGGCCTCGCCGCTGAGCCCGTCGGTCTGGAGCGGGCCACCGAAGTGCTTCAGACAGCCCTCGAACTGGCGCGTGAGCCGCTGCGGCTCAAGCGCGTCGCGGGGGCGATGGAGATCAGCAGGGCCCTTTGCCGCTGGCACGCGGCCCAGTCGGGCAGGGCGGCTCAAGTGCCCTATTCCGTCCGCCCGGTGCCCTGGGTGCCCGACGCGGGGGCATTTGAGCGGAGCGGGTTTTCGGCGGAAGCCGTCTCGGCCGCACTGTCGGCGGAGGCGGCGGGAGAGAGCGTGTACGTCTTCGACGGCAGTCGGCACCGCAGCACCGTCGTTAGAGCAGGCCGGGGCAGTCAGTGCGTAGTGATACGGCGCGAGCGATTGGACGCCGAGAGGCGGGAGCGCCGTTTCCTCGACGAGCACCTCGTACTCCGCGCGCTGGAACCGGTGTGGCCCAGGGTGCGCGCTCCGGAGGTCCTGGCGCGTGGCATCAGCAACCTCGACGACCAGTTCGTCATCCATTCCTACGTCGGGCCGGTCGGCGGGACACATCCGCCCGAGCATCCCGTCGACGGGCTCAGCCTGCGCGAGGCGGACGATCTGGTTGACCAACTGTGCGCACTCATCGAGGTGCCGACGGACGCTGTCGATCCCGACGCCATGTACGACGACTTCTACCAGTGGCTCAGCGGTCGGCTCATCGAGATGGTCGCCGACCTGCCGAAGGAGTCGCTCCGTCTCGCGGCTGTGCTGGGGCTGCCCAACGCGAACCGGCTGCGGGAGCTTCTTGTGGGGCGGAGGTGCGTCCTCCTTCGCACTCCCGCGCTGCTGCACGGTGACCTCAACCCCGGGAATCTCATCAGGAGCGAGACACGCGACCGCCTGACGATCATCGACTGGGAGATGGCGATGGTCGGCGACCCTCTCTACGATCTGGTCCGGCACCTCCATCTGACGCCGCACGGCCCGCAGACGAGGGAGCGGATGCTCAGGCGGTGGAACAGGCAACTCGACGCGCAGTACACCAAGGGCTGGGAGGAGGACTGGAGGTTCTACCGCTGGATGGAGATCGTCCGCTCCGCCTACATCGACCTGGACCGGCTCCTCACGGGCGTGAGCCTCGATGCGCCCAACGTCCGCCGGGCGGTGGACTCGTACTCCCTGACGCTCTCCGGCGCCACCGCCTCGCTGGGGCTGCGGGCCAGGCATCTCGCCCATCCGTATCTCGCGCGGGCGCTGCCGGGCGGGGACCTGATCGGAGCCGGTGGCTGATCCGACTAGGCCGTACGGTTCCTGAACAGCCGCCCCGACAGCCCCAGCGCCCCCAGCAGAATCCCCGCGCACCACGCCAGCGCCACCCACGGGTCCGAGCCCACCGGCTGGTCCAGGAAGAGGCCGCGGAGGGATTCGATCACCGGGGTGACCGGCTGGTTGTAGGCGAAGCCGTGGATCCAGGTCGGCATCGTGTCGATCGGGGCGAACGTGCTGCTCGGGTAGGTCAGGAACATCATGAAGAACGAGAACGAGCCCGCCGCCTCCGGGGACTTGGTGAGCAGGCCCACCACCGCCGCCAGCCAGGAGATCGCCACGATGAAGGCGAGCAGCAGGCCCGCCGCCGCCAGGGCGGCCGGGAGGGTCGGGGACGGGCGGAAGCCGATCAGGAGGGCCACGCCGAGGACCAGGACCGTCGAGACGGCGTTGCGGACGGTGCTCGAAGCGACGTGGCCGGCCAGGATCGACGCGCCGCCGACGTCCAGGGAGCGCAGCCGGTCGATGATGCCGCCCTTCATGTCCTCGTTGACGCTCACGGCCGTGCTGGAGGAGCCGAAGCCGGCGCAGAGCAGCAGGACGCCCGGTACGACGTAGGCGACGTACGGCTCGCCCGTACCGGTTCTGATCGCGCCGCCGAAGAGATAGACGAAGATCAGCATCAGCATGACCGGCAGCATCAGCGAGGTGAAGATCGCGTCCACGTTGCGGGTGCTGAGGCGGATCGAACGGGCCGTCATGACAAGGGAGTTGTTCAGCGCCCGGCCCGCCGGGGACATCGTCGCGGCGTCAGACATGGGTCGGCTCCTTGGTGGTCTTCCCGCGGCCGGTCAGGGCCATGAACACGTCGTCCAGCGTCGCGCTGTGCACGGCGAAGCTCACGACGTCCCGGCGTTCCGGATCGATCTCGTCCAGCAGCGCCCGCACCCGCGCCGCCGTGCCGTCCGTCGGCAGGCCGAGCGTGAGCGTGTCGGGCGACCGCTGTACGGCGAGCGGCGCGAGGCGCTCGTACGCCGCCGCGTCGGCGACCACCAGATCGAGACGGTGCCCGGAGACCCGGCCCTTCAGCTCCGCCGCGGTTCCCTCGGCGACCAGCCGGCCGCCGTCGAGTACGGCGATACGGTCCGACAACTGGTCGGCCTCCTCCAGATACTGGGTGGTGAGGAAGACCGTGGAGCCCCCCGCCGACAGGTCGCGCACCACCTGCCACAGCTCCTGCCGGCTGCGCAGGTCCAGCCCGGTCGTCGGCTCGTCCAGGAAGATGACCTCCGGCTCGCCGACCAGCCCGGCGGCGAGGTCGAGCCGTCGCCGCATACCGCCCGAGTACGTGCCCGTGAGCCGCCGGCCCGCGGCCGTGAGGTCGAACCTTTCCAGCAGTTCCGCGGCCCGGCGGCGCGCGGCCGCGCGTGGCAGGCCGCCGAGGCGCGCCATCATGCGCAGGTTCTCCTCGCCGGTCTGCTTCTCGTCGACCGACGCGAACTGGCCGGTCAGGCTGACGGCCCGGCGCACCTGGCGCCGCTGGGTCCGTACGTCGTAACCCGCCACCCTGGCCGTACCGCCGTCGGCGTCGGCGAGCGTGGCGAGGATCCGTACGGCGGTGGTCTTGCCCGCGCCGTTCGGGCCGAGCAGGGAGAAGACCGTGCCGCGCTCGACGGACAGGTCGATGGCGTCGAGCACCTTCACCCGCTGGTCGCCGCGCCCGTACGACTTCTCCAGGCCGATGGCGCTGATCGCTCGTTGCTGGGGGGTCATGGGCGGGCTCATGGGTGGGCTCATGGGCGTCGCTCCTCCGTTGCGGGACGTCGAGACGTTTATGCGTAACCCTTACGCTTGATGTGTAAGGGTTACGCATAACTAGGATGGCGTCAAGCGGGAGTGTGAGCGGGGAAGGCGGAGACGTGACGGACGAGAACGGCGACGGCGGCGACAGCGGTACGGGGCTGCCGGCCAGCATCGAAGCCGCCTGGGGACTGCGCGAGCGCCCGACGAAGGGGCGCAAGCCCGGCCTCAGCCTGGCGCGGATCGTCGACACGGCCGTCACCGTCGCCGCCACGGAGGGGCTGCCCGCGGTCTCGATGGGCCGCGTCGCCAAGAAGCTCGGCGTCTCGCCGATGTCGCTCTACCGGTACGTGGCGGCCAAGGACGAGCTGTACGTGCTGATGCAGGAGGCGATCATCGGCGACCCGCCGGCGCCACCCGCGCCCGGCACCGACTGGCGTACGGCGATGGCGGACTGGGCCTGGGCGATGCGCCGGATCATCTACGAGAACCTGTGGGCGCTCCGTATCCCCGTCTCCAGCCCGCCCGCCACGCCCCGGATGGTGGCCTGGTGGGAGTGGGGGCTGGTCGCGCTGGAGGGGACCCGGCTCGACTGGGGCGAGAAGCTGTCGGTGATGCTGATGGTCAACGGCTATGTGCGGAACGAGGCGACGCTGATGGCGGACCTGGCCGCCGCGGTGACGGCGAGCGGCAGGTCGGCGGAGGACGTACTCGCCGGATACGGGCGCACGATCCAGAAGCTGGCCGACCCCGCGCGCTACCCGTCCGTCGCGGAGATGCTGGCGGCCGGAGTGATGGACGTACCGGACGAACCGGAGGGCCCCGACCACGAGTTCGTCTTCGGACTCGAACGGATGCTGGACGGAATCGACCTGCTGGTGCGGGAGCGCGGCGGGGACAGCGGTGTGGGTGGGCGGGGTATGGCCCGGTGAGTCTCTTCTCGACCCTGAACGGGCCGGTACGGGGCCGCCGGACCGCCCCCGGCGTTGTCGCGGTGCTCGGCATTCCTTACGCCGCACCGCCGTTCGGCCCCGACCGCTTCAAGGCGCCCCGGCCCGCGCCCTCATGGCAGGGCATACGGGAGTGCGTCGCCTTCGGGCCGGTCGCGCCGCAGTCCGCCGAACTGCCGGGCGCGCCGTCGTGGTCGCCCGGCGACGAGGACGTGCTGAACCTGAACGTCTGGACGGATGACGAGGCCGGCGAGCGGCCGGTTCTCTTCTGGATTCACGGCGGCGCCTACACCTTCGGCTCGTCCGCCCAGCCCGACTTCGACGGTACGGCGCTCGCCCGCGCCGGACTGGTCGTCGTCAGCCTCAACTACCGGCTCGGCTTCGAGGGGTTCGGCCATATCCCGGACTCCGAGTTCCCGGAGAACCGGGGTCTGCTCGATCAGATCGCCGCCCTGGAGTGGGTACGCGACAACATCGCCTCCTTCGGCGGCGACCCCGCCAACGTCACCGTCGCCGGTCAGTCGTCCGGCGCCGCGTCCATCGCCTGTCTCACGGTGATGGAACGGGCACGCGGGCTGTTCCACCGCGCCATCGCCCACAGCGTGGTCGGCCCGGTCTACTCGCCCCGGCTCGCCGCCGACACCACGCAGCTCGTGGCGGCTGCCGCCGAAGTCCCGCCCACGGCGGCCGGGTTGACGGCCGCGTCGCCGTACGACCTGGTCCGCGCGTCCGACCAGGTGGTCGCCCGCCTCCGCGACGACCCGTCGGCGGGAGCGCGCCACTACGACCCGGTGTTGTACGGCCCGGTCGCCGACGGGGTCCTGCTGCCCGCCGACCCTCTCGCCGTCGGCGCGGCGGACCGCGCCGACGTCGATCTGCTGGTCTGCCACACGACGGAGGAGTACTGGCTGCTGGACGCGGTCGGCAGCAGCAAGAAGATCACGACGGAGAGCCAACTGGCCGCGTTCGCGAAGGAGTTCGGGCTGCCCGACGATCTCGTACCGGCGTATCGGGCGCTGCTGCCCGACGCGCCGGTGCTCGACGTGTACCTCGCGATCTACGGCGACATGTCCTTCGGCGAGTACAGCAGCCGCCTCGCGGAGCGGCACGCCGCCGCGGGCCGCAGGACGTATCTCTCCCGTTTCGCCAGGAAGCGCGGCACGGCAGGCGGAGTCGTAACGGAAGTGGGGGTTGTGACGGAGGACGGAGTCGCGACGGGAGACGGAGTCGCGACGGGAGACGGAGTCGCGACTGAGGACGGAGTCGCGACTGAGGACGGAGTCGCGACTGAGGACGGAGTCGTACGCCCATGGCATTGCGCAGACGTTCCGTTCGCCTTCGGCACCGTCGACCTCCCCGAGGTCGCGTTCCTCATCGGCGGCCCGCCGACGGCCGAGGACCACGAGCTGTCGCGCCGCATGGTGCGGGCGTGGGCGGACTTCGCCGCGACGGGCGAGCCGGGCTGGGGGACGGACACCGTACGGATCTGGGGGGCGGGTGACGAGGGAGGGACGCACGGCGCGTACGACGGCTTCCGCGCCGCGTGGCGTACGGCCGACTACTCGCTCGTGCACCCCTGAACCCCTGACAGGATGGGGCGCATGACCGAGATCCGCACGCCCCGCCTCCTCCTCCGCCGCTGGACCGACGACGACCTCGCCGCCATGGCCGAGATCAACTCGGACCCGCAGGTCATGCGCTGGATCGGCGACGGCTCGGTCCGCGACCTCGACGAGACGGCCGAGGACATCGAGCGCTGGGAGGAGGAGTGGGACGAGGAGGGCTTCGGACTCTTCGCGATCGAACTGCTCGCCTCGGGAGAGATGATCGGCTTCGCCGGCCTCTCCGTTCCCGAGTACCTGCCCGAGGTGCTGCCCGACGTGGAGATCAGCTGGCGGCTCGGCGCCCAGTTCTGGGGCCAGGGTTACGCCTCCGAGGCGGCCCACGCCGTGCTGGAGTTCGCCCTCCAGGACCGGGGTCTGGAGCGTGTCGTCGCCGTCAACCGGATGGGCAACGACGAGTCCGAGAACGTGCTGCGCAAGCTGGACCTGGTCCTCGACCGCGAGACGAAGCACCCCGAGTACGGCTTCGCGCTGAACATCCACTCCATCGACCTCACCGAGTACGAGGCCTGAGCACCGCGAACGCGACCACGAACGCGCTGATCAGCAGTCCGGCCCCGACGCCGAAGGCCAGGTGGTAGCCGCCGGTCAGCGCCGCGGCCCCGCTCGCACCGTCCGCCAGCAGGCTCTCGCTCCGCGAGGCCGCCAGCGTCGACAGGACGGCGACGCCCACCGCGCCACCGATCTGCTGCGCCGTGTTGAACAGCCCCGACACCAGCCCCGCGTCCTCTTCCCCCGCGCCGGACATCCCGAGCGACGTCAGGGCCGGGAGGGCGAGCCCGAAACCGGCGGCCAGCAGCATCAGCGGCAGCAGATCGGTCGCGTAGTTCGCGTGCTCGGGCACCCGGGTGAGCAGTACGAGCAGAGTGATCAGCAGCAGAAGGCCGGTCAGCAGGACGTTGCGCTCGCCGAAACGGGCGTTCAGCCGGGCGGAGACCCCCAGCGACACGGCGCCGATGACGACCGCGGCCGGGAGCATCGCGAGACCGGTCTCGGCTGCGTCGTATCCGAGCACCCGCTGGAGGTGCAGCGCCAGGACGATCTGGAACGAGAACAGCGCGGCGACCATCAGCATCTGGACGACGTTCGCCCCGACGACACTGCGCGAACGGAAGATCCGCAGCGGCAGGAGCGGGGTCCTGGCGGTCGCCTGGCGGGCGACGAACGCGCCGATGAGGGCGAGCGCGAGGGCGCCGAGACCCAGGGTGTGGGCCGAGACCCAGCCGTACTGCTCGACCTTGACGACGGTGTAGATCCCCAGCATCAGCCCGGCGGTGATGAGCAGCGCGCCGATGACGTCGGCGCCGGAGGCGAGGTTGCGGCCCTTGCCCGTGCCTCTGTCGCCGGGCAGTACGTCGCCGGGCAGTACGTCGCGGGGCAGTACGTCGCGGGGCAGTACGCGGACGGCGAGGGCGAGAGCGGCGAGCCCTATCGGCAGGTTGATGAAGAAGATCCAGTGCCAGCTCAGGGCGTCGGTGAGGAGCCCGCCCACCACCTGGCCGATGGACGCCCCGGCCGCGCCGGTGAAGCTGAAGACGGCGATGGCCCTGGCCCGTTCCCCGGGCTCGGTGAACAGCGTGACGAGGATGCCGAGGCTGACCGCCGCCGCCATCGCGCTGCCGACGCCTTGCAGGAAGCGGGCCGCGATCAGTACGGCGGGGGAGGTGGCAGCGCCCGCCAGGAGCGAGGCGGCGGTGAACACGCCGGTGCCCGCGAGGAACATGCGCTTGCGTCCCAGCAGGTCGCCGAGCCGGCCCGCGAGGAGCAGCAGGCTGCCGAAGGCGATCAGGTAGGCGTTCACGACCCAGCTGAGGCCGGCGGGGGAGAAGCCGAGGTCGTCCTGGATGGCGGGCATCGCGACGGTGACGATGGAGCCGTCGAGGACGATCATCAGCATGCCGGAGGCGAGGACGCCGAGGGCGAGCGCGCGGGTGCGGCGTGAGGTCCGGGGTGGGGTGGTGAGTGCTGTGTCTGCGCTTGTGCCGGCGCTCGTGCCTGCGCCTGTCTCTGCGTCTGTCTCTGTGGACATGGGTCTCTCCTGTCGATGGCTCGCCCTCAATGGGGCAACAGGAAAGAACTCTAGCGGATAGTTCCGTTGCAGACTATCTCTCTCGGAAGTTCCTCGGTCTTCCTTGGTCGCCGGCGCTCCCGGCGGCTACTTCTCGCGCTGGCGCGCCCGTCGCGCCGCTCGCGGAGTCTCGGACGGCGTCGCCAACTCCCCCTCGGTCAGGCCGTTCATGAACCGCAGGAAGGTCTCGCGGTCGGCGTCGGAGAAGGCCGACAGTGCCTGCCGGTGCACGCCGTCGACGATCTCCTGGCTCCGCACGGCGAGCCGGGCGCCCTCCTTCGTGACCGCGATGATCCGCGCGCGCCGGTCCGTGCTGGACGGCCTGCGCTCGGCGAGTCCGGCCTTCTCCAGGGCGTCCACGGTGACGACCATCGTGGTCTTGTCCATGTCGCCGATCTCGGCGAGCTGGATCTGGGTGCGCTCCTTCTCCAGGGCGTGCACCAGCACGCAGTGCATGCGCGCGGTGAGCCCGATCTCGGCGAGCCCGGCCGACATGCGGGTACGCAGGACGTGACTGGTGTGGTCGAGGAGGTAGGAGAGATCCGGTTCGGTGCGGGCGGGCGTCATGGCGGTCATGCTCACCAGCGTAACAATTCGGTCCGTGACGGATTATCCGGAAGGGGATTTTCCGGGCGCTCCGACCTGCCCCGTGCTGCGTACGCTTCATCCCCATGAGCGAGACGACGGGTGCGAAGGGCGAGACGACGGGGGCGGCGGTGGACGGTCTGCGCGAGCGCAAGAAGCGGCAGACGTACGAGCGGCTGTCCGAGACGGCGATCGCGCTCTTCCTGGAGAGGGGCTTCGAGAAGGTGTCGGTGGCCGAGATCGCCGCTGCCGCCGACGTCTCGAAGCCGACGCTCTTCCGCTACTTCCCCGCCAAGGAGGACCTGGTCCTGCACCGGTTCGCCGACCACGAGGACGAGGCGGCGCGGGTGGTCGCGGGCGAGGGGGCGGGGGCGCCGCTGGAGGCGCTGCACCGGCACTTCGCGGACGGGCTGGCCCGCCGGGACCCGGTGACCGGGCTCAACGACGATCCGCGAGTGCTCGCCTTCCACGGTCTGCTGTACGGGACTCCGTCGCTGGTCGCGCGGGCGTACGCGTATCAGGGCCGGTCGGAGGCCGTGCTGGCGAGCGCGTTGACGGGGGCCTTGATGGGGGCACGCCTCCCGGGCGGGCCGGTGGTGGCCGCACGGCTCGCGGCCGGTCAGATCGTCGCCGTGCAGCGCGTACTCGCCGAGGAGAACTGGCGGCGGATCGCGGCAGGCGAGAGCGCCGACGGGGTGTATCCGGACGCGGTGGCGGCGGCGGAGCTGGGGTTCGGGCAGTTGCGGGACGGGCTCACCTTCGGGCCGCAGGTGAACTGAATCTCGGTAATAAACTTTACTCGGTTGCGTTATTCTCGATGGAATGACGTCACTCGACCCTCTCGACCATGAGCTGAGCCACGCGCTCGGCGCAGAGCGGACCTACCACGACACCTGCCGTACGGCCCTGAAGGGCATGATCGACGGCGCCGAGGAACGGGTCGCCACCGGCGCCGACGTCTCCGCCTCCGGGGCGGACGCGGAAGTCCTCGGCTACCAATTCCGCAGCCAGGCAAAGGAGTTGGCCGAACTTCCGGACGGCCCGCTGTTCTTCGGGCGCCTGGACTTCGGACCGGGCGGTGGCGATCACGCCGGGCAGAGCTACCACATCGGCCGTATCCGGATCAGCGAACACCCGGCGTCCCCGCCCCTCGTGATCGACTGGCGTGCCCCCGTCTCCCGGGCGTTCTACCAGGCCCGCGCCGCCGATCCGCGCGGCGTAGCCGTCCGCCGCCGGTTCGGCTGGGCGCCGTGGAGCAGGGGGGTGTCGGAGGATCTGACGGGCCTGGAGGACGAATCCCTCCAGGCGGCCGGCGATACCGATGCGACGACCGGACCGGGTTCGGTCCCCGGCCCAGGCTCGGCCCCCGGCGCGATCCTCGCCGGTGAGATCGAGCGCCCGCGCGTCGGCCCCATGCGCGACATCGTCGCCACCATCCAGCCCGAGCAGGACGATCTCGTACGGGACGAACTCGCCACGTCCGTCTGCGTCCAGGGCGCCCCGGGCACCGGCAAGACCGCCGTCGGCCTGCACCGCGCCGCGTACCTCCTCTACACCCACCCCGACCGGATCAAGCGCGGCGGACTGCTCATCCTCGGGCCGAACCGCACGTTCCTCTCCTACATCGCCGAGGTGCTGCCCTCCCTCGGCGAGACGGGCGTCCGCCAGTCGACGGTCGAGGACGAGGTCGCGCGCCACCCGGTCCGGGCCGAGGACGACGAGGCCGCCGCGCTCGTCAAACACGACGTGCGGATGGCGGCCGTGCTGCGCCGCGCGCTGTACGGGCGGGTGCGCGCCCCCGTCAACTCCCTTGAGCTGCCGGACGGTTCGTACCGCTGGCGGCTGCCGGTCGCCGACCTGGAGCAGATCGTCGCCGACGTACGGCAGGAGGCGCCGCCGTACGCGATCGGCCGCGAGCGCGTCCGCACCCGCGCCGTACGGCTGATCCAGCAGCAGGCCGAACGGCGCTCGGGCGTCAGGAGCAACGCCTGGCTCCAGAAGATCTCCCGCGCCCGGCCGGTCTCCGCGTTCGTGGACGAGGTCTGGCCGAAGGTGAGCCCGGAGGAGGTCGTCGCGGAGCTGCTGGCGGATCCCGCCGACGCCGCCGACGGCATCCTCGACGCGGCCGAGCGGCGCGCGCTGACGTGGGCGCGGCCTCGTTCCGCGCGTACGGCCCCGTGGTCCGCCGCCGATCTGCTGCTCCTGGACGAGGTGGCCGGACTCCTCGAACGCCAGGACAGCTACGGCCACATCGTGGTGGACGAGGCCCAGGACCTCTCCCCGATGCAGTGCCGCGCCATTGCCCGCCGCGCCGGATTCGGCTCGCTGACCGTGCTCGGCGACCTGGCGCAGGGCACCACCCCGTGGGCCGCCCGCAGTTGGCCGGAACACCTCGCGCATCTGGGGGCGCCCGACGCGTCGGTGGCTCAACTGACGGTCGGATTCCGCGTACCCGGCGCGATCGTGTCACTGACGAACCGGCTGCTCGGCACCCTGGAGGTGGATCTGCCGCCCGCCCGGTCCCTGCGCGCGGACGGCGAACTGCGTATCGAGAAGGTGCCGGAGGCGGCGGGGATGGGCGCGGCCGTGGTCGGGGCGGTACGGGCGGCGCTGCCGTACGAGGGGTCGATCGCAGTCATCGCGGCCGACACCGACATCGCGCGCCTGCGCGAGGCGCTGACCGGGGCGGGCCTGGCGCCCGCGTCCCCCGCCCCCGGCGAACTGGGCGCCCGCGTCACGCTGTTGCCCGCGTCGCTCGCCAAGGGCCTCGAATACGACCATGTCGTCGCCGTCGAACCGGCCACGATCGCGGCATCCGAACGACGCGGCGCGCACCGGCTGTACGTGGTGCTGACGAGGGCGGTGTCGCGGCTGCATGTGCTGCACAGCGCGGAGCTGCCGTTCTAGCCGTTCTGGCCGTTCTGGGCGTTCTGGGCGTGCGGAGCCGGAGGCAAGGCGCCCCAGGGGGTGTCTTGTCGATCAGGCCGGATCAGGGAGCGAGGTCAGAAAACGAGGCCAGGGCCGTGAGTTCGTCCTCGGTCAGCCGCAGCGAGCCTGCGGCGACGTTCTGGGCGAGGTGGTCGAGGTCGCCGGTGCCGGGGATGGCCAGGACGTGGGAGCCCTGGTGCAGGGTCCATGCCAGCCGGATCTGGGCCGCGCTCACACCATGGGCGCGGGCGGCGGTCCGCACGGCCCGGCTGTCGTCGGTGGTCGCGCCGGCGTCGCGTCCGGTGCCGGCGATGGAGTAGAAGGGCACGAAGGCGATGCCTTGCTCGCCGCAGAGGTCCACCAGTTCCTTCTGCTCGGCCGACGCACCGACGCCGTACATGTTCTGGACGCAGACCACCGGCGCGATGGCCCGGGCCTCGGCGAGGTGGTGGGGGCGGATGTTGGACAGGCCCAAGTGCCTGATGAGTCCGGCCGCGCGCAGATCGGCCAGTGCTCCGAAGCGTTCCGCGACGGAGTCGGTGCCGACGACGCGCAGGTTCACCACGTCGAGGTGGTCGCGGCCGAGCTGGCGCAGGTTCTCCTCGACCTGGCCGCGCAGTTGGCCGGGGGTGGCGTGCGGCAGCCACTGGCCGGCGAGGTCGCGGCCGGGGCCGACCTTGGTGGTGATGACGAGGTCGTCCGGGTAGGGGGCCAGCGCATGGTTGATCAGTTCGTTGGCCGACCGCAGCGGTGAGAAGTAGAACGCGGCGGTGTCGAGGTGGTTCACACCCAGCTCGACCGCGCGGCGCAGCACGTTGATCGCCTGGTCCCGGTCGCGTGGGACGGTGTCGGCGGCGAAGGCCGCGCCGGTCTGGGGCAGGCGCATCGTGCCGAAGCCGATCCGGTGGACCGTGCGGTCGCCGAGCGTCCAGGTGCCGGATGCCGCTGCAGAGGGGGTCGTCGGTGTGGTCATGGCGTGATGATGTTCGCCCGGGAGGCCGCCCTGCCATTGATTAAGGTATGACTGAATCGAACCGAATCGAACCGAATCGAACGCATCCCCCGAGGAGTGGTGGTCTTGGCGGCGCTGGCGTTCTCGGTGGGGGATCTGGCGCGGGTGCGGTTCGCCGTCTCTCCGATGTGGGAGGTCGCGCCCAGCTTGCGGTTGCTGCGGTCCGGCACCGTGCATCCGGTCCACCGTCCGTGGGCCGACCAGGTACGGCCGCGCCTGCTGGCCGCCGGGCTGGACCGGGGCTGGCTGTCCGAGCTGGTGCCGCCCGCCCGCT
This sequence comes from Streptomyces sp. NPDC057137, assembly GCF_042670825.1. NCBI lineage: Bacteria > Bacillati > Actinomycetota > Actinomycetes > Kitasatosporales > Streptomycetaceae > Streptomyces > Streptomyces sp. NPDC057137. Next base: position 112,268 of record NZ_JBHUUW010000005.1, on the reverse strand, counting down.
ATGTCCCCGACTTCCTCAACCCCGCCCCCCTCGTGCCGACTCCCGCACCGCAGGACGAGTGGGACGCGATCCGGGCCTCGCCCGCCGACCGGGTACGCCGGGATCTGGAGCACCTGGCCCGCCACGAGGGCGGCCTCGGCCCCCGGCTGCGGGCCTTGCACGCCGACCCGCCGGGGCGTCTGGCCAAGCTCGTCGAAGAGATCGAAACGTACTGGGAGCTGGCACTCGCCCCCTACTGGGCGCGCATCCGGGCCGTACTGGACGCGGACATCCTCCACCGGGCCCGCATGGTCGCCGAACACGGCGCGGGCCACCTCCTCAACGACCTGCACGCCTCGCTGAGCTGGGACGACGACGTGCTGCGGGTCAACGGCCGAAAGCAGCCGATGACGCGCACGAGCGCGGGCGCGGGGCTGCTGCTGATCCCCTCCGCCTTCACCGGGCCGGGCGTGCGCACCCGGACGGCGCCGCCCGATCCACCGCAACTCGCCTATCCGGCACGCGGCATCGGCTCGCTGTGGTCAACACGGCCTGCCACCCGGACCGGTGCGCTCTCCGCCGTACTCGGCCGCTCGCGAGCCCTGCTGCTCACCGAGCTGCAGACCCCCGCCTCCACCACACAGTTGGCCCACCGCACCGGACTGTCCCCCGCCGGGGTGTCCCAGAATCTCACCGCGCTGAAGGACGCGGGCCTGGTCAGTGCGCACCGCGCCGGCCGCTCCGTTCTCTACGCCCGCACGGCTGCGGCCGAGACTCTTCTCCAGGCCGCCTCCACCTGAGATCCGGTCACCCCCCGAAGCGTCTTCGAAGCCGGCCGCCGGACAGGTCCTAGGACGTGGCCTGATCGGCCAGGACCTCGGTGATCACATGGCGCGCGTTGGCCGCGAGGGGCGGGTTCGTGTGGAGGTAGTACGGGAGTTGGTTGAGCGCCATCAACAGCGCCCAGCCGCGTCCGCGCGCCCATGTCGCGTCGTCGGCGTCCAGGGCGGTGCGGAAGCCGTCCCGTACGCCGGCCGGGAGGAGGTTCCACGCGGGGATCAGGTCGGAGGCGGGTTCGCCCACCCCCACGGTGCCGAAGTCGATGACGCCGCTGAGCCGTCCGCTGTCGGCTCCGTTGGCCCCGTTGGCCCCGTCCGCCCCGTGGACGCCCTCGACCAGCAGATTTCCCGGCATCAGATCGGAGTGGAGCCAGACAGGCGGGCCGTCCCACTCGGGCGCTCGCAGGGACGCCTCCCACGCCGCCGTCGCCGCTTCGGTGTCGATGAGCCCGCCCAGCTCACGGAGCCGGGCGATGGCCGCGCGCGCCCCGTCGTCGTGCGCGGACAGCGGCCCGCTCCGGTAGGCGGGCGGCCCGTCCGTGGCGTCGATCCGGCGCAGCGCCAGGACGAAGTCGGCCAAGTCCGTTGCCAGCAGCTCGGGTTCGGTGAGATGCCCGGCCTCCGGGTGGGCCCCGTCGAGCCAGCGGTAGACCGACCACGGCCAGGGGTAGCCCTCGGCGGGCGTGCCCGCGCCGAGGACGACGGGGATGGGGACCGGGAGTTGCGGGGCGAGCGACGGCAGCCAGCGCTGCTCCTTCGCCAGGTCCTCGACGCCTCCCTCGATACGGGGGAGCCGTACGGCCATGTCGTCCCCGAGCCGGTACACGGCGTTGACGGTGCCGCTGGACGGGAAGGGCTCGATCGGCAGCCCGGCCCAGTGCGGGAACTGCGCGGCGAGCAGCCGGTGTACGAGAGCGACATCGGTCGGTACCTCGTCGGCGTGCATCATGCGGGGTCCGCCGCGTGCTCGGCGACCTCGTAGGCGTACGGCAGCAGCTCCCGTACCGGCACGGCCCGCAGACCGTTCTCCGCCCCCACGACGACCTCGATCCGCGGGAAGTAGTCCAGCAGCACCTGCCGGCAGCGCCCGCACGGCGGCAGCACCCCCCGCCCGTCGCTCCCGACGGCCACGACGGTGACCAGGTCGTACGCGCCGACGGCCGCGGCCGCGCCGATGGTCACCAGCTCGGCGCAGGGACCGCCGGTGAAGTGGTACACGTTCATACCGGTGACGATCCGGCCGTCACGGTCGCGGGCGGCGCAGGCCACGGTGTGGTCGTCGCCCTTGGCATGGGCCACGACGAGGCGGGTCGCCGCGTCGACGAGTTCGGCCAGTTCATCATCGAGTTCATGATCGAGTTCATGATCGAGGTCAGCAGTCACGCGACGGAACGGTACTCGTGGGCGGCTGCCGGCCCCACCGAATATGCCGCCGTACGGCCTCTGACGTGCGTTCCGAGCCGGAAATTCCCAGCGTGACCCGGCCGCCGCCCGCTAACGTGCGGACGTGCCCGAACTTCAGCTGCTCCGCCTCGACCATGCCCCCGCACTGCTCGCCTTCGAGCAGGAGAACCGGGCCTACTTCGCCGCGTCGATTCCCGACCGGGGTGACGCGTACTTCACCGGTTTCGGCGAGCGGCACGCGGACCTGCTCGCCGAGCAGGCGACCGGGCTGTGCTACTTCCACGTGCTGGTGAACGGTGACGGCGGCACGACGAACGAGGTCGTCGGGCGCGTCAACCTCGTCGACGTGGCGGACGGTTCGGCCGAGCTGGGATACCGGATCGCCGAGAAGGCGGCCGGCAAGGGCCTGGCGACGGACGCCGTCCGGCGGATCTGTGTGCTGGCCGCCGAGACGTACGGGCTGACGGAGCTGCGCGCGAAGACGACCGACGACAACACCGCTTCGCGCGCGGTGCTGGAGCGTACGGGATTCGTGACCACCGGCAGGATCGAACTCACCGGCCGCCCCGGAACGACCTATATCCGCACGCTGAGCTGAGCGCCCAGCTCCCGGAAACCGAGCGCCGCCGCCACTCGCCGCGAGGGGTACGGCCGGGCCCGCCACTGCGGCAGCAGACCGGCGTCGAGCGCGTGCGACACCGCCGCCGACGCCACGATCGTCGCCAGGCCCCGGCCCCGGTGGTGCGGGGCGACCAGGACGCACAGGTGGGCGACCGACCGGGGCCAGGCCGCATAACCGGCCGCCGCGACCACGTCACCGCCCTCGCCCCCGCCGCCGCCCTCCCGGAGCAGGAACGCCGGTGAGGTGATCTCGTCCAGACCCGCCTCGTCCGCGTCGTCCTTCCCGACGGTGGCCAGCAGCGCGTTGAGCGCGCCCGCGTCGCTCGCCGCCCGCTCGACGGTGCCGCCCGTCTCCTCGGGACGCGCCTTCGCGGGTACGAACGGTACGAACGAATCCCGGCCCCGCTCCAGGTAGCTGAGCGCGGCGGGCCCCAGCACGTCGAGCAGCGGAGCCGTACCGCTCAGTGCCACGCCGAGCCGGACCGGGTCGACCAGTTCCTCGTACGACAGCTGCCGTGCCGCCTCGCCCATCGCCTCGGCGCTCCGCGCGTCCGGCGCGGTGATGACGGCGGCGTCACCGATCCGTACGATCCCGGCCCAGCCCGGCGGACAGAGCAGCGAGTCGGGCGCGACCACGACGTCGGCGGGGGAGGTGAACTCCACTGGAACGCCTGCGAGTTCGGTCCACAGGGCGCGTGCGTGGGTCACCGCCGAAGGCGCGTCGGTCTGCTGGTCCATGCCGAGAACGGTAGGACGGAACACCGGCCCGGCGCGACCGACTTCATCCCTCTGCGTGGTGCGCGTGGTGCGCGTGGTGCGCGTAGTGCTCGGCGATCTCGTCGCTCGTCGTCAGCCAGACGCCCGGGTGGTTCGCGATGTGCTCCAGCGCCTGGTCCAGATACTTGTGCCGGAACGGCTGGTTGATGACGAACGGATGCAGCACCAGCGACATCACCCGCCCGCTGTCCGCCGCGTCCTCGTACAACTGCTCAAGCTGGTCCTTGACGATCCGCACGAAGTCCGGACCGCTGAGGCTCTTGCCGACGAACAGGCTGATGTCGTTGACCTCGATGGAGTACGGGACGCTCAGCATGCCGGGCACGTTGAGCCGGTACGGCTGGTCGTCGTTCGACCAGTCCAGCAGATAGCTCAGGCCCAACTCGGCCAGCAGCGCCGGGGTTTGGAACGTCTCGGTGAGCGCCGGACCCAGCCAGCCGCGCGGGCGCCGGCCGGTGTCCCGCTCGATGGTGTCGACCACCTCGGTGAGATACGCGCGCTCCTCGTCGACGGTCATGTCGGCCTGGAAGATGGAGTTGTTCCTGCCGTGCGCGATCCACGCCCAGTCCCGGTCGCGGCCCGCGCGGACGATCTGCGGATAGCGGGTGCCGACGTCGGAGTTGAGCATCACGCTCGCCCGTACGCGGTGCCGGTCGAGGCTGTCGATCAGCCGCCAGATGCCGACCCGGGGGCCGTAGTCGCGCCAGCCGTAGTTCAACGGGTCGGGTGCGAGGCCGGCGGTGCCCGCGAAGATGCTCGTGGAGGGGCGGTCGACCTGGTAGTGCTCGACGTTGAGCCCTACGTAGAAGGCGATACGGGCGCCGTTCGGCCAGTGGATGGCGGGACGTTCGGTGATCGGGCTGTAGTCGAAGAGTTCGTTGTCCATGGCCACAGATTCAGACACTGACATCAGTGTGAGGGTCAAGGCGAAGGCAAGGTGAAAATGGGTGGGGCTGTCCGGGCGGCCGGAATTACGATGCGTGACCATGAGCCCCGATCCGTCCGATCCGTCCGATCCTGGTCCGTCCGATCCGTCCGATCCTGATCCGTCCGGGTCCGACCTCTCCCGCCCTTCCTCCATCAGCCCGTTCCGTATCGACATCCCGCAAGGTGACCTGGACGATCTCCACGACCGTCTCGACCGCGCCCGCTGGCCCGACGAACTGCCGGGCGCGGGCTGGGCGTACGGCATCCCGCTCGACCACCTGCGCGAGCTGGCGCACCACTGGCGGCACACGTACGACTGGCGGGCGGCCGAGGCGGAGCTGAACCGGTGGCCGCAGTTCACCACCACGATCGACGGCGCGAACATCCACTTCGCCCACATCCGCTCGCCGGAACCGGACGCGACGCCGCTGATCATGACGCACGGCTGGCCGGGCTCGCTGGTCGAGTTCGCGGACGTGGCGGGCCCGCTCACCGACCCCCGCGCACACGGCGGCGACCCGGCCGACGCGTTCCACCTGGTGCTGCCGAGCATCCCCGGCTTCGGTCTCTCCGGTCCCACGCGGGAGAAGGGCTGGGAGTTCCGGCGGGTGGCCGAGGCGTTCGCCGTACTGATGGAGCGGCTGGGCTACGAGCGGTACGGCACCCAGGGCGGCGACTGGGGAGCGGCCGTCTCCCGCGAACTGGGCCGCATCCGGCCCGGCAACGTCGTCGGCGTACACCTCAATCTGCTGCCGGGCGGCGGCCAGCCGCACGAGCCGACCGAGGCGGAACTGGCCCCGCTGAGCCCGGAGGAGCGCCGGCGTACGCAGGCGTCGTGGGAGCGGGGGCGGGAGTTCGCCCGGGACCGCCAGGGGTACGCCGACATCCAGTCGACGCGCCCGCAGACGCTGGCGTACGGCCTGACGGACTCGCCGGTCGGTCAACTGGCCTGGATCGCCGAGAAGTTCCACGAATGGGCCGACACGACGGACGGCCGCCCTTACGGCGCCATCGACCGCGACCGGCTGCTCACGAACGTGATGCTGTACTGGCTGACCGGCACCATCGGCTCGTCAGTCCGCATCTACTACGAGCGGGCGCACGCCGCCTACTGGGGCTCGCCGCCCGACCCGTCCACGGTCCCGACCGCGCTGGCCGACTTCGCGCACGACAACTTCATTCCGCTGCGCCACATCGCGGACCTGACGAACAACATCACGCGCTGGACCTCGTACGACCGGGGCGGCCATTTCGCGGCCCTGGAGGTGCCGGAGCTGCTGGTGGCGGACGTACGGGAGTTCTTCCGCGTATTCCGAACATTCGGCACGTTCGGCACGCTCCGGAAGTGAGAGGGGTGGGACGCGGTGGGCTTCTGGATGACTCTGTCGCGGCACGACGCGGCGCAGGTGGCCGCGCTCCTTCGGCACCCGGACGGGGAGCGGGCGGGCCGGCTGCGGCTGTGGGAGGCCTGGGACGAGGGGGCGGGCGGCTCGCCCGCGCTGGAGTTCGTCGAGGAGAGCCACGGCATCGCCCGTAACTGGGACGGCATGCACGTTCTGCTGACCGGCTGCGTCAACCACACCGACGAGGACCACGAGGTGCCCTGCGGCCCGGTGCCCGCGCGGGACGTGGTGCTGGGCGGGCTGCCCCTCATGAGCAAGGGCCAGGACGACTTGGAGGACAGCGCTCTCCGCCTCGGCAACGCGCGGCTGCTGCTGCCCGCCGAGGTGCGCGCGGCGGAGCGGTTCCTGCGGTCCTTCGCCGCACGGGACACGGACATCGCCGCCCGGATACGCGAGCGCGCGGCGCTGATCGAGGCGGCCGACGTGTACTCCTTCCGCATGCTGGTCGGATCGCCCGACGGCCGCGCGACGCGCATGAGCATGATCGAGGACGGTTCGCTGGCGGAGAGCCTGCGGGTGGTGCGCGACTTCTACGCCCGCGCGGCGGCGGCCGGGAACGCGGTCGTCAAGGAGATCTCGTGACGTTGACGTTGACGTTGACGTTGAGGGCGAGGGCGTCGACCGCGGCGCGTCGGGGGCCGGTCAGCCCGAGGAAGTCCGTGCTGTCCGCCCACTGATCCACCCCGCCGGTGAGCAGCAGACCGCGCAGTTCGGGGTCGGTGACGGTCGCCGCCAGGGCCTGGGCGAAGCGTTCGGCGTGCAGCACCTGGAACGGCCTGTCGTGGTACGGCCGGCGCGCCGGGTCCACCGGGTCCGCGAGACCGGTCCCGTTCTGGAGCGTGGCCACGAACTCGTACGCGTCACCGAGATGCCGCTCCCGTACCGGATACTCCGTCGCCGCCAGGGCGCCCGCCAGCGACGGCGTCAGCTCCTCGGCGACCGCGAGCCGCGCGAAGGCGCTGCCGAGCCACTTGCTGTACGGGGCGTACGTCCGCTCCAACAGCAGGCACAGCCGCATCAGATCACGCACCAGCCGCCCCGCGACGACCGCCGACCCGAGGTCGTCCCCCGCCTCCGCGCACCGGCCGACGAAAGCCTCCTCCTGGGAGATCCGCTGCCACTGACAGGCCAGCAGATAGCGCCACACCTGATCGGGGTACCAGGCCAGCCGGGCCCGCGCCGCGCCCAGCGTGCCGCCGAGGCCGTGCGTGTCGAGTCCGTCGTGGAACACGGCGCCGCCGGTGACCTCCGCGAGGCGCTGCTGCGGCATGGCGAGCCAGTCGCGTACGGACGGCTCCGCCGCCGCCACCCCCAGCTCGGTGCGCAGCCAGTTACCGACATCGTCGACCGAGACGCGGTGGTCGACCTCCCCCTCCGTCAACTCCATCAAGCCGATGGGGACTTCGGGGTCGTGGCGACGGAAGTGCGTGGGCCAGCCGCGTACGTGCTTCGGCAGCCGTACCGCGAGCAGCCGGCGCAGCTCCGCCCCGTGCTCGGCGGCCTCGTCCGGCGCGAGGAACAGATTCAGGCGCGGCCCCCACTCGTGGTCGGCGGACCGGGCCGAGTCGAACCCGAGCACCTCGGAGCCGGAGCCGACGCGCGCGGCGGCGTAGCGCAGCCCCGGATACGCGCTGTCGAGGATGGGCCGTACCGCCTCCTCGTACAGGATGCGTGAGAGGTCGAGGCCGGGGATGAAGTCGGGGCGGGGGTGGGGGTGCACGTTGCTCACTGTGCCGGACGGGACGGGAGGTCGGCCACGCAATATGGCCCCGTGTACGGACCCCGTCCCACCCCCGGCTCAGCGACTGCTGCCGCTCACCCGCTCCGCGAGGAAGTCCTCCCAGGTCCGCTTCCCGATGTCGGCCCCGTCGAGGGTCAGATTGTCCCCGGCGCGGTACGCGCGGCCGATCTTGCCCGGCACGCGGACCGGCATCGTCGGCCGGCGCTTGCCGCGTGCCTGGAGGTAGCCGCGGGTCAGCTCGCTCAGCCCGTACAGCTTCGGTCCGGTCAGGTCGGCCACCCGGCCGGCCGGTTCGCCGAGGGTCAGCTCCACGAGCCGGGCCGCCACGTCGCGGGCGTCGACCGGCTGCATCCGCAGCCCGCCGGGGGCCGGGAGCACCGGCAGTTTCGCCATCGTGCGCGTCATGGTGAGGATCAGGTCGTGGAACTGCGCCGCCCGCAGTGTCGTCCACGGCAGCCCGGAGTCCGCCACGGCCCGCTCCGCGCCGAGCTTGGCTCTGAAGTAGCCGATCGGCATCCGGTCCGCGCCGATGACCGAGATGTGGACCAGGTGCCGTACGCCGACACGTGACGCGGCCCGCACCAGATTCCGGGTCCCCTCGTCGTCGCCCTTGGGCCCGCCCGCGAGATGCAGGACGATCTCGGTGCCGTCGATGGCGGACGCGATCCCGCCGCTCTCTCCAGCTCCCTCCCCGTCTCCCTTGAGCAGGTCGGCGGTGACGTACTCGACACCGCCCTGGGGCTCGCGGCCGTGCCGGCTGAGCACCCGTACCTTGTGGCCGGCGTCGCGCAGCAGGGGTGTGACGAGGCGGCCGAGGGTGCCCGTACCGCCGGTGACCAGGATGGAGGACGTCATGGCTTCTCCAAGCTCTCGCGGACCGGGTTTTCCCGGTCGGATCCACGGGGTTGAGAGGATCTACCTCACTGACACCTGGCGAGCGGGGAATGTGACCGATGAACCCGATGGACGAGAGCACACGGCTTCTGGAGCGTTTCGAGGAAGACCGGACTCGTCTGCGCGCGGTCGCCTACCGGATGCTCGGCTCCGCGAGCGACGCCGACGACGCCGTCCAGGAGGCGTGGTTGCGCCTCAACCGTGCCGACACCGGCGAGGTCGAGAATCTGCGCGGGTGGCTGACCACGGTGGTGGCGCGGGTGTGCCTGAACATGCTGCGTACGCGTGCCTCGCGGCGCGAGGATCCGCTCGACACCGGCGTGCACGGTGAGCGGGGCGGCGGTCGGGCCGATCAGGTCGATCAGGCCGATCAGGTCGGTCGGGCCGACCCCGAGGAGGAGGCGGTGCTCGCCGACTCGGTCGGGCTGGCCCTGCTGGTGGTGCTCGACACGCTGACGCCCGCCGAGCGGCTGGCCTTCGTGCTGCACGACATGTTCGCCGTGCCCTTCGAGGAGATCGCCCCACTGCTTGAGCGCTCACCGGCGGCGACGAGACAACTCGCGAGCCGCGCCCGCCGCCGGGTCAAGGGGGCTTCGCCCGTACCCGAAGCGGATCTGGCGCGCCGACGCCAGGTCGTCGAGGCCTTCCTCGCGGCGTCCCGGGGCGGGGACTTCGAGGCGCTGGTCGCGGTGCTCGACTCGGACGTGATCCTCCGCGCCGACCGTGCCGCGGGCCCCACCCGCGCGCCGATCGTGCTCCGTGGCGCGCAGAACGTGGCGAAGGGCGCGTCCATGGCCGCGGAACGCGTCAGGTTCACCCGGCCCGCGCTGGTGAACGGGTCGCCCGGACTGGTGATGGCCCCGGGCGGACGGCTCTTTCTGGTCCTCGCGTTCACGATCGCGGACGGCAGGGTCACCGAGATCGACATCATCGCGGACGAGGATCGCCTGGGTCAGGTGGAGGTGGCGGTACTCGACGCGTAACGCTTCAGCTGCCGGAGCTGCCGGAGCTGCCGGAGCTGCCGGAGCTGCCGGAGCTGCCGGAGCTGCCGGAGCTGCCGGAGGTGCCGAGATTGCCCGAGCTGCCGGTTTCGCTGGAGCTGCCGGAGGTGCCCGAGCCGCCGGAGGTGCCCGAGCCGCCCGGGTGCAGGACGGCCTCCGTGATCTCCCGTATCCGCTCCGGCGTGATTCCGGTGCGCTGCTCGACGGCCAGGGGATGGTCGGTCGGCTCCAGCTCGATGAGGGGGCGCTGCCCGACCGGACGCGTGTGGACATGGGTCCGCAGATTGATCGTGCTGGGCGCGTACAGCCCCAACTTGGTGGTCAGCCATCCGAAGTACGGCTCCTCGGACTCACGACCCGGCCTGTCCCAGACCTTGAGCGCCCGCGCGAAGTTGTCCGCGCTCAGGGATACCCAGACACCCCAGGAGAAGGACTCGGTACCGCCGATCACGGGTATCTCGATCAGACCCTTGACGAAATAGTGCTGCGCTCTGACGACACACTGGTCCGAGGAGAGCATGCTGTCCGGGTCGTCGGCGCAGCTCTCGTCCCAGACGTCGGGCGCCGTGGTGGAGTAGTTCATGGGGGGCTCGGAGTGGTGCTCCCCGCAGCGTGAGCAAGTGAAGCCGAGATCACTGACCATGCCCGCGAGCGTACCGACCGCCACTGACAGTGAGGGAAGGGATCGGAGCAGGATCGGGGCCCGGACGTCACGACGACCGATAGCGGAGAGAGTGGCTTGTATGAGTGAGCGCGACCTTCAGCCGAAAGGCCCGTCGTCGGCGGGCACCTGGTGCTGCCTGGGCGGGGGCCACGTCTACACGGAGGCGGACAGGGAACTGGCCGAGGCGATCGGGCACAGTTTTCCCGTCGTCCCTTCGGCTGCCCGCGCTTCGCACGCTTTCCTGGAGCGGGTCGTGGACCACACGGCACGGGCGGGTATCGAGCAGTTCCTCGATCTGGGCACGGGGCTGCCCGTCGAACCGAACACGCACGAGGTGGCGCAGGCCATCGAGAAGAACACGCGGGTCGTGTACGTCGACAACGACCCGACCGTCATCGAGCACGCCCGCGCGCTGATGGCCATCGGGTCCCCTGAAGGCGCCGTCGACTACGTGGACGGTGACGTCCGCGACGTACAGAAGACCCTCGACGAAGCCCGCAGGACCCTCGACCTGGACCGGCCCGTCACGGTCCTGATGCTGTCCATGCTCGGGCACATCGAGAACCCCGCAGAGGCGAGCGAGATCGCCCAGCGCTATATGCGCGCCATGGCGCCCGGCAGCTATCTCGCCACCTGCGACTCGTACGACTCCCCGGACATGCGGGCGGCGGCAGCGGCGTACGCGGCGGGCGGCGGCCCACCGATCTACCTCCGCACGGCCGCCCAACTGGAGCCCGCCGGCGCCGGCCTCGAATTCCTCGCCCCGGTCGGCCCCATCTCCCTCTGGCACCCGACCGAACCGGACCCCGAGCCCGTGGACCAGTGGGGATTCGTCGCGCGGAAGCCCCTGCTCCCCACGGACGGTTCGACGGAGATCGACCATCCGGTCATTTGAGGCATATCGTGGTTATTGACACCTCGGTCCGGCGTCAGGGGTTGATCATGGGCGAGGAACTGGTCATAGCGGTCATAGCAGTGATTTGCGCGTGCGGGATCTACGCGCTGGCGGCCGCGCGGGTCGTCAAGCAGTACGAGCGCGGCGTGGTCTTCCGTCTGGGGCGGCTGCGAGAGGGCATCAGAGGGCCCGGGTTCACGTTGATCGTCCCGTTCGTGGACAGGCTGAACAAGATCAACATGCAGATCGTGACGATGCCTGTCCCCGCACAGGACGGCATCACGCGCGACAACGTCACCGTGCGCGTGGACGCGGTCATCTACTTCAAGGTCGTCGACGCGGCGGACGCGCTGATCCGGGTCGAGGACTACCGGTTCGCGGTGTCGCAGATGGCGCAGACGTCGTTGCGGTCGATCATCGGTAAGAGCGATCTGGACGATCTGCTCTCGAACCGCGAGAAGCTGAACCAGGGCCTGGAGTTGATGATCGACAGCCCGTCCATCGGCTGGGGCGTGCAGATCGACCGGGTCGAGATCAAGGACGTGTCGTTGCCGGAGACCATGAAGCGGTCGATGGCTCGGCAGGCCGAGGCGGACCGTGAGCGCCGCGCGCGGGTGATCAACGCGGACGCGGAGCTGCAGGCGTCGAAGAAGCTCTCCGAGGCGGCCCGCCAGATGGCCGGGCAGCCGGCCGCGCTTCAACTGCGGCTGCTGCAGACCGTGGTGGCTGTCGCCGCCGAGAAGAACTCCACGCTCGTTCTGCCCTTCCCCGTCGAACTGCTCCGCTTCCTTGAACGCGCCACACCCGCCGAGGCGGCGCAGGCCGTGCAGGCGGTCTCGGGCGCGGTAGAGGCGGCTCCGACTCCCGAAGCGAAGAAGCAGGAGGAGGAGAAGCCGGAGGAGAAGAAGCCGGAAGAGGAGACGCGGGGTCGGGAGAAGCAGACCGTCTGATTCGCTCGACGGTCAACGCTCTGCCGTGTCAGCCGGGTTAGCCTCGTCCAGCCGCGTCGGCCAGAATCGCCCGAAGTCGCGCGCGGCACTCGGCGACGAACGCGGGATAGGTGGCCCAGTAGTACGAGATTCCGCCGACACCGACCGCGATGGCCCAGGCACGGGCACGGCGCCAGGTCGGATCGTCCAGGTCGAGTGCGCCCCAGTAGATCTCCCGCGCCCGGGGCGGCAGATCCCAGAGTGCGGAGTGCTCGGCGTCCGGATGCCCGATCGAGAGGCACCCGAAGTCGATGAGCGCGTGCAGCTTGCCCTCTTGGACCAGGAGGTTGGTGGGCTTGAGGTCGCCGTGGAGCCATACATGCGGCGCGGAAGGCTCGGGCAGTACGAGCGCGGCTCGCCACAACTGCTCCAAGGTGTCGACGTCGAGCTCCGTACCCACGGTGCTCCGGCAGTCGGCGAGAGACCGCCTGACCCACTGATCGCACTCCCGCAGGCTGCCACCCCGGTACCAGCTGAGGTCCCCCGTACGAGACGCCCCCATCAGGTCGACACGGTGCAACTCCCGTACCGCCGCCGCCGGGCGGCACGGGAGCCACCGAATTAACCCCTCGGCCTCCGGCCCCGCTCTCCTTGCCGGGGCCGGAGGTTGTCACACCTGGGAGCCCGCCGGTGTCTTCATGTCGAACGAGCGAACAGACAGACCTACCAAGGAGAACACCGTGGCACTGCGCATTCCGAAGGCGGAGCTGGGCACCGAGATGAGCGAGAGCATGATCAAGCAGTTCGGTGCCGTCGCCGAACCCGTCGAGGTGACGTGGCACAACCCGAAGGTCGCCGAGGCCAACCTGGTGCTCGGTGGCAAGGTGGGCGAGTGGGACGTGGCCGACGAGAGCCTCAAGTCGTTCGCGCACATGGCCGTCGCGGCGCAGGTCGGCTGTGGCTGGTGCCTCGATGTCGGGTACTTCCAGGCACGGAACCAGAACCTGGACCTGGCCAAGGCGAGCCAGGTGCCGCGCTGGCGGGAGTCGGACGTGTTCGCGCCGTTGGAGCGGGACGTGCTGGAGTACGCCGAGGCCATGACGAACACACCGCCGACCGTCACCGACGAACTGCACGCGAGTCTGCTCGACCGGCTCGGCCCGGCGGCGATGGTGGAACTCACCGCGTTCATCGCCTTCGCCAACATGGCGACCAGGAACAACTCGGCCCACGGGATCGAGTCGCAGGGTTTCTCCGCCGCGTGCGAGATCCCGCTGGCCGCTCGTCCGGGGCGGCTTGAGAAGTCCGGCGCGGCGTCCACGGCATGACCGAGGACCCGTTCGTCGCCCATCGCAGCCTGCTGTTCACGGTCGCCTACGAGATGCTGGGGTCGGCGGCCGACGCGGAGGACGTGGTGCAGGAGTCCTGGCTGCGATGGGCCGGCGTCGACCGGTCGCAGGTGCGTGACCCGCGCTCGTACCTCGTCCGAACCGTCACCCGCCAAGCGCTCAACCGGCTGCGCACGCTGTCGCGCAGCCGCGAGGAGTACGTGGGCGAGTGGCTGCCCGAGCCGCTGCTGACCAGCCCCGATGTCGCCGAGGACGTGGAACTCGCGGAGAGCGTGTCGATCGCGATGCTGACCGTGCTGGAAACGCTCGGTCCGGCGGAGCGGGCGGTGTTCGTGCTGCGCGAGGTCTTCGAGATGCCGTACGACGAGATCGCCGAGGTCGTCGGGAAGTCTCCGGCCACGGCACGGCAGATCGCACGGCGGGCACGCGAGCATGTGTCGGCCCGGCGCCCACGGGTGCGGGTGAGCCGGTCGGAGCAGCAGGCGGTGGTGGCACGGTTCCTGGCGGCGCTGCGCACAGGGCAGTTGCGGGAACTGCTGGAGGTCATGGCGCCGGACGTGGTCCTGGTCGCCGACGGCGGCGGGGTGGTGGCCGCCCTACTGGCTCCGATCCATGGGGCCGAACCGGTGGCGAAGCTGCTCGCGCGTGCGAACCAGCACGCGGACCAGGTGACGGCCGAGTTCGCGGCGACGCCGGTCTGGCTGAACGGCGCGCCCGCGGCCCGGATCGAGTTCGACGGTGAGCCGACCGCGGTGAGCCTCGTGGTCGAGAACGGGCGGGTCACCCGGATCTATGTGATGAGAAACCCAGGGAAGCTGACGCGCCTGGACGAACCGGCCGTACTCGCCAGGTGACCGGGGCGGACCGAGGCTCAGCCCCGGGCGGTGCGGAGGAAGTGCCGGACGTCGGCGGCGAAGGACGACATCTGCTCCCCGGCCTCCAACCACGTGGTCACCGACGCACTCCAGCCGCCGGCGGCGTCGGGCCACGGGCGCAGCGTCCAGGTCAGACCGATATGCCCACCGGACCGGAACACGGCCGAGACAGCCAGGTCCCGGTCGTCGTTCTGCCAGGTCCGCTCGCCGTCCCAGCCACGGTGGCCGGCGGCCAACTCGGCCAGGAACGGCGCGAGATCGCTGTCCCAGACCCAGGCCACCACCTCGCCGACGCGGGCGGTCAGCCCGGGAGCCCATGCCTCGACGGCGTAGTGCACGGAGTCCTCGTCGACGCTGAACCGATCGCAGAACCGCAAACCGACGGACAGGTTGTCCTGACAGCGGATGGTCACGCCCGCCTGCTCGTCGATGGCGTCGTCGTCAGGAGAGGTCACACGGCACCTTTTCACAGGTGGGGCCACCCGTCCGGGCGGCCCATGTGCCGTGTGGCACCCCGGTGTTCAGGTACGGCGTGCCGCCCACACCGTGCGCTCGGTGCGGACCGTCAGGTCGTCGCGGCGCAGGATGCTGTGAGGGCTTTCCGTGTCGAGCAGCTGGTCGAGCGCGGTGAGGTCTTCGGGCGTCAGCTCCTCGGCGACGCCGCCCCGCATGCGGGTCAGGCTGCTGAGCGCGTAGCGGCCGACGGCCTCGGTGTGGGGCGGGCCCAGGTCGACCGTGATGGTGCGTTCGCCCTCGACGGAGAAGCCGGCGGCGGTCAGCTTGGGGCCCCAGTCGGCGCCGCGGTGGGGCAGGTGCTCGGCATGGTGGTGGTCGATCGCGGCGTGGCAGCGTTCTTCGAGTCCGGGGCGGTCCGCCGGGGCGTCTTCGGGCAGGAAGCGCGGGAAGCCCGCCAGTTCGACGACGGCGAACAGTCCGTCGGGGGCGAGCGTGTCGTGGACCTGGCGCAGGGTGCGGTCGGGGTCGGCCATGTGGTGCATGGAGGCTGACGCCCATACGAGTTCGGGCGTGCCGAGGTCCGGCCAGGCCCCGTCGAGGTCGGTTTGAACGGTGCGTACCCGATCGGCGAGACCGGCTGCCTCGGCCTTCTGGCGCAGGCGGTTGAGGTGGCTGGTCGAGGTGTCGACGGCGGTCACCTCGGCCTGGGGGAAGCGCTTGAGCAGGGCGAGGGTGCCGGCCCCGGTTCCGCAGCCCAGGTCCACGATGTGGCGGGGGTCGGCCTTGACGGGGAGCCACGCGGTGATGGAGGCGATGTGCTCGGCGAGCACCTCGGCGTCCAGGTCGAGGATCTCCGACTGGTCGTCGTGGTCGTCGTGGCCGTCCAGGGCATGAGCGTGAGCGTGGGCGTCGTGCGAGGCGTGGGTCATGGCGGCCACGCTATGAGGATCATGAGCGTGCTGCCCGGTCGCTTTCGGGAACGGCAAGAAGGTGGCGCCTGGCCTGCTCGCCGCGCAAGCGCACGTCAACGCGGCCGTCACCATGGGGCCGTCACTGCGGCGGGCTGTCGTCGCCGCGTTGATGGCCCCGCCGGGCGTCGCGGTCGAAGATGCCCAGGAGTTCGCACGGTCCCCCTTCCGCGCCGATCGCGTGCGGAAGCATCGTCGGGAACTCGGCGGCCTGGTTGGTCTCCACCCGGAAGCGCCGGTTGCCCAGGAGCAGCACGGCCGTGCCGGAGAGGACGACGAGCCATTCGCGGCCCGGGTGGGCGCGCATGCGCGAGGGGCTGTCGGGCGGGGGGTCCGTCATGCGCTGACGTATGACGGTCAGGCCGGGGTCCGCCCGGACGGGCCAGCGCATCTGCTGGTGGGCGGCGTCGATCGTCGGGTTGGAGATGACGTCGTCCGTGGCCGTCTCGACCAGTTGGTCGAGGGTGGTGTCCAGGGCGCGGGCGAGGGTGACGAGCTGGTCGAGAGCGAGGCGGCGCTGACCGTTCTCGATCCGGCTGAGCGTGGAGGGGCTGAGGCGGGCACGGGTGGCCAGCTCGTCCAGGGACAAGCCCTGTGCCACGCGCAGGGCGCGGACCCGTTTGCGTACCAGGCTGTCGAGATCTCCATCGTCTTGCGTCATAGGCAACATCTTATGCCGCATGCGCAAACAGTGCTTAGGGTGGCCGTACGAGGGCTCGCTCGGGGGCCCCCTCACCGCTAAGGAGACGTACGCCATGCCCGTAACGACCGACACCGACACCGACACCGACACCCACACCGACACCGACACGACCGTCGACGCCGTCGTGATCGGCGGCGGAGCCGCAGGCCTGAACGGCGCGCTCATGCTCGCCCGCTCCCGCCGCTCCGTCGTCGTGATCGACGGCGGCACGCCCCGCAACGCGCCCGCCGACGGCGTGCACGGCCTGCTCGGCCAGGAAGGCGTCCCGCCGGCGGAACTGCTGCGCCGGGGGCGCGAGGAAGTGCGCGGCTACGGCGGCAAGGTGGTGGCCGGCGAGGTGATCAGCGCCGTCCCCGCCGACCCGTCCGCCGACCCGTCCGCCGGCCCCACCGCCGAGGGCGATCCGCGCTTCACGGTCACGCTCGCCGACGGCAGCGCCCTGCGGGCGCGCCGGCTGCTGATCGCCACCGGGCTGCGCGACGTACTGCCCGACGTTCCCGGGCTGGCCCAGCACTGGGGACACGGTGTGGTGCACTGCCCGTACTGCCACGGCTGGGAGGTGCGCGACGAACCGATCGGGATCCTGGCCGTCGGCCCGGCCTCCGTCCACCACGCCCTGCTGTTCCGGCAGTTGACCGACGACCTGGTCTACTTCACCCGCGGCACCGGCCCGGACGAGGAGACCCGGGCGCGGTTCGCCGCTCGCGGCATCCGCGTCGTCGACACCCCTGTCGCGGCGGTCGAGTCCGGCCAGGACGGCGGCATCGCGGGCGTGCGGCTGGCCGACGGGCAGTTCGTGCCGCGCCGCGTCGTCGCGGTGGCGACCGTCATGCGGGCCCGTACCGAGGGGCTGGCCGGGCTGGATCTGCCGATGGAGGACCTGCCGGGCGGCATGGGCCGCCACTTCGCCACCGGCATGGCCGGGACCACCCCGGTCCGGGGCGTATGGGTGGCCGGCAACGCCACCGACCCGACCGCCCAGGTCGGCGCCTCCGCCGCCGCGGGCGCCCTGGCCGGTGCGCACATCAACGCCGACCTGGCCACCGCCGACACGGACGCGGCCCTCGCCGCCGCGCGGCGAGTCACGCTCTAGGGGGTGTCTTGCCGATCTTGCCGGGCTCGCGGTCCCTGGCACGCACGCTCTCCCCCGTAGCCCCCGAGGGGGCACGGGAGGTGCCCCCTCCGTTGTCGTCGGTCGGCATGGCTCCGCCATGCCTCCCTCCTCCGCCTTGCGATCGCACGCACCAACGTGACACCAGGCCGCTGCCGCGGCGGGCGCTCCCTGATCCGGCCTGATCGACAAGACACCCCCAGGCCGTGTCCGACTTGCCCCGCCTGGCGCGCGGCGCCCGGACGATCCGCTCTCCCCCGTAGCGCTTCGGGCACGGGAGGCGCCCCCTGCCTTGTCGTCGGTCGCCCACGTACGGCCGGGCCATCTGCGACGCCGATCCTCCGCCTTGCGGGCGGACGGCGCTATGCGTCAGACACCCCCTAGGCACCGGCCTTCGGCGCCGCGCGCACATGCGCGCGCTCGCCCTGCTTGCCGACCAGGCTCAGGAATTCGACGGGGCCGGAGCTGGTCGCGCCGAACCAGTGCGGTGTACGGGTGTCGAACTCGGCCGCCTCGCCCGGCTTGAGTACGAGATCGTGCTCGCCGAGCAGCAGGCGGAGCGTGCCGTTGAGGACGTAGATCCAGTCGTAGCCCTCATGGGTACGCAGGACGGGTTCCACGTCGCCTCCCGCCGCAGGAGCGGGCAGGACGAACTTGTACGCCTGGATGCCGCCGGGCCTGCGGGTCAGGGGCAACACGGTTGATCCGTCTCCGCAGGCGATGGGGCGGAGGTTGACGCGGGGGTTGCCGGTACGGGGCGCGTCGACCAGCTCGTCGATGGTGGCGCCGTGGACGCGGGCGAGCGGCAGGAGCTGTTCGAGCGTGGGGCGCCGCAGGCCCGCCTCAAGTCTCGACAACGTGCTGACCGAGATGCCCGTCGCCTCCGCGAGGCCGGTCAGCGTCATGTCCCGGGCGAGGCGCAGCTGCTTCAGCCGGGGGCCGACGGCGTCGAGCGTGCGGTCCACATCGTCGTCATCCATGCCGCCAGTCTGTCCGGCGGTTTGCCGATCGGCAAACATCTTTGCCTATCCGCCCGGCCCTCGCCACGATCGTCCCGATCCCGCCCCACGTGCCACGTCGCGCTTCCAGTGATCCGAAAGGTCCGTCCCCATGAGTACGAACCGGCCCACGAAACCGCCCGCGCAGGTAAGCGCCGAAAGGACCAGTGCGGGCATTGACGACCCGCGCCGGCGGCGCGCCATCCTGATCACGGTCTGCATAGCCCTGATGGCCGTCATCGCGTCCGTATCGGGCCTCAACGTCGCCCAGCCGGACATGGCCGTCGCGTTCGACGCCTCACAGCCCACGATCCTGTGGATCATCAACAGCTACACCCTCAGCCTGGCCGCGCTGCTCCTGCCGCTCGGCGCGGTCGGTGACCGGTGGGGCCGTAAGCCGGTACTGATCGCCGGCCTGATCGTCTTCGGGGTCGCAGGCGCTGTCGCCGCCCTCGCCACATCGGCCGAGATCATGCTCGCCGCACGCGTCCTCAGCGGCGTGGGCGCGGCGATGATCATGCCCGTCACCCTTGCCGTCATCACCTCCACCTTCCCGGCGGAAGAACGCGGTCGGGCGATCGGCGTATGGACCGGTGTCGCCGGTGGTGGCGGCATCCTGGGCATGTTCCTGTCGGCCGCCCTGGTCGATGTGGCGAACTGGCGCTGGCTCTTTCTGCTCCCGATCGCGCTTGTGCTCGTCGCCCTCGTCATGACGGTGCGAACCGTTCCCGACTCGCGCGAGGACTCCAAGCACTCCTTCGACGCCGTCGGCGCGGTGACCTCGGTCGTCGCCGTGGTCGGGCTCATCTTCGTCCTGCAGGAAGGCCCCGAGCGGGGCTGGACCGCACCCGTGACCCTCCTCAGCCTGCTGACCGGCGTCCTCGCGGCCGTCGGCTTCGTGGCGTGGGAACTGCGCCGGCCCGCCCCACTCCTCGACGTACGCCTCTTCCGCGAACGCGGCCTGGCCAGTGGCTCCGTGGCACTCCTCGCGGTCTTCGGGGTGCAGGCCGGCATCTTCGTGGTCCTGTTCCCGTTCCTCCAGGCCGTGCTCGGGTGGTCCGGTCTCCTGTCCACCCTGGCGCTCATGCCCATGGCCGTACTGATGATGATGACCTCCGGGCTCGCGCCCCGCGTGGCCGAACGCGTCGGCAGCCGCTCCACCATGGCCTGCGGAATCCTCCTGGGCGGCGCGGGTCTGGCCCTCATGGCCACCCTCGTCTCCGTCGGCGGCGGCTACCTCTCCGTCCTGCCCGGCATGCTCGCCATGGGAATCGGCATGGGCCTGACGATGACCCCGGCGACCGAGGCCATCACCGGGGCCCTGCCCCGGGAACGTCAAGGCGTCGCGTCCGCACTCAACGACGTCACCAGGGAGTTCGGCACCGCGCTCGGCGTCGCCCTCCTCGGGGCGCTGCTGTCGTCCGGCTACCGCGGCGCCATCGACGGCCGACTCGAAGCCGTACCCGAGACCACGGCCGACACCGCCGGCATCGCCCGCGAAGGCATCGCCAACGCCGTCGAGGTCGCGGACAAGGCGGGCGGCGGCCCGCACGCACAGGCCCTGATCCGGGCAGCCCAGGAGTCGTTCGTCGACGGCTGGCAGCAGGCCATGTGGGCGGGCGTCGCCGTCATGGCTCTCCTGTTCGTGTACGTCCTCACGCGAGGCCCCCGGCGCCCGCAACCCCCCACGCCCGCAAGGGAGACGGAACCGGCGGTCACCACCACATGACGGGAGCCCGGGTCAGATCACGCGGAAGAGGTCGGCGGCGGCGTGCACGTCGGTCAGGTCCTCGATGGAGCGGAGGTTGCCGCACAGGGCCTCCAGGACCGAGCCGGCCTCGGCCGCGCGCGGGGCGCCGACGGCCACGCCGAAGACCCGGAAGCCCAACAGGTGCTTGGCGTCGTTCCAGCCGCGCGTCCACTCCTCGGTGACGCCGCCGAGGAAGGTCTCCGCGAAGTCGACGACGGCGAGGGTCCGGTCGATGCCCGCTGGCTGACCGGCCGGGGCCGGAGTCGCGGCTTACGGCGTGCCGGTCCATCGGCGCAGGGCGGCTTCGAGGCCGGTGACGGCAGCGGTGTCGGTGGTGGCGGAGGCGGAGGCGGTGTCGGTGGCCCAGGCGACCACCCCGTCAGGGCGTACCAACACCCCTGTCGGCGCCGCGTGTTCGTCGCTCACGCTGCTCACGTCGGTCACGCCGCTCACGCGCCCGGCCCAGGCCGCGGCGTGGCGGGCGAACGCGCCGTCCGGCGTGCGGTCGAGCAGCAGGAATCCGCCGCCGTGGCCGTGGTCGACCAGACGGGAGCCGTCCTTCAGCCACAGGTCGGGGACGTACCGGCCGACCAGCGGGTGGTCGCCGGGCAGGTCGGCGCGCTGCGTGACGCCGGAGATCTGCTTCACCGCGTACGTCGTGCCGTCCCGCGTGCTCAGCAGATCGGAGACGACCTCCCGGAGCGCGGCCGACTTGGCGTCCCCGCGCAGCACCCCGATCTGGGACCGCGTCCAGTCCAGCACCCAGGCGCCGACGGGACGACGCTCGGCGTCGTACGTGTCGAGCAGCCCTTCGGGTGCCCATCCGGCGATCACGGCACCGAGCTTCCAGCCGAGGTTCATCGCGTCGCCGACCCCGAGGTTGAGCCCCTGGCCGCCGAACGGCGGGTGCACGTGCGCGGCGTCGCCGGCCAGGAGTACCCGTCCCGACCAATAGGCCGCGGCCTGGCGGGTGTTGTCGGTCCAGCGGGTCGGGGTGGCGCGCAGCGCGGTCAGCGTGACGTCGGTGCCCGAGATCCGGCGCAGAGCGCTCTGCACCTCTTCGAGGGTGACCGGCGCCGAGCGGTCGGCGGGCGGGCTGTCGAACTCCACGGTCGCCACCCGGCCGGGCTGCGGCCCGCAGCGGTACACCCCCCGGGGCGACCACACCCATCCGTCGGCGAGCAGCGAAGGGTCGGCGATGTTGACCACCGCCTGGTAGCCGGTGAGTTCGGGGTCGGTGCCGGGGAAGCCGATGCCCGCGAGGCGGCGTACGGCGCTGTGTCCGCCGTCGCACCCGACCAGCCACCCGGTGCGCACCGTGCCGGCCGTGGTGCCGACGAGGACGCCGTCGCCGGTGTCGTCGAGCGCGGTGACCTCCACCCCGCGTCGTACCCGGACGCCCAGCCGCTCGACGTGCTCGGCCAGCAGCGCCTCCAGTTGAGGCTGCGGCACCATCCGCGCGCCGTCGGCGGCGGCGTGCGCGGCGAGGTCGGGGTCGGTCCAGTCCACGAGGTCGGGATCGAGGACCATGCCCGCGAAGTGCCCGGTGAATCGCGTCTCGCGCGCCGGGCGGCCGGCACCGGCCGGTCTGTCGTCGGCCGGTCTGTCGCCTGCCGCGCGAGCGAACGACCCCATCCGCTCCAGCGTCTCCCGCTGTACCTGCTCGGCGGCGGGCAGCAGGCCGCGGCGGTCGAGTGCCTCGGCCGTCGGCACGTTGATCGACTGCGCCTTCATCGCCTCGTCCCGCTCGGCCCGTCGCTCCAGTACCTGCACCGTCGCCCCGGAGAGCGCCAGCTCGGCGGCGAGCACGAGGCCCACCGGGCCGGCGCCGACCACGGTCACATCCGTCTCCTGCTCCACATTCATCGTCACGAACACCGTTCTAGGTGCGAACGGTGTTCGTGTCAAGTTTCGTGCCAGATTACGACGATCCACTCGGCAGTCATGAGCCCGACGCCTCCATCAGCACCACCCCGGCCGCCGTCCGCACGTACAGAACCGACCCTGGCCCTCGCGGCGCTGGGCAGACACGAGGTACGACGGCCGGCCGTCCCCGGTACGCGTCCGGGCGGCGCGCCGGAACCCGCCGCCACGGAGTAGTGGAGCCCTGCCCGGCCGCCGGGGAGGGGCCATCCCCTCAGGCGCCGACGTCGGAACGGCCGTTCCCTCAAGCGCCAGCGCCGCCGTCCACCGGCACCATCGCGCCGGTCACCATCGAGGCCCGGTCGCTGAGCAGCCACGCGGCCGCCTCCGCGACCTCGCGGGGCTCCGCCATCCGGCCGAGCGGGATGGCCGGCTTCAAGCGCTCGACAATGCCCGGGGACGCCGCCTCCCACGCGTCGATCATCTCCGTCGCGGTGCCGCCGGGGGTGATGCCGTTCACCCGGATACCGTTACGGGCCCAACTCACCGCGGCGGTCTCGGTGATGCTGTTGAGCGCGCGCTTCATCGCGCCGTACGCGGGGAGTTCCGGGTTCGCGCGGCGGCTGCCGATGCTCGATGTGTTGACGATCGCCCCGCCACCGCCCCGGCGCATGAGCGCGGCCTCGGCGTTCATGGCGGTCCAGTGCGCGCGGAAGTTGACGGTGAACTGCTCGTCGATGTCCTCGTCGGCCGTGGTGTCGAGCGGGCCGGGCCGCTGCTGGATGGCCGCGCCGTTGTTGAAGGCGCCGTCGAGCCGGCCGTGCAGTTCCTCGACGCGGTCGACGGCCGCGCGGATGCTCGTACGGTCGGCGAGGTCCAGGGTTACGGCGTCGGCGACGCCTCCGTCGGCGCGGATCTCGGTGACGACGCGGTCGAGGGCGTCGGTGCCGCGGGCGGCGAGCACGACGGCGGCGCCCTCGGCGGCGAAGAGCCGGGCGGCGGCCGCCCCGATGCCTCGGCTGGCGCCGGTGATGAACACGACCTTGCCGGTCAGCAGGCCGATGGGGGTGGTGTGGATGCTGTTCGTCATACCGACAGCGTCGCGGCCGCCCGGATCCCGATACAGGCACAGCCGGTACCAGGATCCGCCGCCACGCGGCGCGCACACTGGGGGTATGGACAAGCAGGAGCTGGGAGCGTTCCTCCGCAGCCGTCGCGAGCGGCTGCGGCCCGAGGACGTCGGCCTCCCCTCGGGCCCCCGACGCCGGACACCGGGCCTCCGCCGCGAGGAGGTGGCGGTCCTCGCGCACATCTCCACGGAGTACTACGTGCGCCTTGAACAGGCCAGGGCGCCGCGCCCGTCGGGCGAGGTCCTCGCCGGGATCGGCGGCGCGCTGCGGCTCACGGACGCCGAGTCCGACCACCTCCACGTGCTCGCGGGCACCGCCCCGAGCCGTACCGGACTGCACCGGCGCGACGTCCGCCCCAGCATCCTCGCGCTCCTCGAACGGCTGCCGCAGACGGCCGCCTTCGTAACCTCCGCCGCGTTCGAGGTGCTCGCGTGGAACGACCTCGCGGCCGCGCTCATGGAGAACTTCGCCGAACTCGCCCCGGAGGACCGCAATCTCGCGCGCCGCGCGTTCCTCGGGCCGGTGCGCGCCGACGCGCCGCTGTACGGGGTCTCCGACACCGCGGAGTTCCGGCACCACGTCGTCATGGGGCTCCGGTCCACACTCGCCCGGTACCCGTCCGACCCCGCCGTCACCGGACTCGTCGACGAACTCCGCGACGGCAGCCCCGAGTTCGCCCGGCTCTGGGAGCGGCACGACGTACAGGTCGCGCCGATGCTCACGAAGACGTTCCGGCACCCGGTCGTCGGGGAGATCACCGTCGACTGCGACTCGCTCGCGCTCACGGACAGCGACCAGCACCTCGTGCTCTACAGCGCGCCGCAAGGATCCCGGGACGCCGAGGCTCTGGCTCTGCTGAACGTGCTGGGAGTCGAGAGCGTCAACGCGGGCGGATCGCGCTGAAGTTGTCCGAGCCGGTCGCCGAGTTGTCCGTGCGGAGCCTGAGTTGTACGAGCCGGGGGCCGAGTGGTCTGTGCGGAGCCTGAGTTGTACGAGCCGGGGGACTCAGGCCTGCGCGGTGGGCCGGACGACGATCTCGCTGATGTCGATGCCGGCGGGCTGCTCGATCGCGTAACCGATCGCGGACGCGACGGCGGAGGGCGGGATGGCCATCTCGTCGCGCTGCCGGGTCATCGCCGCCGCTGTCTCGGGGCTCGCTCCCTTGCCGACGCCCTCGGTGTTGGTGAACCCCGGTGAGACGAGGGTGACACGCAGGTCGGGACCGGACTCCTGCCGCAGGCCTTCCGTCAGCACCTTCACCGCGGTCTTGGTGGCCGCGTAGACGCCCTGCGGTGATTTCACGACGTACGCCGCGGTGGAGGCGACGTTGACGAACTGGCCGGAATTCTGCCGCCGGAAGACGGGCAGTGCCGCCCCGATGCCGTTCAGCAGGCCGGTGATATGCGTGGCGACCATGGCGTCCCAGTCGTCCTGGCGCAGCTCGTCGAACGGTGACACCGCCATCGTGCCGGCGTTGGAGACCAGGACGTCGAGCCGGCCGAACCGGTCGACCGCCGTGTCCGTCAGGCGCCCGAGGTCCTCGCGGCGCGTCACGTCGACGACGGCTCCGACGGCCGAGCCGCCCCGCGCCGTGATCTCGTCTACCACCGCCGTCAGCCGGTCCTCCCGCCGGGCCCCGAGCACGAGCCGGGCCCCTTTCTCGGCGAGGTAGGCCGCCGTCGCCGCTCCGATGCCACTGCTGGCACCTGTGATCGCTACGACCTTGCCCTCGATGCCTGACATGATCAACGTCCTTCCAAGGGGGATGTGCGCAGGTCAGCCCATGACCTAGAGTGGAAGTGGGGGCTCCACCACTTACGTCAGACTAAGTGGGCGCGCCTCCGTTTAGCAAGTCGAAGGACCGGAGAGGGGACGGCGACCGCTGATGGACGGCAGTGCAGAACGCCCGTTGCGAGCTGACGCACGGCGTAACAGAGACAAGATCCTCGCGGCCGCGGTGCGCGTGTTCGCCGACGCGGGGCTGGACGCGCACCTGGAGCGCATCGCCAAAGAGGCGGGCGTGGGCAGCGCGACCCTGTACCGCAACTTCCCCACCCGCGAGGCACTGATCGAGGCGGTCTACCGCAACGAGGTGACCCAGCTGTGCGACGCCGTCCCCGGCCTGCTCGCGGCGCACCCGCCCTACGAAGCCCTGCGCGCCTGGACGCGCCTCTTCCTGGACTACGTCACCGCCAAGTACGGCATGGCCGACGCCTTGCGGGCCATCGCCGCGGCAGGAAGCAACCCCTACGGCCACAGCCGGGACATGATCCTGGCGGCCGTCACCGCCCTGATGGACACGTGTGTGGCCGCCGGGACGATTCGTACGGACATCGGTCCCGCCGACATGGCCGCCGCACTCGAAGGCATCGCCCTCACCTCGGCGAGCCCCGAACGACGAGAGCGGGCCGAGCGCCTGCTCGACCTCACCCTGGACGGCCTGCGGGTCTGACCGTTCATGAGGTGGCTGCGCAACCTGCGCGGCGGCGGGGCCGGGGCCGGGGCGCCATAGGAATTCTTCCCTCCGGGCCCGTCGCGCAATACCGTTGGCCGATGCGCGCCCACGACATTGACACCCCAGCCCGCCCGGCCCGCCCGGCCGATCTCGACATGGTCCGTGAGTCCTACGACCGCGTGGCCGACAACTACGCCCACATGGTGGTAACGACGGGAGTCGGCGACATCCGCAGCCAGCCATGGCTCAAGGCATCGATCGACGCCTTCGCCGACACCGTGCGCGACCTCGGGCCCGTCCTCGATGTCGGCTGCGGACCCGGAACGGTGACCGCCTACCTCGCCGAACGCGGACTCGACGTGTCCGGGGTCGATCTCTCTCCTCGCATGATCGAGAACGCGCGCCGTCTCCATCCGCGATGCCGCTTCGACGTCGCCTCCGCCACCGACCTCGACCTCGGTGAAGCGTCCCTCGGCGGCGTACTCGGGTGGTGGTCACTGTTCAACCTCCCCCGTGACGTGCTTCCTCAGGTTCTCGCCCTGTTCGCGCGCGCCCTGAAGCCGGGCGGGCACTTCATCACCGGTACACACGTCGGCGACGAGGACGTGGTGCGCACCGAGGCGTACGGAGGTGTGCCCGTTCGCTGGACGACCCACAAATGGCGGCCGGAACAACTCGTGGACCTGATCGAGCAGGCCGGACTGCGCCCGGTCGCCGAACTCCGGCTCCCCGCGGGCGAGCACACCGGCCCAGGCCTGGTCGTCATGGCCGAACAGCCCGGCTGAGAAC
This sequence comes from Streptomyces sp. NPDC057137, assembly GCF_042670825.1. NCBI lineage: Bacteria > Bacillati > Actinomycetota > Actinomycetes > Kitasatosporales > Streptomycetaceae > Streptomyces > Streptomyces sp. NPDC057137. The sequence goes on along the minus strand of NZ_JBHUUW010000005.1, from coordinate 85,747 downwards.
GGGGCTTGGCCCGTCACACCTGCGACTCGGCGAGCAACCGCAGTGCCAGTTCCTTGAGTTGGGGGTCGGCGTCCGCTGCGTTGCCGGAGTCGAACGGGGGCTGCGGGTCGTATTCGACGGCCAGTTGGATCGCCTTCGCCGTGGTGTCTCCGGCGATCAGGGACGCCAGGTACAGGGCCATGTCCAGGCCCGCCGAGACCCCGGCCGCCGTGACGATCTTTCCCGAACGTACATAGCGCTCCGGCACATAGGTCACATCGAACTCGGACTCCAGATAGCCGGCGGAGGCCCAGTAGGTCGTCGCCCGGCGCCCGTCCAGCAGACCCGCCGCCGCCAGGACGAGCGTTCCTGTGCAGACGGAGGTCGTCCACCGGCTGTGGCGGTCGATTCGGCGGATCCAGGTGAGCAGCGCCTCGTTCTCCATCGCCCCCACCGTGCCGCGATTGCCGCCGCCCGGCACCAGCAGGACATCGAGGCGATCGACCTCGGCGATGGAACGGTCGGCCATCACGGCCACGTCTCCCGTGTCCGTACGGACCGGTCCTCGGCGCTCCGCGATCATCGTCACCGTCGCGCCCGGCAGCCGGGACAGCACTTCCGCGGGGCCCGTGGGGTCCAGCAGGCTGTAGCCGTCGTACAACAGGATGCCGATGGCCGGCCCCTCGCCGGCCCGCCGCTCGGCGTGTGCGACCCCGCTCTGGGTTGTGGCACCGGCGGCGGCGAGTGCGGCGGTGGCCACGGTCCCGCGGAGCAGAGTCCTGCGTGTCGTCGAATTCGTCATGACACGGGAGTCTTCTGTCCCGACGGGACGCGCGCCCGCGGCATGTCCGGCATCCTGCGAATCCTGTCCCCGCTGATTCCGTAGTGATCCAGGAACGCCTGCCGCAGCGTCTGCGCCGACCCGAACCCGCACCGCCGGGCTATCGCGGCCAGCGACAACCCGCTGGACCGCACCAGATGCGCCGCCGCTTCCGTACGGGCCGCCCGTACCGCCCTTGTCGGAGTCGTGTCGAGATGCTCGGTGAACAGACGAGTCAGATGCCGGGGGCTCACCCCCGCCCGAGCCGCCAGCGTCCCGGGCGTCAGGTCCTCGGCCAAGTGGCCGGCGATGTAGCCGCTGAGGTCCCGCACCAGCCGGTCACCCGGCGGTGGGGCGGCCAGGAACATGCTGATCTGGGCCTGATCGGCGGGCCGGTGCAGGTACGAGACGAGTTCACGGGCGACGGCGCGGGCCAGCGTCGGCCCGTGGTCGTCCTCGATCAGGGACAGCGTCAGGTCGAGCGCGCTGGTGACCCCGGCGGAGGTGTAGACGTTGCCGTCACGGATGTAGAGCGGCCCCACGTCGACGGCCACCGCGGGATGGCGGGCGGCGAGTTGCTCCCCGTACCCCCAGTGGGTCGCCACCCGCCGATGGTCCAACAGCCCGGCGGCGGCGAGCACGTAGGTGCCGGTGCAGACGGAGGCGACGCGCCGGCTGCGCTCGGCCAGCCGCCGTACCTGCGCCAGCAACCGTTCGTCCGCGGCGGCGCGCTCGTACCCGACCCCGCCCACGACCATCAACGTGTCCAGCCGCCCGGTCACCGCTTCCAGCGCTCGCCCCGCCCCGAGCACGATCCCGGCCGAACTACGGGCGGCACGGCGGCCGAGGGTGGCCAGCTCGATGGCGTAGGGCGGGGCCGCGCCGTACCGGTTGGCGATGTCCAGAGCGCCACTGGGGCAGGCGATGTCGAGAATCTGCGCGTCGTCGTAAGCCACGAGGAGGACGCGCCGCTGGTTGTCCATGGGACTGGATACCACCACGAGGTGCGGACATGAGGGACCTCCGTGCTGATCATGCGTGGGTGGGGTGTTGAGCACGATGAGCTGTGGGTTCGGTACGCGGGTCGAGCGCCGTGCGGCGGGCTGTTTCGCGGCTCAGACGTAGGCGCCCGGGCGGTGGGCCGGCTTGTTCGCATCGCGGTCGGCCCGTGCCTGCAGCAGCTGGCCGCGGATGACGATCGTGCCCAGGCGGACGACGACCTCGCCGACCGCCATCAGGAGCAGGGCGACGACCCAGGCCTGGCCGCTGGTGATGTTGTGCGCGGCGGAGAAGCTGGTCAGGTGTGCGGCGCCGGAGGAATGCGTGGACCACACCGCGAAGCCCAGGCGGAAGCCCATGCTGATGATCCAGAGTGCGGCCGCGCCGCGGGAGGCCTTGATCAGCACGTGCCCGTCGGCGTGCCGGACGCGGGTGAGCAGACCGCCGGCGAGGCCGAAGACGACCCCGGTGGCCGCGAAGATCACGGCCAGCGGCACGTCGTTGCCGGCGGTCGGGATGTCGGTCAGGTAGTTGCCGGCGGCCCAGGCGATCATGCCGAGCGGGAGCAGGATGGTGCGGGTGGTCAGCCGCTCCTCGCGCATCTGGCGAAGAACGATGAGCAGGAGCGCGATGTCGATGAACCAGTCGGTCGTTGTCATGTCTCAGAGCATCTGCCGACGCGCCCCGAACTCCTTCAACCCAGGGTTGTAACCCGGGTGGAGGTCCGGGTTGAAGTCCGCGCCGCTACTGCTCGGTGTTGTCGACCAGGCCGAAGCGCCAGGCCCAGGCGATCAGCGCGCCGCGATCGTCCAGCGCCAGCTTGGCCAGGACGTGGTTGAGGTGCGTTTTCACCGTCGCCTGGCTGACGACCATCTCGCGCGCCACCTGCCGGTTGTTCAGCCCCTTCGCCAGGAGCCGGACGACGTCGACCTCCCGCCTGGTCAGCCCCTCGGCCTCGGGAGGAAGCATCGCCGGCGAGGACGCGGGCGTGGCGGCGGGCGCCTTGGGCTCCGTCACGACGAGCTGTACGAGCCGCCGCTGCACGGCCGGGTCGAGGACGGTCCGACCGGCCGCCACGTCCCGGACCGCGGCCAGCACCGCCTCGCCGGTCGCGTCCTTGGTCAGGTAGCCGAGTGCGCCGGCCCGCAGCGCGGGCATCACCGCGTCGTCGTCGGCGTACGTCGTCAGGATCAGCACCCGTGTCTCGATGCCCGCCGCCAATACCTCGGCCGTCACCTGCGCGCCGTCGAGCCCGGGCATTCGCAGGTCGACGAGGGCGACATCGGGCCGCTTCGCCACGGCGAGCCGCACCGCCTCGTTCCCGTCGCCGGCCTGCCCGACCACCTCGATGTCCTCCGCCGAGGTCAGCAGCAGCACCACCCCGTCCCGCACCACCGCCTGGTCGTCCGCGACCAGCACCCGAATTGTCACGCGTCATCCTTCCCGTCTGCCGTAATGCCGCCGGCGTCCTCCACGACCGGCACACGGAGCGCGATCCGCCAGCCCGGTCCCTCGGGCGCGGGTCCGGCGGTCAACGAGCCGCCGACGGCCTCGATCCGCTCGGCCATGCCGCGCAGCCCCGTGCCGCTGCCCTGTACTCCCGACGGGCCGCGACCGGCCGGCAGCCCACGGTCCCGCACGACAGCGCGCATCTCGGAGCCCTCCCACGCCAGGTCCACGTCGATGGCACTACCGGTCGCGTACCGCGCAGCGTTCGTCATGGCCTCCTGCACCGCCCGGTACACCGCGTGCCCGGCCTCGGGTGTGAGCCGACCGGCCGGGCCGCTGACGCGCAGCCGCGCCTCGCCCGGAAAACTCCTGGTCAGGCCGTCGATATCGGCCACGCCCCGGAGCGGTACGGAACGCAGCGCACCCACCGCCGCACGGGCCTCCTGCACTCCGTCGCGCGCCAGCTCGGCGGCGCGGTCCAGCGGCGCGGTCAACGTCGCCGGAGCGTTGTCCCGCCGCGCGATCGCCCTGATCGCCTGCAACTGCATGGACAGTCCGGCGAGGCTGTGCGCGAGCACGTCGTGCAGCTCGTGGGCGATCCGCCTCCGCTCCTCAAGGGCCGCCGCCTCCTGCCGGGATGCGCGGGACGCCTCCACTTCGGCCAGCAGCGCGACCGCGCGGTCCCGCTCGGCCTGGAGCGCGGCCCGCTCGATCGAACGGTCGGCGAGCAGCCACACGCCGACGGCCGACAGCAGGCCGGCCACGCTGCCGAAGATCACCATGATCGCGACGCCGAAGCCGACCGCCAGCAGCGCGACGCAGGCGGTGCGCACCGGCCCGGCCGGGATGCACCTCGGCAGCACGGCGGCGCCTGCCAGCACCGGAACCTCGCCGAGCCCGTCGGGCACGAGAGCCATGATGGCGAAGCCGGTCCCGATGGTCAGCGCGACGCCGAACCAGGTCAGCGGCGTCGGCAGGGCCCGGCCACTGAGCACGAGGCCCAGCTCCGCGCAGAGCCCGAGCACGGCGACGACGACCTTCAGCGCCGCCCCGTCAGCCGCGATCACCGAGACCACCACGCAGGCGATCAGTGCGCCCGCGCCGATCACGTCACCACGCTCGAAGATCCGGCGGCGGTCGGGATCGGCCGGGGACCGGATCGTGTCGGGCCACATACTCACCATTCCCGCGCTCCGTTCGCCATCGGTCGGCTTCTGCCGTCCGCGCACCGCGCGTCTCACACGTAACTGCGGCTGCGTCGAGCACGACCGACGCGGCGCACCCACGGCCGGCGGCGCACGGCGGCGAGCATATACGTGGCGTGGGCACGTGCCTTGCCGCGCCCGGTGCCAGATATCGCTGCGAGTCACGCTCGGTCACCCTGTTGCATGGAACACTTTTGCAAGCGGGTGCTTGCAATAGTTAGCAAGAGGGGGCAGCCTGGAGTCATGGCATCACTCAACGTCGGCAATCTCGGTGAGTATCTGCGCGAGCAGCGGCGCAACGCGCAGCTGTCGTTGCGGCAGCTCTCCGAGGCCGCCGGGGTGTCCAATCCGTATCTCAGCCAGATCGAACGCGGTCTGCGCAAGCCGAGCGCGGACATCCTGCAGCAGCTCGCCAAGGCGCTGCGGATCTCCGCCGAGACGCTGTACGTGCAGGCCGGGATGCTCGACGAGCGGGAGCGCGAGGAGTTGGAGACGCGTGCCGTCATCCTCGCCGACCCGTCGATCAACGAGCGGCAGAAGCAGGTGCTCCTGCAGATCTACGAGTCCTTCCGTAAGGAGAACGGGCTCGGGACGACGAACACGGAAGCGACGGTGACCGCGGAATCGGCCGGTAAGGGCGCCGGTACCGGTAGCGGGGACGCCGACGGGGACACGTCCGGTACGGCCGGCGGCGGTGCTGTCACCCCACCCTCACACTGATCCGGAGGAACACAGTCATGGCCATCGCCGATGACCTGCGCAAGACGTTCAGCGACCCGACCCCTCTCTACTTCGCGGCCGGTACGGCGGATCTCGCCGTCGAGCAGGCCAAGAAGGTTCCCGGGCTGATCGAGCAGCTCCGCGCGGAGGCCCCGGGCCGTATCGACGCGGTACGCAACGCCGACCCCAAGATCGTCCAGGACAAGGTCGCCTCGCAGGCCAAGGAAGCGCAGACGACCGTTCAGTCCAAGGTCACCGAGGTGCTCGGGTCGCTCGACACCGACCTGAAGAAGCTCGGCGAGACCGCTCAGGACCTCGCGCTGCGGGGCGTGGGCGTGGCCGCGGAGTACGCGGTCAAGGCCCGTGAGACGTACGAGAAGGTCGCCGAGCGCGGCGAGCAGTCCGTACGGACCTGGCGGGGCGAGGCCGCCGACGAGATGACGGAGATCGCCATCGCCGTCGAGCCCGAGACGAAGCAGGCCGCCAAGCCGGCTCCCGCCAAGTCGACGGCCAAGCCGGCTCCCGCGAAGCCCGCGCCCGCCAAGGCGAAGCCGGAGGCCAAGGCCACCGGTGCCAAGCCCGCCGCGCGCAAGACGACCGCCACGCGCAAGCCGGCCGCGGCCAAGAAGGCCACGCCGCCCGCGAGCAAGTAGAAGCGAGCAGGACGAGCGAGAGTACGTCGGCCAATACAACGGTCCGGGCACCACAGCGGTGTCCGGACCGTTGTACGGGTACCTTGGCGGCACATGATTCGGACAGAAACGGGCGGTGGGCAACGTGTTGATGGCTGGCTTCGACGGGCTTGTGGCTCTGCTGAGCATCCCGCTGACCGTGTTCGGCGCCTTCGCGCTGGTCGACGCGTTCATCCGGCGTGAGGACGCCTTCCGCGCCGCGGACAAGCAGACCAAGCCGTTCTGGCTGATCATTCTCGGCATCGCCCTCGTGGTGAGCCTGATCTTCCCGCTGCTGTCCTTCCTGCCGATCATCGGGCTGATCGCGATCATCGTGTACTTCGTCGATGTGCGCCCCGCGATCAAGCAGGTCGGCGGCGGTGGTGGCCGCAGTGGCCGCAGCGGTGGCTCCAGCAGCGACGGGCCGTACGGGCCGTACAACGGCGGTCGTTGAGCGGGGCGGGTCGGGCTGAGCGGGCCAGGCCCGTGAAGTACGTCCGCTGCGTCAGACCTCAGGCGGTGACCGCCCGCTCCGCCACCCGCCCGCGGTCCAGCAGCAGTACGGCCACGTCGTCCGTCAGCTCGCCGCCGTTCAGCTCCCGCACCTGAGCCACCGCGGCCTCCAGCAGGTCCTCGCCGCTCAGGCCCAGCGTCCGCAGGCCAGTGATCATCTCGACCATGCCCTCCTGGCCGAGCCGCTGCTTCGTCCCCGCCCCGACGCGGCCCTCTATCAGCCCGTCCGTGTACATCATCAGACTCCACGCCTCACCCAGCTCGACCTCCCGGCGCGGCCAGCGGGCGCGCGGCAGCAGGCCGAGCGCGGGGCCGCCCTCGTCGTACGGCAGCAGCTCGGGCGCCCGGCCGGCGCGGACGACCAGCGGGGACGGGTGGCCGGCCAGGCAGAGCCCAGCCCGCCGGCCGTCGGGCGCGATGTCGACCGTGCAGAGGGTCGCGAAGATCTCCTCGCTCTCCCGCTCGTGCTCCAGGACCTTCTGGAGCGTCGAGAGCAGAATGTCCCCGCTCAGCCCGGCGAAGGTCAACGCCCGCCAGGCGATCCGGAGTTCCACACCCAGCGCGGCCTCGTCCGGGCCGTGGCCGCAGACGTCGCCGATCATCACGTGGACCGTGCCGTCGGGCGTACGGACCGTGTCGTAGAAATCGCCGCCGAGCAGCGCGCGGGAGCGGCCGGGCCGGTATCTGGAGGCGAAACGCAGATTCGACCCCTGGAGGAGCGGTGTGGGCAGCAGCCCGCGCTCCAGCCGGGCGTTCTCCTGCGCCCGCAGCCGGGACTCGGTGAGCTGGCGCTGCGCGACGTCCGCGCGCTTGCGTTCGACGGCGTAGCGGATGGCGCGGTTCAGCAGCCGGCTGTCCAGCTCGTCGCGGAAGAGATAGTCCTGCGCGCCCACACGCACCGCCGCGGCGGCACGCTCGCTGTCGCCTTCGGCGGCCAGCGCGAGAACGGCGTGGCGGGGCGCGAGCCGCAGCACATGCTTCAGCGGAGCCAGGCCGTCGCCGTCGCCGTCGTAGCGCCCCGGCAGCGCGAGGTCCACGAGGATGCACTGGATGTCGTCGGTGAGCAGCCGCTCGGCCTCGGTGAGGTTGCGCGCGGTGCGGATACGGACCCGGGTGCCCGCCGCGTCGGGAAGTTCCGGTGCGCTGAAGGTGCCCGCGGGATCGTCCTCGATGACGAGGAGTGTGAGGTCGCCGCCTCCGCCGGAGGTCTCCGGGGCGGGCGCACTCTCGACTGTCGAGGCGGTGCGCTGTCGCGGCACCGGTACAGGTACGGCCATCGGTCTGTGAGTCCTTCCCTCCCCCCGAGGGCACGGTGAAACGCCGATCGACGCCCCACCGACCGGGACCATAGCGGTAGCCGACGCCCGAAAGGAATGGCGTACGGAACGCCGTACGGAGGAGATCCCGCGCCATATGCCGCTTCCCGCCACGCATCCGGCACGATCGGCCCGCCGAAGCGGCCAAAACGGCCATGACAAACATCACGTGGAGAGGGAGGGGCCCACGGAGAGGACAGGCTCCGACTTGTCCGGACCTGCCTGTCCGGACCTGCTTGCCGCGTCCTGCTTGCCGCGTCCTGCTCGGGTCCTGCTCGGGTCCTACTTGTCCGGCCTGACGACCCCGAGGATCAGCATCGAGCCCGCCCCCGTCAGCGTCACCTGCCGGCCCGGCCGCGGTGCGTGGACGATGGAGCCGTCGCCCACGTACATGCCGACATGGCTCGCGTCCTGGTGGTAGATGACCAGGTCGCCGGGCCGCATCTCCGAGACGGGGATACGGGGGAGCAGCCTCCACTGTTCCTGCGAGGTGCGGGGGATGACCTTGCCGGCCGCCCGCCACGCCTCGGAGGTCAGCCCCGAGCAGTCGAACGACGCCGGACCCTCGGCGCCCCACACGTACGGCTTGCCGATCTGCGCCGTCGCGTACGCGATCGCCTTCTTGCCCTGGGCGCTCGCCTTGCCGTTGATGTCCTTGAGCGCGCCCGATCCCAGCCAGGCCTCCTGCGCCTTGGCCACGTCCTGCTGCTCCAGCATCAGCAGCCGGTCGCGCTCCTCCTTCTCCAGCCCCGCCTCGATCTTCTTGGCGGCCTTTATCTTCTCGTTGATCTCCTTCTTCGCCTTCGCCTGCTTGACCCGGCTCGCTTCGAGCTTGGTCCACTCGGCGCCGGCCTTCTTCGTGTACGAAGTCAAGTCGTCCTGCGCCTTGGTCATTTGACCGAGGAGGTCCTTGGTCGCCTTCTGGCCCCGCTGGACGCGCCCCGCGCCGTCGAGGAAGAGCTGAGGGTCGTCGGTGAGCAGCAGTTGGGCCTCGGGCGGCAGTCCGCCCGCGCGGTACTGCGCGCGGGCCGCGGCGCCGGCCTGGCGCTTGAGCCGGTCGATCCGGACCTGGCCGTTGACGATCTCGCTGGACAGCCTGACCAGTTCGGCCGACTGGTTGTCGGCGCGCTCCTCGGCGAGGTTGTACGCGTCGGTGGCCGAGGTCGCCTGGCCGTACAGTCCGTCGATCTTCCGGCGCACCGCTTCGAGCTTCGAGTCGTCCGCGCCGGAGGACTTGCCGTCCGCCCCCGGCGGCAGGGTGCGGTCGAACGGCCGGGGCGCCACCGGCGGGTCACTCGGCGAGGCGGGGGACGACGGGGAGGCGGGAGAAGCCGGGGACGCAGGGGAGGCCGGAGACGCGGGAGCTGCGTACGCCTGGTTCAGCAACGCCGGTGACGTGAGCACCGACAGAGCGCAGACGACCGTGATCGCGGCTGTGACACAGCGGCGTCGGTTCACAAGCTCCCCCTCCGGACTTCGGACGAATACATCTGACTTACTGTCAGTAACTGTTCTCCGCCGACGCGATCGTGCCATGCCCACCCCCGGAACGACAGGGGGCAGCGCCTGTTCACACGGCCGCGTCTACCCGTCAGGGACGAACGACCCGCCGTTCACGTTCCCTTGAACGCATCCGTTTCGTTGGAGTTCGGCGCCAGAGCACTCCACTCCACCGTCACTTCACCCTGCCGCCATCTGCTCCTGCCGCCGCCGGCCGCCGGGCCGGCCAGCGGCCAGTCCGCCGACAGATCCTCCACGGTCCTGATCCACCGCTGCCGGGCGCCGAGCGAGGCGTACGGGGCCGCCGCCGCCCACGCCCGGTCGAAGTCCCGCAGGAACGCGTGCACCGGCTCGCCCGGCACGTTGCGGTGGATCAACGCCTTCGGCAGCCGCTCCGCCAGGTCCGAAGGACGGTCGAGCGAGCCGAGCCGGGTGGCGAAGGTGACCGTGCGCGGGCCCTCCGTACCGAGGGCGACCCAGACATGGCGCCGCCCGATCTCGTCGCACGTGCCCTCGACCAGCAGGCCGCCGGGCGCGAGCCGGGCACGGAGCCGGGTCCAGACCGCCGCGACCTCGCTCTCGTCGTACTGCCGCAGGACGTTCGCCGCCCGAATCAGCAGCGGTCTGCGGCCGTCCGGGGAGCGCGGGTCCGGGCCCGGCCCCGGGGGCAGCGGGATCTCGAAGCCGCCGTGTACGAAGCTGAGCCCGTCCTCTTCGTACGGAAGCGCCGCCGCGACCCGCGCGGGCTCGATCTCGACGCCGACCACCTCGGTGCGCGGCTCGGCCGCCCGCAGCCGCCGCAGCAGCTCGACGGCGGTCCAGGGCGCGGCGCCGTACCCGAGGTCGACCGCGACGGGGTCGGCCGAGCGGCGCAGTACCGGCCCGTGCACAGCGGCGATCCAGCGGTCCATGCGGCGCAGCCGGTTCGGGTTGGTCGTGCCGCGCGTGACCGTGCCCAGGGGGCGGCGGCGGGGCGAGGAGGGCGGGCGCGCGGGCATGCCGGTGAGCCTAACGACGCGACGGACGGTGACGAACGGCGGCGGGCAGCCCACGCCGGCGCCGACGAACCCGCGCCCAGGGTTGAGCAGTAAACGGCAACGATTCGGCAAAGCCGGAAATGAAGGGGCGCGTTCCGGTGTTGTCGCGTCCCAGAGGGTCCCCACACCCTCCCCTAGTCATGCTCCGAGCGAGAGGTCAGTCGACGTGAGCCAGTACGTGTCCAGGCTTGCCGGCACCCTGGTGTCACCACCCCGGCTCCGGATCCCCGGCCACCCCCGCAAACCGCGGCGCGTGGCCATGCTCAGCGTCCACACCTCCCCGCTGCACCAGCCGGGGACCGGCGACGCGGGCGGCATGAACGTCTACATCGTCGAGCTGGCCAAGCGCCTGGCCGCCATCGACATCGAGGTCGAGATCTTCACGCGATCGACCACCGGCGGGCTGCCCCCCAGCGTGGAGCTGGCGCCGGGCGTGCTCGTACGGCATGTGGACGCCGGTCCGTACGAGGGCCTGGCCAAGGAGGAGCTGCCCGCGCAGCTCTGCGCCTTCACGCACGGCGTGATGCAGGCCTGGGCCGGGCAGCGCCCCGGCTACTACGACCTCGTCCACTCCCACTACTGGCTCTCCGGCCATGTCGGCTGGCTCGCCGCCGAGCGGTGGGGCGCGCCCCTCGTCCACGCCATGCACACGATGGCCAAGGTCAAGAACGCCTCGCTCGCCGAAGGTGACACCCCCGAGCCCGCGGCCCGCGTCATAGGCGAGACGCAGATCGTGCGCGCCGCCGACCGGCTGATCGCGAACACCTCCGAGGAGGCCGACGAACTCGTCCGCTTCTACGAAGCGGATCCCGCGAAGGTCGCCGTCGTCCACCCCGGCGTGAACCTGGACGTCTTCCGCCCGGCCGACGGCCGCGCGGCGGCGCGCGCCCGCCTGGGGCTGCCGCAGGACGCGTTCGTGCCGCTCTTCGCCGGCCGTATCCAGCCGCTCAAGGCCCCGGACGTCCTGCTGCGTGCCGTTGCCGTCCTGCTGGAGCGATGTCCGGGCCTCCGTAAGAGGATGGTCGTCCCGGTCGTGGGCGGCCCGAGCGGCAGCGGTCTGGCCAAGCCCGAGGGGCTGCACAAGCTCGCGGCCAGGCTCGGTATCGCCGATGTCGTACGGTTCTGCCCGCCGGTCGGCCAGGAGGCGCTCGCCGACTGGTTCCGCGCGGCGTCGGTGCTGGTCATGCCGTCGTACAGCGAGTCCTTCGGCCTCGTCGCCATCGAGGCGCAGGCGGCGGGGACCCCGGTGGTCGCGGCCGCGGTGGGCGGTCTCCCGGTGGCCGTACGCAACGGCCAGACCGGCTTCCTGATCCCCGGCCACGAGCCGGAGGCGTACGCCCAGGCCCTCGCCCGCTTCATCGACCGGCCCGAGCTGGTGGACCGGATGGGACTGGCGGCCTCGCGGCACGCGCAGTCCTTCGGCTGGGACACGGCGGCGTCGGCGACGGCGGACGTCTACACGGCCGCCGTGCATGATCACCGAGGTCGCGTACGCTCGCACCATGGCTGACGAAGCGCGAGCCGAGGCAAGCGACACCGCCCACGCCACCCAAGCCACTCGGGCCGACCACACCACCCACACCGCCGACAGCGCCCAGGCCGCCCACCTCGTGGAACAGAGCCTGAAGGCCGCCGCGCTCGCCTCCGGTCTGGAGTGGGAGAGCCCCGAGCCCGGCTCCTTCGTCGTCACGCTCCCCGGCACCCGCAAGCTCTCCACGACCTGCTCCCTGCGCGTCGGCCGCCACTCCCTCTCCGTCAACGCCTTCGTCGTCAGGCACCCGGACGAGAACGAGGGGGCCGTCCACCGCTGGCTGCTGGAGCGCAACCTCAAGCTGTACGGGGTGGCGTACGCGGTCGACCGGCTCGGCGACATCTACCTCTCCGGCAAACTGCCGCTGTCCGCCGTCGGCGAGGACGAACTGGACCGGCTCCTCGGATCCGTACTCGAAGAGGCCGACGGATCCTTCAACACACTGCTGGAGCTGGGGTTCGCGAGCGCGATCCGCAAGGAGTACGCGTGGCGGGTCTCCCGTGGCGAGTCCACGCGGAATCTCGATGCCTTCACGCATCTGACGCAGCGCCCCGAACGCCCGTCGAGCTGACCGCCCGGCATCCTCTGCACGACTCTTCCCTCTCTCCCTCGCACCGTGGCATGCTCACGATGACCGCAGACCTGAACTGAGTTCATATATGTGGAGGTTGATGAGTGTGGGGAACGTTCGACGGACCATCAGCAGACGGGCTCTGCTCACCAGTGCCATCGCCGTGGCGGCGGCCGGTGCCGCGAGCGGTTCCGCCTCTGCGGCCGTGCCGCGAGCGCCCCGGTCACCCCGGTCACCCCGCGCCCCGCGTATCTCCCCGCTCTGGCGTGAGTTCACCGAGTCACCGTTCACCCACCCCCAGATCCCCTACGTCGGCCGGGCCGGCCAGCGCGCCGGGTCCGAGCGCTTCCCGCGCCCCCGCGTGGTCGCCGACGTCCGCGCGTACGGCGCCAAGAGCGACGGCTCCGCCGACGCGGCCCCCGCCATCAACCGCGCCATCGCCGAGGCGGGCAGGCGCGGCGGTGGCACGGTCCTCGTCCCGGCGGGCACCTACCGCATCGACGACATCATCCGTATCTCGCACAGCAACGTGGTGCTGCGCGGCGCGGGCAGCAAGCGCACCAAGCTGTACGCGACGAAGAACCTCACCGAGCTGATCGGCCCGTACGGCAGCCGGTTCGGCGGCGACAAGTCGAGCTGGTCCTGGGCGGGCGGCCTCATCTGGCTCGCCCCGGAAGCGCGGCTCAACTCGCTCATCGAGTCCATCAAGGCGAAGAAGTGGCCCCTGGAGGGCTGGACGGGCAACGAGCGCACGGAGTTCGAGCCCCTCACCGCCGTCGCGCCCGCCCGCCGCGGCGATCTGACCGTGACCGTCGACGACGCGTCGAGGATCAAGCGCGGCGAGATCGTCCTCTTCCGGGTCGCCGACGACGCGGACCACACGCTCCTGGAGCACATGTCGGGCGGCGGCCCGGCGACGGAGGCGTACGACTGGTCCGACAAGTCGAAGCTGCTGAGTTACGTGCCGTACGAGTGGCCCGTGCGCGTCACCTCTGTAAGAGGACGCCAAGTCACCCTGGAACGACCGCTCCCGGTGGACATCCGCCCCGAGTGGAACACCATGATCACCACGCTCGTCACACCGCTCACCGGCTCCGGTGTGGAGGGGCTTACGCTCGAAGCGGTCGAGACGCCGCAGTCGCCGCACCTGCTGGACAAGGGCCACAACGGCGTCACCTTCCAGTGCGCGTACGACTGCTGGGCGGACGACGTCACCGTCCGGCACTGCGACAACAGCTTCGGTCTCGTCGCCGCCTCCGCCTGCACGCTGCGCCGTACCCGGGTGGAGGGGCGCGGCTCGCACCATCCGTACTTCTGCCGCGAGGCCTCGCACGACAACCTCGTCGAGGACTTCTTCATCGGCGCGCGGACCGTCCCGGCCCCTGCGGGCACCCAACTGCACGGCATCAACGTCGAGGGCCTCTCCAGCTACAACGTCTGGTCGCGCGGCGTGATGGAGATGGGCACCTTCGACACCCACCGGGGCCTGCCGTTCGCCAACCTCCGTACGGAGATCACGCTCGACAACAACGGGACGCACGGCGGCGACGCGTCCGCGGGACCGCTGTACGGGGCGCGGTTCACCCACTGGAACGTCACTGTCCAGAACGAGCGGGCCGGTCTGATCAAGATCGACGGGATCGCGCCGTACAGCGTGACGGCCGGCATCAGCGAGGTGCGCGAGTTCGGGCAGATCGATGTCCCGGACTTCAAGGGCGAGTTGAACACCCGGCTGGAGGCGTACGGCACGCCGCAGGACCTGCGGCCGAGCAATCTGTACGAGGCGCAGCGCGGGCTCAAGGTGCGCTGAACGCCCCTACGGGACAGGTGACTTCGCCACATCCTCCCGCCCCGGCGCCGGCTCCGTACGCGAGCCGGCGTCGGCATCGGCGTCGGCGCCGGGGTCGCGGTCGAACCCGACGTCCACGCCCTCCTTGGGAAGCCCCCGCATCAGCAGCCAGTACCCACCGGCGGCCAGCGTCCCCAGCACCGCGCAGATGCCCCACAGCCAGTCGGCGCCGTAGTGGTCGATCACGAAGCCGGACATCAGCGGGGCGACCAGACCGGCCACCGCCCACGACATCGTGTACATGCCCTGGTAGCGGCCCCGCCCGTGGACCGGCGAGAGCCGGACCACGATGCTGGTCTGCGTCGGCGCGTTGATGATCTCGGCGAACGTCCACACGCACACCGCCAGCGCGTAGACGGCCAGCGACCCGGCGAAGGCCGTCAGCCCGAAGCCGTACCCCGCCAGCGCCGAGGAGAGGATCAGCAGCCTGCGGGTGTCACGGTGCTCGATGAAACGGGTGACGGGGATCTGGAGCGCGACGATCAGCACGCCGTTGAACGCGATGATCATCCCGAAGTCGGAGCTGCTGAACCCGTCCGTGCCCATCGCGACCGGCAGTCCCACGAACCCCTGCTGGAAGATCAGCGCGACCAGGAACGACAGACCGACCACACTCATGAAGCGGCCGTCCCGCAGGACGGTCCGCATCCCGACCTCGGGCTCGCTCTTCCCGTCCACCAGGACGCGCTCGGGCCGGGACTCGGGCAGTTTGAGGAAGATCAGTACGGCGCAGGCCAGCGTCATCGCCGCCTCGCCCAGGAAGCCGGCGAGATAGCTGAACTCGGCGATGAAGCCCGCCGCGACCGACGAGATCGCGAACCCCAGGTTGATCGCCCAGTAGTTGAGCGAGAAGGCCCGCACCCGGTCCTCGGGCTTCACGATGTCCGCCATCATCGCTTGGACGGCGGGGCGCGAGGCGTTGGAGGTCATACCGACGAGGAACGCGACGCCCGCGATGGCGGCCGGATGCTGCATGAAGCCGAGCAGCGCGACCGACGCGGCCGTCGACGACTGCGCGATCAGCAGCGTGGGCCGCCGCCCGAGCCGGTCGGTCATCACGCCCGCGCCGACCGAGGAGACGACACCGCCGAGGCCGTGGAGCGAGGCGACGAGACCGGCGTACGACGCCGAGTAGCCGCGCTCCATGGTCAGATACAGCACCATGAAGGTGGCGACGAAGGCGCCGAGCCGGTTGACCAGCGTGCTCGTCCACAGCCACCAGAACTCCCGGGGCAGCCCCGAGACACTCCGTCTGACGCTCTCGCCCGTGGCGCGTCTCAGTCCGGCGATGGACATGCGTCATTCCCCCGAGGTGCCGCGGACCGGCCCGCGGGGGCCGGTCCGGCGGTGTAAGTGGCCGACTGGTCAACCGCAACTTACGTACGCGCGTCCCTCGGCCACCAGTCAATTGACGGCAGGCGTCAATCGGAAACGTTCGATTAGGCTCGGGCCCATGGCCGACGCACCGTACAAGTTGATCCTCCTCCGCCACGGCGAGAGCGAATGGAACGCGAAGAACCTGTTCACCGGCTGGGTGGACGTCAATCTCACGGACAAGGGCGAGAAGGAGGCCGTGCGCGGCGGTGAGCTGCTGAAGGACGCCGGTCTGCTGCCCGACGTCCTGCACACCTCCCTGCAGAAGCGCGCGATCCGCACCGCCACGCTGGCGCTGGAGTCCGCCGACCGCTCCTGGATCCCCGTCCGCCGCTCCTGGCGCCTGAACGAGCGGCACTACGGCGCGCTCCAGGGCAAGGACAAGGCGCAGACGCTCGCCGAGTTCGGCGAGGAGCAGTTCATGCTCTGGCGCCGCTCGTACGACACCCCGCCGCCGGAGCTGGAGGACGGCACCGAGTTCTCCCAGAGCGACGACCCGCGCTACGCGACGATCCCGCCGGAGCTGCGCCCGCGCACCGAGTGCCTCAAGGACGTCGTCGTCCGCATGCTGCCGTACTGGTACGACAGCATCGTCCCGGACCTGCTGACCGGCCGCACCGTCCTGGTCGCCGCGCACGGCAACAGCCTGCGCGCGCTGGTGAAGCACCTGGACGGCGTCTCGGACGCGGACATCGCGGGCCTCAACATCCCCACGGGCATCCCGCTCGCCTACGAACTGGACGCCGACTTCCGCCCGGTCAAGACGGGCGGCACCTACCTGGACCCGGACGCGGCGGCGGCGGCGATCGAGGCCGTGAAGAACCAGGGCAAGAAGAAGTAAGCATTCACCTGTCGTCACAGCCCCCTGCCGCACGGATTCTCCGCGCGGCAGGGGGCTTTTCGTGTTCCCCTTTTCGTATTCCCGGTGGTCACTTGCGTTAACTCCTGTCCCAAAGGTCGGCGCACCGCCACGACCAGTGAAAATACGTGCCGCGGAGTAATGCGATTTCCTGGCGAAGAGAGCCCCGGTGGAGGATCCTGAATCTCCATCGCAGGGGGGTACGCACGGTGTCGTACAAGAGCGAAGACATCCAAGTTCAAGTGAGCCGACGTGTGTTGTGGGTGGGCAGTCAGGCCTATCCGCTGCAGAACATCGCACGGGCGTCGACCCTGGAGACGTTCGTCAATCGCGGGGCCGCGATATGGGCCTTCGTCAAAGCCGTTCTGAGGTGGGGAGTTCTGGGCGCGATCGGCTGGGCGGCGTTGAGCCTCGGCGGTGATGACACCTCGGACATCAGGATCGCGATGATCGCGGTCGTCCTCGCCGTCCTCGCCTACAAGCTGTTCACGCTCGTCCGCGTCCTGTCGACGCCCACGCTCTACTCGTTGGTGATCGAGACCGCGGGATCGCCCAATCACGCACTGACCAGTGACGACAGGGATCTGGTCATCCGAATCGTGCACGACATCATGGGCGCGATCGACAATGCCGAGGCGGCGTTCACCTACAACGTGAAGCACTATCACGGTGATGTGATCAAGCAGACCGGGGACCGCAACGTGGGGAAGCAGGCGACGACTTGAGTACGAACAACTACTACGGGGACTCCGTCGAGCAGCACGGTGACGGCAACATCGGCATGATCAAGAATTCGGCGCCGGCCGACCCGCAGGTGGCTTTCCGCGAAATGATCGCGGCGGTGCAGATTCTGCGGGGACAGGTGAATCCCGCGGACCGCGCCGTGATCGACGAATCCCTGAACGAACTCACCGCGGGCGACGGGGACGAGGGCCGTTTCCGCCGGGCTCTGGCCGGGATCGCCGGGGTGGCGACGATGGTCGGCGGGGTGGGCGTCCCGGTGGTCGAGGCCGTGCAGCGGGTCGCGGCCGCCTTCACGCAGTAGCGGTACGGCGGGCGGAGCCCGTCGTACGTAAGCGGGGCCGTACGTAGCAGGGCCCGGTCCGGGTGGAGGTCCACCACCGGACCGGGCCCTTGTCCATGTCAGCCGCAGCTGCCCCCGCAGGCGCACGGCGCTCCCGACTGGCAGCCGCAGCCGCAGCCCGAGCCGCAGCCGCAGGCGCCGAGGATCGGCAGCCGCACCCGCTCGCCAGGTGCTTCCTGCTGGGTATCGGTCATGGGGGACTCGGCCATGGGTTCCTCCTCGAAGGGGTGCACGGGCGTACGGGGTGGCGTCTGCGCCCATTGCATCCCCCGGGTGGCGGGCGCATCAACGGCGCATGCGCGCAGGCGCCCCCCAATGCCACCCCGATACGCCCCCCTGCGCCCCCGACCGACAAGCCAACTGCCGAGCCGACCGACAGGCCAACCCGACAGGCCCACCGCCAGGCCGACCGCCGAGCCGGCGCGGCCGGCCGTCAAGGCCGTCAGGCGCCTTCGACCGGCGCCTCCGCCTGCTGGATCTCGTCCGCGTGCTCACCCGTCACCAGGTACACGACACGCTTGGCCACCGACACCGCGTGGTCGGCGAACCGCTCGTAGTACCGGCCGAGCAGCGTCACGTCCACCGCCGTCTCGATGCCGTGCTTCCAGCGGTCGTCCATCAGGTGCTGGAACAGCGTGCGGTGCAGCAGGTCCATCTCGTCGTCGTCCTGCTCCAGCTGAAGCGCCAGATCGACGTCCTTGGTGATGATGACCTCGGCCGCCTTCGCCATCAGCCGCTGCGCGAGCTGCCCCATCTCCAGGATGGTCGCGTGCAGGTCGTGCGGCACGGCGTTGACCGGGAAGCGGAGCCGCGCCAGCTTGGCGACGTGCTGCGCCAGGTCGCCCGAGCGCTCCAGGTCCGCGCTCATCCGCAGCGACGTCACCACGATCCGCAGATCCGTGGCGACCGGCTGCTGCCGCGCCAGCAGCGCGATGGCCCTGGCCTCCAGGTCGTGCTGGAGGTCGTCGACCTTCTGGTCGCCGGCGATCACGCTCTCGGCGAGCTTCAGGTCCGCGTCGAGCATGGACGTGGTGGCGCGCCCGATCGCCGACCCGACCAGTCGGGCCATCTCGACCAGGCCCTCGCCGATCGAGTCAAGTTCCTCGTGGTACGCGTCCCGCATGGGTGTCCCTCTCTGGATTTTCCTGCTGGTGATCCGGGGTGTCCGAGTACGTCGAAAGGCCCCCGAACAGCACTGTCCTCGTCGTACGGACGCCGACTGACCGCCAGGGGTCGGGGGCTGTCGCACCCCCACGCTCCCACGTTCGGCCCGTCAGGAGTCCGGATGCTCCCTCCCAAGTGAACCGGCACTTTCTCCACGGTGAACTCTGGGCGACGAGTGTTCGAGGAGACACCTGTACGGCTGGGAGAGTGTCCCCTACCACGCATAACCTGGATGCATGGACGTGAACGCGGCAGTCGCCGCATTGGCAGCGATCGCCGGGGCCTGTACCGGCGTGATCGCCATGCTGGCGTTCCGCTGGAGCGAGCGCGACCAGGCCAGGCCCACCCGTAGCTCACTGCATACGGAGGCCGGGCTTCCACCCGGCGTCGACACCGTGCTCTCCGTTCTCCGCTCCTCCGCCGTCGTGCTCGACGAGAGCGACTCGGTGGTCAAGGCCAGCTCCGCCGCGTACGCGCTGGGCCTGGTCAGGGGCGGCAAACTGGCCGTCGACCCGATGCTGCACATGGCACGCGACACCCGCCGCGACGGCGAGATACGCCAGGTGGAGCTGGATCTGCCCCGGCGCGGCACCGGCCGCGGCGAGGCCCTGGCCGTATCGGCCCGGGTGGCACCGCTCGGCTCCCGTCTCGTCCTGCTCCTGGTCGAGGACCTCACGGAGGCGCGCAGGATCGAAGCGGTCCGGCGTGACTTCGTGGCGAACGTCAGCCATGAGCTGAAGACCCCCACCGGGGCGCTCTCCCTGCTCTCGGAGGCCGTCATGGACGCCTCCGACGACCCCGAGGCGGTCACCCGCTTCGCCGGCCGTATGCAGATCGAGGCGACCCGGCTCACCAATCTCGTACAGGAACTCATCGACCTCTCGCGGGTGCAGAACGACGACCCGCTGGAGGACGCCGAGCCGGTACGGGTGGAGGAACTGGTCGCCGAGGCCATCGACAGGTCCCGGCACGCCGCGTCCACCAAGCAGATCACCATGGCCGCCGGTGGCGCCGCCGATCTGCGAGTCTGGGGTAACCGCGGCCAGCTGGCCGCCGCCCTCGGCAATCTCGTCGAGAACGCCGTCAACTACTCCCCGGCCCGCACCCGTGTGGGCATCGCGGCCCGGCACGTGGCCGTACCCGGCGGGGATCTGATCGAGATAGCCGTCACCGACCAGGGGATCGGCATCTCCGAGAAGGACCGCGAGCGCGTCTTCGAGCGGTTCTACCGTGTCGACCCGGCCCGTTCCCGGGCCACCGGTGGTACGGGCCTCGGCCTGGCCATCGTCAAGCACGTGGCCGCCTCGCACGGCGGGGAGGTCACGATGTGGAGCTCCGAAGGCCAGGGCTCCACCTTCACCCTGAGGCTCCCAGAGGCGGGCGCCGGACGGGACCGCACACCCACCGGCCCGGACGAAGTCGCCCAGCGCCGCTTTCATCACGACGTCAACGATCTTGACCAATCGACTGAGATCCCTGCCCCGGAGGTCCTTCCGTGACCCGAGTGCTCGTCGTCGAGGATGAGGAATCCTTCAGCGACGCTCTTTCCTACATGCTCCGCAAGGAAGGCTTCGAGGTCGCCATCGCGACCACCGGGCCCGCGGGGCTCGACGAGTTCGAACGCAACGGCGCCGATCTCGTCCTCCTCGACCTGATGCTGCCCGGTCTGCCCGGCACCGAGGTGTGCCGGCAGCTGCGCGGAAAGTCCAATGTCCCGGTGATCATGGTGACCGCCAAGGACAGCGAGATCGACAAGGTCGTCGGCCTGGAAATAGGAGCCGACGACTATGTGACCAAGCCCTTCTCCTCGCGGGAGCTGGTGGCGCGCATCCGCGCGGTGCTGCGCCGCAGGGGCGAGCCGGAGGAGGTCGCGCCGGCCGCGCTGGAGGCGGGGCCGGTCCGGATGGACGTGGACCGCCACGTCGTGACGGTCTCCGGCGGCAAGGTCGACCTGCCGCTCAAGGAGTTCGACCTCCTGGAGATGCTGCTGCGCAACGCGGGCCGCGTGCTGACCCGTATGCAGCTGATCGACCGGGTCTGGGGCGCGGACTACGTGGGGGACACCAAGACCCTCGACGTCCACGTCAAGCGGCTGCGGGCCAAGATCGAGCCGGATCCGGGCGCGCCGCGGTATCTGGTGACGGTGCGCGGTCTCGGCTACAAGTTCGAGCCGTAAACCGCGAAACCCCACCCGTCGTGTGTACGAGGGCGCCGCACCGGAATCCCGGTGCGGCGCCCTCACACGTACGACCGCCGACCGCCGACTGCCGACCGTCGGTCTCGGCGGCGCGGTGGTGCTCGGCGACTCAGTGGCTCAGCGGCTCAGTGCTCGGTGTCCGAGGACGCGGAGGCGGCGTCCGTCGCCGTGGACGCGTCGCCCTCGTCGGTGCCCTGGTCCGCGCCTTCGGCGGTGCCCTCTTCGGCGGTGCCCTCTTCGGCGGTGCCCCCGGGAGTGTCCTCGGCGTCGCCGCCGGGCGTCCCGGTCTCGCCGGTCTCCCCGGTCTCCTCGTCGGCGGTGCCCGACGGGGATCCGCTCGGCTTCGCCGACGGACTGGTCGACGGCGTGGGCAGCGCGCTCGGCCCGAAGTCGGTGAAGGGGCCGGTCGCCGGCACCACGAAGGCGTCGAGTTCGACGTCGCCGGTGTCGCTGAACTGGAACACGACCCGCTGGGCGTCGCCGTTCCGCGCGGCCTCGCCGCCGCCGTCGACCACGGCGGAGGCGTTGCCCTTGCCGCCGATCAGGACGGAGCCGTTGGCGGGCACCGTGACCGGTCCCTTGCCCTTGGCCGGGGTGATCTTCACCGTCGCGCCGCTGCCCGGCAGGGTGATCGCGTCGAGCGTCTGCTGGCTGCGGCCGTTGTTGAAGAGCTTCGCCGTGACGGCGGCGGGGCCCTCGGCCCCGGCCTTCGGCTGGGTGACGACCGTGGCGTTCTGGACGGTGATGTCACCGATCGAGGTCGCGGCGTTGTCAGGTCGGACGCCGAGCGTCTGCGCGTCGTTGCCGGCACCGCACGCGGCGAGTGAGGCGATCGAGAACGCGATGGCAGACGCGGCGAGAGTGCCGCGTCGAAGGCTGCGGCTCACGGTGGCGGCAACTCCTTGGACGTACGGGCGGGCTGAGGACGGCTAACGATGGTTCAGCGGGCTCAGGTTACCGAGCCCCCGTCGCGCCTTCGCACCCGACCCGCCCTCAACTGCGCCCGCTGGACTTGGTGGAGGGCGGAAGTGAGTGTCGACGGCATGTTTAGTACGCCGTTCACATAACTCCGGTGATCAATTCCCCGACCCGACACACATTCCTTACGAATAGCTCCGCATAGGGCCGCGAGGACTCCGGTGATCAAATTCGGATTGGGTTCACACTTCCGTCCGTACGCGTGACCGACATCCGAACGGAGCATGGGAAGTTCGGCTCTTGGAACCCGACAAATGCGGAGGTTCACCCCATCGGGATGGGCTTCGGGGCGGTGGAACATGCGTGTTTCCGTCCGGCTTCGCAGCGGCTCCCACCTGCGAATACCCGCTTCCGGAAGCCGCTCGCAGCACGTTCCTATTGCTGTTGTCAAGCCCCGAGATGCGCCCTGACCTGCGAAAACGCCATTCAGAACAGGCCGTTCCCGTGTTACCCTGGATAGCCACGGAAGGGGTACCTGTCACATGACGTTCAAGGTTGGCGACACCGTGGTCTATCCCCATCACGGGGCCGCGCTGATCGAGGCTATCGAAACTCGTCAGATCAAAGGCGTGGACAAGACCTACTTGGTGCTCAAGGTCGCCCAGGGCGACCTGACGGTTCGTGTCCCGGCGGACAATGCGGAGTTCGTCGGAGTGCGCGATGTGGTCGGTCAGGATGGGCTGGACCGGGTCTTCGAGGTTCTGAGGGCGCCGTACGCAGAAGAGCCGACGAACTGGTCCCGGCGCTACAAGGCAAATCTTGAGAAGCTCGCCTCCGGCGATGTCATCAAGGTCGCCGAAGTGGTCCGTGACCTCTGGCGTCGGGAACGAGAGCGTGGACTCTCCGCAGGTGAGAAGCGCATGCTCGCCAAGGCGCGCCAGATTCTGGTGAGCGAGCTGGCTCTCGCGGAGAACACGAACGAGGACAAGGCCGAGGCTCTGCTCGACGAGGTTCTCGCGTCCTGACCGGGTCCTGACCCGGACGTCCCGGCTGTCCTACACGGTCGATGTGCGCGTCATTCGCGCATCTGGACCGATCAGCAGCCGAGGCGTGAACCAGGCGGCGTGAAATAGGCGCGGCGTGAAACAGGCCACGCACGAGGCCACGCGCGAATTGCATCAATGCCGCGGTGCCCGCTGACCAGTAGTGATTCCCATGCTGCGTCGCCGGGCACTGCGGCATGCCCGGAGAGCTTCACCTCAGTCGCCTCTGGTGAACCTCACAACCGGAATCTCTTCACGGGCCCCTCTGGCCCTTAAGATCTGTTCGGCTGTGACACCCCGTCACACCAACCGAATTCCCCGCCCGATCCTGGCGAGATCCTGGTGTGCCGGGCCCGGGGCAGCTGGCGCAGCTGGTCTCGACCAGTGTCACGGAAGGGTCCGGTCAAGGTGCCGCGCCCGGCACGCTTGAGGCCATACCCATGTCGGCCGAGGAAACAAACCTGCCGGAGTGCAACCGATGTCAGACGAATCGAGCCGACACCGCACCGCCGCCGTGATCCCCGCCGCGGGCCGTGGCATACGGCTCGGCCCCGGCGCCCCCAAGGCGCTCCGCACCCTGGGCGGCACCCCGATGCTGGTCCACGCGGTACGGGCCATGGCGGCCTCCCGCGCGGTCTCCCTCGTGGTCGTGGTGGCCCCGCCCGAAGACACCGCGGCGGTGAAGCTGCTCCTCGGCGAGCACTCGCTGCCCGTACGCACCGACTACCTCGTGGTGCCCGGCGGCGAGACCCGCCAGGAGTCCGTACGACGCGGCCTGGAGGCCCTGCCGGACGACATCACCACCGTTCTCGTACACGACGCGGCCCGGCCGCTCGTGCCGGTCGACACGGTGGACGCGGTGGTCGACGCCGTACGGGCCGGAGCGCCCGCCGTCGTCCCCGCCCTGCCGCTCGCCGACACCGTCAAAGAGGTCGAGCCGGGCGGGAAGGACCAGCCCGAGCCGGTCGTCGCCACCCCCGAGCGGGCCAGGCTGCGTGCCGTACAGACCCCGCAGGGCTTCGACCGGGACACGCTCGTACGCGCGCATCTGAGCGTGCCGCTCGCCGGCCAGGGCGCCACGGACGACGCCGGGCTCGTCGAACAGCTCGGCCGGCCCGTCGTGGTCGTGCCCGGCCACGAGGAGGCCTTCAAGGTGACCCGGCCGCTGGACCTGGTGCTCGCCGAGGCCGTACTCGCCCGCAGGAGGGCCAACGATGGATTCTGAGTCCACAGGACCCGCGCCGGCCGGACTGCCGCTGATCGGCATCGGTACGGACGTGCACGCCTTCGAGGCCGGGCGTGAGCTGTGGTGCGCCGGCCTGCTGTGGGACGGCCCCGAGAACGACGGCTACGGCCTCGCAGGGCACTCCGACGGCGACGTCGCCGCCCACGCCGCCTGCGACGCGCTGTTCTCCGCGGCCGGCGTCGGCGACCTCGGCGCGCACTTCGGGACCTCGCGGCCCGAGTGGTCCGGAGCCTCCGGCGTCACCCTCCTCAAGGAGGCGGCCAGGATCGTCCGCTCAGAGGGCTTCGCCATCGGCAACGTCGCCGTCCAGGTCATCGGCGTACGGCCGAAGGTCGGCAAGCGGCGCGCCGAAGCCATGAAGACGCTGTCGGAAGCCGTCGGCGCGCCCGTCTCCGTGTCCGGCACGACCACCGACGGGCTGGGGCTGACCGGACGGGGCGAGGGCCTGGCGGCGATCGCCACGGCGCTGCTCGTACGCGAGCGCTGAGGTATTTCCCCGACGAGCATCTCCGACCGGCTTCCCCGACGGGCTTCCGCCACGGGCTTCCCCCGCGATCGGCGTGGCCCGAAATACCGCCGGGCCGACGCCGGTTGAGGAAACATCGCCGGGTACGCGTACCGCAGTGAACCCCCTCCTCAGGAAGGCACCATCCATGGCAGTCGCTGTTCTCTCCGACGAGCTCAAGCAGCTCCTCGACGGCACCGTCTTCGTCGCCATCGCCACCGTCCAGCCCGACGGCAGCCCCCAGGTCTCGCCGGTATGGGTGAAGCGCGAGGGCAACGACATCCTCATCTCGACGGCCGTCGGCCGCCGCAAGGCGGAGAACCTGAGCCGCGACCCGAGGGTGACGGTCATGCTCCAGCCCTTCGACGACCCGTACCGGTACGCCGAGATCCGCGGTTCGGCCACCCTCAGTACGGAGGGCGGACAGGAACTCATCGACGAACTGTCCATCAAGTACACCGGCAAGCTGTACGCCGACTTCAACCCGAAGGGGGCGCAGGAGGGGCAGCGCGTCACCGTCCGGATCACGCCGCGCAAGGTCGTCGGCCGCATCTGACGCGCCACCGGGCACGGCCCGGCGCCCGCGCCGCATCCCTTGGTGCTCGTGCCGCGTCCGCCGCTGTCCGATGCCGGACAGCGCCAGGACAGTTCTCCGACGGCCCTCCGAAACCCTCTGACGAGGGCCGTCCGGCGCGCCCAACGTCACGCTTCGGTGTCCCGTGGCCCCAAGGGGCCCGGGGCACTGCCTCCGGAGCACTACCCTTGTTGCGTGACCATTCGGCTGTACGACACCGGCGCCCGGCAGATCCGTGACTTCACCCCGCTCGTTCCGGGCTGTGTCTCGATCTACCTCTGTGGCGCCACCGTGCAGGCCGCACCGCACATCGGGCACATCAGGTCGGGGCTCAACTTCGACATCCTGCGGCGCTGGTT
Organism: Streptomyces sp. NPDC057137; assembly: GCF_042670825.1. Lineage (NCBI taxonomy): Bacteria > Bacillati > Actinomycetota > Actinomycetes > Kitasatosporales > Streptomycetaceae > Streptomyces > Streptomyces sp. NPDC057137. The sequence continues at coordinate 60,264 of NZ_JBHUUW010000005.1, read as the reverse complement.
CGCCTACCGCGGCTACGACGTGACCTTCGTACGGAACGTCACCGACATCGACGACAAGATCATCGCGAAGTCGGCCGTCCAGAACCGCCCCTGGTGGGCCATCGGTTACGAGAACGAGCGCGCCTTCAACGCCGGCTACGACGTCCTGGGCTGCCTGCCGCCCACCTACGAGCCGCGCGCCACCGGCCACATCCCCGAGATGATCGAGATGATGCGCGGTCTCATCGAGCGGGGCCACGCCTACGCGAGCGAGGGCAACGTCTACTTCGACGTGCGGTCCTTCCCCGAGTACCTCCAGCTCACCAACCAGGACATCGACGACCTGAGGCAGCCGTCGAGCGAGGGCGAGACCGGCAAGCGCGACGAGCGCGACTTCGCGATGTGGAAGGCCACCAAGCCCGGCGAGCCCGACTGGGAGACGCCGTGGGGCCGCGGCAGGCCCGGCTGGCACCTGGAGTGCTCCGCCATGGCGCACAAGTACCTCGGCAGCGCCTTCGACATCCACGGCGGCGGCCTCGACCTGGTCTTCCCGCACCACGAGAACGAGATCGCCCAGGCCAAGGCGTACGGCGACGACTTCGCCGAGTACTGGGTGCACAACGCCTGGGTCACCATGAGCGGCGAGAAGATGTCCAAGTCGCTCGGCAACTCGGTCCTGGTGAGCGAGATGGTCAAGAAGTGGCGGCCCATCGTCCTGCGCTACTACCTCGGCACGCCGCACTACCGCTCGATGATCGAGTACAGCGAGGAGGCCCTGCACGAGGCCGAGTCCGCCTTCGGACGGATCGAGGGCTTCGTCCAGCGCGTCATCGAGCTGGCCGGGCACACCGTCGAGCCGGCCGGCGAGGTGCCGCCCGCCTTCGCCGAGGCGATGGACGACGACCTGGGTGTCCCCGGGGCCCTCGCGATCATCCACACCACGGTCCGGCAGGGGAACTCGGCGCTCGCCGCCGACGACAAGGAAGCGGCGGTCGCCCGTCTCGCCGAGGTCCGCGCGATGCTCGGTGTTCTCGGTCTGGACCCGCTGGACGCACACTGGACGGGAGCGGGCGCGGGCGAGGGCGGCCCCGACGGCGAGGGCAACAGCCTGAACGGCGTCGTCGACACCCTCGTACGGCTGGTGCTCGACCAGCGCGAGGCGGCGCGCGGCCGCAAGGACTGGGCCACGGCGGACGCCATCCGCGACCAGCTCCAGCAGTCCGGACTCGTCATCGAGGACGGTCCGGCGGGCCCGCGGTGGACGCTGGGCCCGCGCTGAACGAAACAAACGCCGCGACCGCCGCGACCTCCTGAGGAGGCGGGCGCGCGGAATGCCGTGGGGCCCCGGCCGGGGCCCCGATTGTGCTGTCCGGCCGCCGGGCGGCACACTCGCGTGAACGAAGTGAAGTTCTCACGAACCGACGAAAGCAACGAAACAGGTAGGTCATGGCCGGGAACAGCCAACGCAGGAACCGCCGCACGTCCAACAAGAAGGGCGCGCAGGTCGGCAGCGGTGGCAAGCGACGCCGCGGCCTGGAGGGCAAGGGCCCGACGCCGCCCGCGTCCGCCCGCAAGGGCCATGTGCAGAACCGCGCCTCCAACGCCAAGGCCAAGCTGACCGCCCGCCGCCAGGTCGCCCGCCGTGGCGGCAAGGGCACCAGCGAGATGGTCGTCGGCCGCAACCCGGTCTTCGAGGCGCTGCGCGACGGCGTACCGGCGACGATGCTCTACGTACAGCAGTACATCGAGAACGACGAGCGCGTGCGCGAGGCCCTTCAGCTCGCCGCCGACCGCGGTGGCATCCACCTGATGGAAGCCCCCAGGCCCGAGCTCGACCGTATGACGAACGGCCTCAACCACCAGGGCATGGTGCTCCAGGTCCCGCCGTACGAGTACGCGCACCCCGAGGACCTGGCCGCCGCCGCCTTCGACGAGGGCGAGGACCCGCTGATCGTCGCGCTCGACGGCATCACCGACCCGCGCAACCTCGGCGCCGTCGTCCGTTCCGTCGCCGCCTTCGGCGGTCACGGCGTCGTCGTGCCCGAGCGTCGTGCCGCGGGGATGACCGCCGGCGCGTGGAAGTCCTCGGCCGGCACCGCCGCCCGTACGCCGGTCGCCCGCGCCACCAACCTGACGCGCGCGCTGGAGAGTTACCAGAAGGCGGGCCTGACCGTCGTCGGTCTGGCCGCCGACGGCGAGACCGAGGTCGGCGACCTCCCGGCGCTCGGCGGCCCGGTCGTGATCGTGGTCGGCAGCGAGGGCAAGGGCCTGTCCCGGCTGGTCGGCGAGACGTGCGACTACCGGGTGCGGATCCCGATGCCGGGCGGCGCCGAATCGCTGAACGCGGGTGTCGCCGCGGGAGTGGTGCTGTACGAGGCGGCCCGCCGGCGCGCCTGAGCGGCCGGGCCGGGCGTGGGCCCGGCTCCGGTCGAGTGGTGGGCGCGGCAGTGGGCCGGATGGCGTGATCTCCGTACAGATGTGCCCATCCCGGCACTCTTGACGGGTCTCGGACATTTACCGGCCGTCAAGGCAGTGTCCTAAACACAAGTCACTCGGTTAGATGAGTGTGGACACCAGAACGCCCCGGCCCGGGTTCGAAGAACAGCCCCCGCTGAGCATGGTCAAGGTGGACTGCGATCCCGCGCAGGTCATCGTGAACCACGCCAGCTTTCGGGTGAAGCTCGCATCGAGCCAGCGCCCCAGCCCCGCACGCGCCACGGCGGACACCGCGCGGATCCCCGCGATGAGCGGCGGCGGAGGTGCGGCACGCCGCCGGGCCCCCGTCGTCTGGAGCGGCAGGTCGGAACCGGGCGACCTCGGGGCCACCGGGCTCCTCCAGGCCGTACGGAACTCCTCCGCGAGAGCGGCGGGCGCGGCCCTCGCCGAAGCGCCGGGCGGCCCGTACGACACGGGGGCCGGCGGTTCCACGCAGGTCATTCCGCGGATCGACCTGGGCGACGACACCATGCCGACGCCCCGCGTACCGCCGCGCGGTGGCGGCGCGGGGTCCGACACCCCGCTGCTGCCCCCCATGCGGCAGGCCGTGGGCGCGTACGACGCGCCGGAGTACGACACGTACGGCGACCCGGCCGACCCGTACGGCGCGGGCGGCGCACGCCACCGCGGCGGACACGACGACCGCGACGACCGTGAGTACGAGCGCGACTTCGACCGGGACTTCGACCGGGACGGCGACGGCCGCGGCTACGACGGCGACCGGCGCGCAGCGCGCTACGACATCGCGGCCTCCGAGGCCGCCGTACGCCACGCCTACTACCCAGGCCGCCGCATGAACCTCGGAGTGGTGCTTCTGCCGCTCCGCGTCTTCCTCGGTCTCATCTCCATCTACGCGGGCATGGGCAAGCTCTGCGACCCCGTCTACTTCGACGGCGGCAAGCGCGGCTCCATGGTCGCCTGGCTCACCTCGCTGCAGCCGTGGGCCCTCGCCGAGCCCCTGCGCGACTTCGCCCTCTCGCACCCCGTCGGCGCCGGACTCAGCGTCGCGTTCCTCCAGGTCGTGGCCGGTGTGCTCACCGTCCTCGGTCTCTGGCAGCGGCTCGCCGCCTCCTTCGGGGCGCTGCTCTCGGCCGCGCTGATCCTCACCGTGAGCTGGCGCACCGTCCCCGCGTACGACGCGCCCGACATCATCTACCTGGCCGCCTGGTCCCCGCTGATCATCGCGGGCGCCCCCGTCTACTCGATGGACGGGCGACTCGCGGGCGAGGCCTGGCGCAAGCTCGGCCCGCGCTCTCCCCTGAGGGACCTGCGGCGGCGGGTCCTGCGCCGCGGCGCGGTCGTCGCGACCGTCGTCATCGGCCTGACGCTGCTCATCGGCTCCATGCTCGGCGGAGCCGTACGGTCCACGGAGATGGTGACCGTGCCCGGACCGAACAACCCGGTCAACCAACTGCCCGGATCGCCGCTCCCACAGAAGCCCGGCAAGAGCAGCGCGTCCGGCACGCCCACCGGCGAGGCCCGCCAGAGCGGCGGCAGCACGGCGCCGACGGCCGGCCAGACCAGCGGCCCGGCGGCCGAGCGGTCGAAGCCGGGCGAGGACCCGGCCCGCAAGCCCGGCGGGACCGGCACGGGCGGACAGCCCAGCCAGTCCCAGGGCACCGGCCAGGCACCCCCGCAGACGTCGGAGCAGGCACCCCCGCCGTCGAGCAGCCAGGGCCCCGCGACGAGCGGTGGTTCGACGGGCGGCGGAGGCGGCCAGGGTGGCGGCACGACCGGCGGAGGCGACGGCGGCGGCACCACGGGCGGCGGAGGCGGCTCGTCCACCGGCGGCGGTGGCGGAGCCAAGAACCCGATCGGCGGCCTGCTCGGCTGACGCACGGGCGCATGTACGAGGGCGGCCACCCCGCATGAGGGGGTGGCCGCCCTCGTATGCGTGCTGTGCGCCCGTCTACGGGCCTGGGACGTCCGATACGGCTCCGGGGTCGCGCGGCCCGCGACGAACCCCGTCAGGCCCGCTCTGCGTCCAACAGGAACGCCCGCGCCGATTCGGCCTCGGCGTCGACAGGCTCGGCGTCGACAGGAACGTCAACGGGCGGCGGCGGCCAGCTCCTTGGCGGCCTCCGTGAGGTCCTTCGCGGTGTCGATGGCCCGCCAGTACGCGCCCTGCGGCAGCGGGAAGCCCGCCAGCCTGCGCTCGCGCGCCAGCCCGGGAAAGGTCGTCCGCTCGTGGTCGCCGCGCTCGGGCAGCAGACTCGCGAACGCCGGGGAGAACACGTACACACCGGCGTTGATCAGATACGGCGACGGCGGCGACTCGATGAAGTCCAGTACATGGCCGAACTCGTCGGTCTCCACGGCCCCCCAGGGAATCCGCGGCCGGGCGAGGGCGAGCGTCGCGGTGGCATCACGCTCCGCGTGGAACGCGGCCATCTCGCGCAGCGAGAAACGGGTCCAGATGTCGCCGTTGGTGGCGTACCAGGGCTGACCGGGCTCGGGCAGCCGGGCGGCGGCGTGCTTGAGGCCACCACCGCGCCCCAGCGGTTCCTTCTCCACCACGGTCGTGACACGCAGCGGGAGTTCCGACGCCTCCAGCCACTCCTGGAGCACCTCGGCGAGATGGCCGCACGAGACCACGGCGTCCGTGACGCCCTCGGCGGCCAGCCAGGCGAGTTGATGGCCGATGATCGGGGTCCCCGTGCCGGGGATCTCGACCATCGGCTTGGGACGGTCGTCGGTGTACGGGCGCAGCCGCGACCCCTGGCCGCCCGCGAGGACCACGGCCTGCGTCGGAAACGTCATCATGCCGTGAACGATAGGCGGGTCGGCCGGGGAGCCGGTGGTCAGTGCCCCGCGGTCTGCTGGGAGACCCCGTAGGCGAACGAGGTGTCGCAGACGGGGCGGGAGAACGACTGCGCGCGGGTGGGTCCGTACTGCGCGACAGCGGCGCGGCCGAGCGCGCGGGCCAGGGACATGCAGTGCTTGGCGAGCGAGGGGCGTTCCTCGATCTGGCGCTGGAGGTGGGTCAGGGCGATGCCCGGGTCCTTCTCCTGGAGTTCCACGAGCAGCTTGTCGCGGAGAACGTCCTGCGGGGCGCGGGACTTGGCGCGTACGGACGCCTTGTCCGAGGAGGCGGTGAGGATCTGCGCGTCGGAGTTCTTCGCCGCCCACGGGACGGTCGCGACCGCCAGGGTTCCGGAGAGTACGAGGACGACGGGCAGTACGAATGCGAGACTTCGGCCGATTCGGCGGGCTGTGTGGGTCACGCAGGCGAGCGTAGCGGTCAGTGATGATTTGGCGACATTTAGTCACTCGGGCGAGGGATGGTTCGACAGGTCTTTTCGAATCGGGTGTTGACGTACACGATTCGAAATGGCCGGTATGCCGGGGTATTTGGCCGGTTGAGCGACGCAAGCAAACGGCCCCGCACCGAAGTGCGGGGCCGTTAGTACGTTCTTCAGGTCAGCTTCGGATCAGTCGCTGAGGCGCTCGCCCGTCGACGAGGCGAAGACGTGCGTCTCGCCCGGACGCGGTACGACGTGCAGCTTGGCGCCCTTGTCGGGAACGGCGCGGCCGTTGACGCGGACCACCAGGTCCTTGTGCTCGCCGCCGACCTGCGCGTCGCCGTAGACGTAACCGTCGGCGCCCAGCTCCTCGACGACGTTGACGGTGACGGCCAGACCGGCCGGCGCGTCGTCGGAGTCCTTCGACAGCGACTTCGCGGCCTCGCCGCCCTGCTCGACGATGTCGAAGTGCTCCGGGCGGACACCGACGACGACGGTGCTGTCGCCACGGTCGGCCGCGGCGGAGAGCGCCTCACGGGAGATCGGGACGACGCTGTTGCCGAACTTCACGCCACCGTCGGTGATCGGGACCTCGACCAGGTTCATGGCCGGGGAGCCGATGAAGCCGGCGACGAAGAGGTTGGCGGGCCGGTCGTACATGTTGCGCGGCGAGTCCACCTGCTGCAGCAGGCCGTCCTTGAGGACGGCGACGCGGTCGCCCATGGTCATGGCCTCGACCTGGTCGTGCGTGACGTACACCGTCGTGATGCCGAGACGGCGCTGGAGCGAGGCGATCTGCGTACGCGTCGACACACGGAGCTTGGCGTCGAGGTTCGACAGCGGCTCGTCCATGAGGAACACCTGCGGCTCACGCACGATGGCGCGACCCATGGCCACACGCTGGCGCTGACCACCGGAGAGCGCCTTCGGCTTGCGGTCCAGGTACTCGCTGAGGTCGAGGATCTTCGCGGCCTCTTCGACCTTCTTACGGATGTCGGCCTTGTTGATGCCCGCGATCTTCAGCGCGAAGCCCATGTTGTCGGCGACCGACATGTGCGGGTAGAGCGCGTAGTTCTGGAACACCATCGCGATGTCCCGGTCCTTGGGCGGCAGGTGCGTGACGTCGCGGTCACCGATGCGGATGGACCCGCCGTTGACGTCCTCAAGACCCGCGAGCATGCGCAGGGAGGTCGACTTGCCGCAGCCGGAAGGCCCGACCAGTACGAGGAACTCGCCGTCCGCGACGTCGAGCTCGAGCTGGTCGACGGCGGGCTTGGTGGAACCCGGGTAAACACGGGTCGCCTTGTCGAACGAGACAGTGGCCATGGTGATGTGGTCCCCTCACCGGCAGGAACGTGCCGGACGATCCGAGTAAAGGAGTGGCTCCTCCGCGGAGGGCGGAGGATGGGTCTAGTCCACCTGGATGAACTTGAGGTGACGCTACCCCGCGTTTCAAGATCTGTCAGTAGGTGAACCACGATGAAATTCCCGGCTGACCTGTGATCCGTGCCGGTTATAGTTTTCCCGCACGCCTCCTTAGCTCAGTTGGCCAGAGCAACGCACTTGTAATGCGTAGGTCGTCGGTTCGAATCCGACAGGGGGCTCAAGAGCGGAAAGCCTGGTCACAGGCCCTTTCATCACTGCCCGTTCCGGGAGGCCCCCGGGCGGGCAGTACGCATTCTGTACGCATGGCTACGGGTGCCCCGCCCCGGCCAGTTCCGCATCCGGCGCGCGCCGTGCGCTGGGCACGCCGCCCCGGGTGAGGGCGAGGCGCAGGACCGCGGCCGCGACCCGGGACCGGAGCAGCAGCCGCTCGCGCTTCATGTCGAGCGCGTCCGCCACCTCGTCCAGCCGATCCGGCCAGAGGTGCCCGTAGATGTCGAGGGTCATCGCCGCCGACTTGTGGCCGAGCATGAGCTGGACGACCTTCACGTCCGCGCCGGCCGCGATGGCGAGTGAGGCCGCAGTGTGGCGCAGCTTGTGCGGGGTGATGCCCAGGTCCCCAAGACCGGCCGCCTGGACGGCCTTGTCGAAGCACCGGCCCCGGAAGTTCGCGTACCGCAGGGGACCACCAGCGGGCGCGGTGAAGACGAGCGCGTCCTTCTTCCGGCCCTTGCTCAGGTCGCGCAGCTCCTCGGCGAACGAGCGGGGGAGCGGCACGGACCGCTTCTCGTGATTCTTCACCGGCCCGAGCGCCAACACGCCCTTCACGTCCGTGTAGTTCTGGACGATCCGGATGCGACGGGTGTCGATGTTGATCCGGCCCACCTTGATCGCGGACGCCTCGGCCCACCGGATGCCGCAGTACCCGAGGACGAGTACCAGGCGCCGGTACTCGCCCGCGGCGTCGGCCAGTCGCTCCATCTGCTCATGGGTGAGGTAGACGTGTTCGTCGTCCTCGGCCGCGCGCGGCAGCTCGTGTTCGTGCGCCGGGCTGGCCGCGATCCGCCCGGACTGTACGGCGCGCTTCATGACCATGCCGAACACCCGGTAGATCTTGGTGATTCGGGCCGGGCCGAGGATCTTTCCGCGCTTCCCGGGCTTCTTGCACAGCTCGTCCACCCAGTCCGAAACGTCCTGCCACTGAATCGAACCGACCTGCCAGTCCCCCCACTTCACGAGGACGTACAGGTTGAAGATCTCTTCGTAGTCGTGCTTCGTGGTCCGCCCCTGCTTCCGCAGCGAGCCCAGCCACTCGGCGCCCACGACGGAGAACAGGGCCTTCGCCGACTGCGGGTCCCGGTACGAGCCCTTGTCCAGCTTCCCGGTGAGGGCGGTCACCTCGGCCTCGGCCTGCGGCAGTTTCCGGAACGTGAGCGCCTTCCCCTTGCCGTCTGGCCCGTACCAGCGGACCCGCCACCGGCCTGGGGGCTGGCGCTTGCTGCCGGCCTTTTTCGCGGCCTGCCAGGTCTCCAACGCCCGCTGGTACGCGGCGTGGTTGGCGCGGTCCTCAATCCAGACTCGGGCCATCGGGCACCTCCTCTTGTACGAGCGGGTCGAACTCCTGGGGCGGAATCTCCGAGTAGAAGCCCCGCCGGTCACCGCCGGGCAGGGGGGTGCTGCCCCGGACGAACCGCCGGACGCGATAGAGCGGAGTGGCCAACTCAGGCGTCACCTGAAATGGGGCCTCGTCGTTCGGGTCGTTACGTTCCCCCGCCGGCCTATCCCACTGCGGGGACGGGTACGGGGGTACGAGCAGGTGGACCGGCGCGACGTTGAGCACGACCGACAGGGCCAGCCACTCCGTGAGCGTGAGGTTCTGGCGGTTGCCGTTCTCCAGTTTCGCTACGGTGCTCCGTTCCCACGGGACGCCATGCTCAGCGAGCTTGTCGGCAAGATCTTGAGCGGTCATGCCGCGTCGTTTGCGGACTTCCCTTACGCGGTGCGCCACCGATGCTGTGGGGTTCCACGCTTCGCCTTGTTCCATGAGAGCACACTAGCGGTCGCTTGTGGAACGCGCAACGGTGGGGCAGGATGAGGTCCGGCGGGTAACTGTTGCCTGCTGAAGTGCTCTCACGGAACGCGAGTGAGTTATGAAGGAACGCTTGTACTCCCCGACCGCCCTGGCCGAGTACCTCGACGTGCCGGTCAAGACCGTGTACCGCTGGAACCACACGGGCACTGGCCCGAAGGCGCACCGCGTCGGGCGCCATGTGCGCTACCGGCCCGCAGACGTCGAAGCCTGGCTCTCCCGCCAGAGCGGAGCGGCGGCATGAACGCCCCGGAAAGCACGAACGCCCCCGCAGCAACGGGGGCGAACGTAGGAGACCAGCAGGACGCCGGGTCTCCGCACACCGTAGCGCAGGCCGCTGACGGCAGAGAGGTGCACATCCGCACGCCTTTGGACGGGGCGCTGTGGCTTATCCGGCGCGGGTTCCCCGTCTTCCCCGCCGACCACCCGCTCACGCGCCGCTGCACCGGTCTGCACAAGACGTGCGACGGGTCCCGCGGGAAGCACCCCGCCGCAGCGTTCACCAGGGCGTACACCCTGGACGAACGGAGGGTGCACGAGACGTTCAGTCGCGGCCTGCGGAACCCCGCCGTGGCCGTAGGCGCCTGCTCGGGTCCCGAAGGGACACGGCTCGTGGTGGTCGACAGCGACCGGCGCGGGGCTATCGAGGATGTAGCAGGCGCCTACGGCCGTCGCTGGCCGCGCACCATGCGCGTCATGACCGCCAAGGGGTACCACGACTATCTGTGGGTGCCCGCCGCGCTGCGCCTCGGCAACGGACTCGGTGAGCTACAGGGCAAGTTCGACGGAGACGTACGGGCGGGCAACGCCTACGTCATCGGCCCTGGCGCGCTGCACGCCTCGGGTGTCCGGTACGTCGTGGACGACCCCGAGCAGCCGCCCGTGATGGCGCCGGCCTGGCTCCTTGACGCGCTGGTCACCAAGCCGACGTTCGCGCCCGGTCGGGAGCGCTGGCGCAACGCGGCGCCCGCTGGCCCGTCCGACACGCGCGGCCTGGTCGCGTTCGTTCTCAACAGCCCGCAGGGCGCGAGGAACAACCGGTTGTTCTGGGCCGCGTGCCGGGCCGCCGAGAGAGGACAGGACGCGCGGGACGAACTCCTGTCAGCGGCCGTCCAGGCGGGCCTCGGTGAGCGCGAGGCAGCCGACACCATCCGATCCGCGTACAACAGCACGGGAGCGCCTGCATGACGACACCACCGCCCAGCAACCCCATGGCCGTGGCCCGCGTCCTGCTGCCGTCCTGGACCGACGAGGGCCGCCCCACGCTCCTGCACTGGCGCGGACAGTGGATGGAGTGGCAGGGCACCCACTGGCGCGAGCTGGACGCGTCCGAGGTGCGCTCGGTGGCGTACAAGGAGCTGGAGCACGCCACGTTCGAGTTCGAGACGCCCAGGGGCGGCATCGAGGTGAAGGACTGGGCGCCCACCAAGAAGAAGATCGCGGACCTGATGGAAGCCATGTCGGCAATCCGCATCCTGTCGCCGACCGTGGACGCCCCGGCGTGGACGGACGGCACCCATCAGCGCACGCCGATCGTCGCCTGTACGAACGGCCTGTTGGACGTCATCACGAAGGAGCTGCGCCCGCTCACCCCGGACTACTTCAACCTCGTCTCCGTGCCGTTCGACTACGTGCCCGGCGCCGAGTGCCCGAACTGGCTGGCGTTCCTGCGCAAGGCGTGGCCCAACGACCCCGAGGCCGTCACCGCCGTACAGGAGTGGTTCGGATACGTCCTGTCCGGGCGCACCGATCAGCAGAAGATCCTCCTCGTCGTCGGGCCGACCCGGTCCGGCAAGGGCACCATCGCGCGGGTCCTCGGGATGCTGGTGGGCAAGGGCAACGTCGCCGGGCCCACGCTGGCCGGCCTTGCGACGAACTTCGGTCTCTCACCGCTGCTCGGCAAGCCCCTGGCGGTCATCTCCGACGCGCGTCTTGGCGGCCGGGACGGTCACCAGGTCGTTGAGCGCCTGCTGACCATCTCCGGTGAAGACACCATCGACGTGGATCGGAAGTACCGGGAGCCGTGGACCGGCAAGATCCCCGCACGGCTGATGGTCCTGTCCAACCAACTGCCCAACTTCGGTGACTCCTCCGGGGTGATCGCCCGCCGGTTCATCGTCCTCAACATGGCCGTGAGCTGGCTCGGCAAGGAGGACACCGGACTCACGGACAAGCTGGCCGCTGAACTTCCCGGCATCCTGAACTGGGCACTCGTGGGACTTGCCCGGCTCGATCGCAACGGCCGGATCATCCAGCCGACGAGCGGGGCCGACTCCATCACCACGATGCAGGACACCGCGTCACCCATGTCCGCGTTCGTACGGGACCAGTGCGAGACCGGCGCGGCCTGCTCGGCACCGGTCGACGTCCTGTGGGACGCGTGGAAGGACTGGGCCGAGGGACAGGGCGTGCGGTCCGGGACCAAGGCACTGTTCGGCCGCGATCTGCTGTCCGTCGAGCCCCGCATCCGCCGGACCAAGCCGCGGATCGGCGGCAAGCAGGTGCCCGTGTACGAGGGCATCGGAGTCAAAAGCTCCACCGACAATAGCGATTCGCCCGGCTCACCCGGCTCACCCGGCAACACCGCAGGTCACAACGCTGTGAGTGAGCCGGGCTACCCGGCTCACCCCGGCTCACTGTTCGACGGTGAGCCGGGCATGAGCCGGGCACGCCCGATTGCCCGGCTCAGTGAAACCGCAGGTCAGAACACTGTGAGCCGGGGTGAGCCGGGTGAGCCGGGCAAAGTCCCTTTGTCGGCACAGCTTTGACCCAAGACGTCGCACGTCGCATGCGGCACCGCCCGACCGTAACGGCGCGCTCGGACCCGCCTCCGTTTTTGGGGTGATCGTCTTCTCAGCCCCTCGCCCAGCTTTTATTTTTCTGTCCCCGGGCAAAATCTGAGCGGATGATCTTGGTATGCCCTGTGACCTGCGAGAACGCGCCGCTTCGTGGGGGCCCCTCGCGTTCTTGATGCATGCCTGACTTCAGCCACGGAAGGGTGTAAATTCATCGTGTGATGAATTCTTCCGCATGTGCGCAGTGTGGGCGGACGCTCCCGCCTCAAGCCGGGCGCGGGCGCCCCCGGCGGTACTGCGGGCGTCGGTGCAGCAGTGCTGCGGAGCGGGAGCGGATGGCGCGGCGGCTACTACTCGGCGCGTTGGTGGAACAGCGAACGGCCATCAAGGAGGAGCAGACGTGAGTGAAGTACTTGTGACGTTGCAGGAGATCGCCGCGGCCACGGGGCGCAAGGCGGACAAGGTGCGCGACGAGTGCGTCGAGCTGGATCTCATGGTGAGGGAGGACTGGGCGGGCAGGCCGGCGGTCTCGGTGAACGATGCCCGCGCTCTCGTCAACGGTTCCGCGCGTAGGGCTTGGGAGCACGCCGTGTGGGAAGCCGGTGTGAAGGCGGCCTGTCGGGAGTGGGAGGCGGCCCGGGCGGCTGCCGCGGAAGCTGCGGGAGCCGAGGTGGACGCGAGGCATGCGAAGTCGTGGCGGAAGAAGTCGCCGGGAGAGGCGCTCTCCGAACGGCGGGAGGCGCGCGTGCACGCGGCCGCCCAGTTCGAGCGCACCCACAAGAGGCCCGGCCGCTACGTGAATTTGCAGTACATCGACGCTTCGGAGGAAGGGTCAAGGGTGGCCGCGGCGGTAGGTGCGATTCGTGGCCCCGCTGCGGCAGAAAGCCGTGCGAAGGAGGTGGCCTGATGTCCGGCGCAGAGGAAGCGGCCAACTCGGCGCGCGGCATGGGGGTGTTCCCTGCGGAGTGGGGGCTGCCTGCGGGAACGCAGTACTCCGAGGAGCGCGCCGCGTGGGTGCGCTCTCGGGTGGTTGAGCGCCGGTCGTTGCAGTCGTCCCGCAGCCGGGCGCAGGGTATGCGGCGCGGCGCGGCCGGCGGCGCTCAGCACGTTCTGCGGCAGCGAGAGCTTCTGTTGAAACGTCGCTGAACAGGAAGGCGTCCGAGTAGGGAGGCGCGAGGGAGGCAGGGAGAACTCCCTGCCTCCCTCCCTCACCCCCCAAACCGCCCTTGATCAGCGGAAACAACGATCACAGGGAGGCAGGGAGGCAGACAGGCCAGAGCCCTGAAACGGCCTCAGAACGCCTTTCCAGGCGTCTTGTCGCGCCTCCCTCGCGATGAGTGCCCCAGACACCCAACCCCTCTCGGCCGAAGCCGAGAGGGGTTCTGCGTGCGCTCTCCACCCCACTCTCCACCCGGAGAGTGGGCGCTCTGACCTGCGTTCTCCACCCGGAGAGTGGGGTGTCTACACGGGCGGGGGAGGGGAGTCCAGCACGTAGGTGCCTTTGGCGGGCAGTGTGGCGACCAGCCCGCGGTCCCGCAGCTCCTGCACCGCGCGCCGGACCGTGCCGATGCTCACGCCGTAGATCTCCGTCATGGCGCGTTCGCCAGGCAGGGCCGCGCCGGCGGGGAGCTTGCCCGACGTGATGTCGGCGGCGATGAGATCGGCCAGCTTCACGTACTCGTACTGCGGGAGTCCGCTCATACGAGTCACGGTTGCGCGGCCCCCTGCGTCCAGCACCTTGGGGGCGCGCCCCACCGCGCTGGGACGCGGTGGGGTGCAGAGGGACGCAGTTGTCGGTACCGTCGACAGAGAAGACCCCCGCGACCGTGCGACCGGTCCGGGGTGTGGACGACGCGAAGGCTGAGGAGCGACGCCAATGACGGATTCTAGCGACGGCACCACGTGGGAGTGGCGGGAGCGCGGAAGCGGCGCCGCCCCGTACCGGCAGCGCATCAGCGGCGCCGCGGAGCCCTCCCCCGATCCGGGGCTGATGGCCGTGATCGAGCACGAGACCACATGTACGGCGTGCCAGGTCCGCGAGGACGGGGCGTACTGCCCGACGGCCGCGGATTTGGTGCGTGAAGCGCGGGAGGCACGGCGGTGACGATGCTGGCCCCCGGCAGCACGACGTTCGGTCTCAAGCTCCTGTGCTGGTCGCTCATGCCCAAGACGGCGGTACGGTGCACCCACCTTGACCCGCTTCACCAGGGCGACCATTCCAACCCGTACGTCGGCGCCCACGGCGCGACGTGGCCGCGCACCCCGAAGGACCGCAAGTAAGTAGAAGACTCCCTTGCCCGTGAGCGCGACGGCGCGCCACGGACAAGGGGACCGCACCCCGGCCGGCATCAGTCCCCCCGACGGGCCGGCCGGGGTGCAGGTGGCCGCTCACCCCCTCTACCCCCTCTACCGCCGAGGTCGGAGCCTCTACCAATCCCCTCTACCGAGGTAGAGGGGCCCCATGATCGAGCCCCCGCCGGACAGCATCGGCGGGGGCTCGGTTCGTCTACGTCACGCCGCCCGCTCGACCTCCACACCGGTCATGGCCCGGATGAAGAGGGCCGCGAAGATCCGCGGCAACGCGTCGTCCTTCAGCGAGTTGCAGGGGGCGCACGCGAGCACCAGATTCGCGGGCAGGTTGCACGGCCACAGGCTCTTGGGGACGTAGTGGTCAACGCTCACCCCCCGCAGGGTGTCGAACTCCGAGCGGCAGTAGAAGCACTGCCAGCCGTCGCGCTCGGCGAGGTACATGCGGGTCTCACGCCACGCCGCGCGGGCCGCCTTGCCGGGGTTGAGCTTCTTCGCCGGGGGCTGCTTGCCCTTCAGCGGATTGAGGGTGTGCTGCACCTTGTGGAGGAACGACTGGAGCTGACCGACGAGGGCGTGCGCCTCGGCCACGTCCAGCTCCATCACGTCCAGCCCGAACATGTCGAGCGACCCACTGACGACGAGGGACGGGCGCGTTCGGTCCGGCTCCTGAGACAGCGTGGCGTCGAGCACCAGGCGGCCGTCCGGGAGGCGCAGTTCGTGCGTCTTACCGAGGTGTACGCGGTCATCGGCCGGGGCGGTTGAGTGGTCATCGACCGTGCACCAGGACGGGCATCCGTGGACGAGGTGAAGGTGCGTCATCGCCGGGTCTCCCTGCTCGTCATACGGTCACCTGCGGGTGTCACACGCTGGTCAGCGAGTCGGACCTTCACGGCAATGATCTGCGGGTTCGTTCCGTCCGGACAGAGGCCGACCGACCAGATGTCGCGGTACAGACCGGCGGTCAGGGCGACCGCGTATTTCACGGCGTCCGAGGCCGTCATACCGGTGCGCATCAGCGTGGCCAGGTCGTCATGCAACGGGTCATCCACACGGACGGACAGGCCCTTGCCGGGCAGCGGGGGAGTGCTCATGCCCCTTCACCCCGCAGGCGGTCGAGCGCGGCGGCCTGAACGCCCAGGGTCGCCGCGTGCTCCCGAAGCCGGGCGGCCACGGAGCGGAGCCCCGCCCCGTCGAGGTACGTCTCACCGTTCGAAGCGAAGTCCAGGACCGGCCACATCGTCATCGTCGGCAGGCGCATGTCCCGGCTGAACGGGTACTGCGTCAGCTCGGTGACAACCAGGCCGGCGCCGTCGATGTCGAGCGAGGTCTCTTCGCCACGGTGCGCGAAGTCTTCGGCGAACGTTCCTCGGTCCGCATCATCGGTGTGGTCGGTGGTGCACCACTCCGGGCAGGGGACCGTGAGCGAGGCTCCGGGGGTGTCGAGCAGGCGGACCGTTACGGTCCTGACCTGCGGCGCATCAGGCGTATCAACGGGCGTATCAACGGGCGTATCAACGGGCGTATCAGGGGCGGTCTCGGCGTGCTGGCAGTCGGCGGAGCAGACGAACTTCTGCGCGCCGGACGGCCAGCGGTCCTCAGTCGGTCGGAAGGGTCCGGCCTGACTGCCGCACAGGATGCACTCGGGCATGTCCGGCTCGCCCTGGTTGAACGCGGAGCGGAGAGCGGACTCCAGGGGGTCGGGACGTGGCGGTACGGTGGCGCTCATGGTGCGGACTCCTTGTAGAGAAGGGTCCGGCCGCAGGCTCCGGGCGGTGCGTCAACACCCCCGGAGCCGCCCCGTTCCAGTACGCATCGCGTACACACGGCAACGGGAAAGGCCGAGTAACAGTGGGTAGCAGTGAGCTACGTTTCCGCTGGTCACACGGCCTGTGAGGGTGTTTCCGCTGGTCTAGCTAGTCCCCTGATAGACCTTGTAATGCGTAGGTCGTCGGTTCGAATCCGACAGGGGGCTCCGAAGAACCCCAGGTCATGTAGGTCGTGACCTGGGGTTTTCTGGTGTACGGGGTGTGACGCAACCGGCGGTTGCGGTGCCGGGCGAGGGCTTGCGTGAGCGATGCGTGAGCGGAGGGCCGTCGGGGCCTACTTCCCGGGCTTCTTCCGGGCTCTCCCCTCCTTGCGGGAGGCTTCCTCGGCGTCGGACTTGCGTTGGAGGGGGACCAGCTTGGCGGTGGCTTCGGCGGCGAGCATGAGGGTGGCGGCGCCGTGGCGGAGGTCGTGCAGCCGGATCGGGGGGAGGCCGGAGGCCGCGATGAGTCGTTCGAAGAGGTCGGTCACCTTGCCGGGGTGAAGCCAGGAGCCGTCCTCCTGGGTGAAGAGGAGGCCGGTCTCGATCCAGGCTGATCCCCATTCCGCGCGGTCGGCCTTCTGTTGCTTGCGGTGGCGTCTTGGACGAGCTGGCCCGAGACGGTGAGGGTGTGCCGGTCGAGGTTGGTCTCCGACCAGGGCTGGCCGCATGCTTCGCCGCGGCGGAGGCCGCGGAAGGCGATGAGGTGCCACACGGCGTAGAGCCGGTCTGCGGCGACGAAGTCGGGGAAGGCGCCGGTCTGTTCGGGTGTCCGGACCATGACGGGGGAGGGCTTCTCGCCGGTTTGCTGCCACCGGGCGACCCGTTCGTCCGTCCACACCAGGGCCTTCGGCTTGCGGGCGGGGTCGATCTCCACATGCGCGGCCGGGTTGAACGTGATGATCTGCTGGCCGATCGCGTCGTTCAGGGCGGCGCGGAGCGTGGCCTTGATGTGCTGGCGCGTGGACGGCCCGGTGATGCGGCGGAAGCCCGGCATCGCGTCGATCGCCGTCTTCATTCCCTTGCGGCGCGCCCGGTTCACCACGCCCTTCCACGGCACGGTCGCCAGTTCCTCGACCGCCGCCCGCCGTTGGGCGTTCTGCTTCAGGATGTCGGCGTTGGCGTCGGTGATGGCGGTGAACATCTCGCTGAGGTGGCTGACGCGCAGCCGGTCGAACGACCCTGTTGGTCCGGCGCCGGTCAGCGTGGCCGCCGGGGCAGTGATGTGACGAAGCGTGCTTCGTGCAGCGCCGTTCGCAGCCGGTCGTTGTCCAGGCTGAGTCGCTGGGTGGCGGCCGGTATCTGCGGTGATGGCGTCGGCGGCGGCGCGTCCGGGCAGTGGCCGGCGGTGGGCGCTCACTCGCAGGCCGCGGCGGTCCCGGCGAGGAAGGTGTCGATCGCCTCCGGCGCCGTTCCAGGTCGGCTTGGAGGAGGGGCGGCAGGACAGGGCGAGTGTGGAGCCGGGCGTCGAGGCGCTCGGCCTCGCCGGCGAGGGCGCGGGTGTTGTCGGCGGTCAGCGCCACGTTCCTGCACTCCAGCGGCTTGCAGCCGAGTGGCGCGGGAGTGCGCGCGATCCGTCCGGTGCGGCGGCACAACGCCTTGGCGGGGTTGAACACGCAGATGACGTAGGTGCCGGGGTAGACCTCGGGGTCGTGGCGGGCCAGGACGCGGCGCAGGCGGGCCGGGTCGGTGACGACGGACCCGGCGAAGCCGGTGCGGTGGTGGAAGCCGGTGAGGCGGGCGACGGCCTCGTGCGCGGCGGGCCCGCGCAGGCCGTGCTGGTGGTCGGTGGTCAGGGCGAGGAGGTGTTCGCCGCGCGCATCCGCATCCCTGGCGACTGGAAGAACCGGTTCAGGACGACGTCGTACTCGAACATCGGCGAGATGAGGAACGGCGTCCCTGCGTCCAGGCCCACCTCGCGCAGCCACTCTGTCCGACCCCTCGGTCAGCAGCCGTACATCGAAGGCAACTCCGTCCGGCGGTAGGTCGAACTCCTCTACCGTGGCCAGCACCCTCCACGCGTTCACGGTCATGGCGCTATGCATGAAGTCAGTGGCCGAATGTACACAAGGCATCTTGTGGACAGGGTTCTGATCTGTCCGTTGTCCGCTCGACGTTGGGATTGCGAAGGTCCTGCGTACGCTCTCCTGGCAGGGCTGGGCCTATGGCGACTTCTCGGCCGAACATGGCCCACAGCTCATCCGTGGGCTCCGTGGGCTCCGTGGACCTTGGGACTGGGCCGGTTGGTGCGATCGCCCTGGTGTCGCGGTGGTTGGGGCAGGCCGTCGCCCGGCCATCGGCGTATGTCGTCAGGGTCTGTCCCAGGTTCGGATCGCTGGTTCAAACATCGAGGGGCGGACAATGCCTGATCGGATGAACCCTCCGAGGTCCGTCGGTACCTCTGGGAAGTGATCGGCGATCGCGGGCAGATCCGCCACCGGTATGCGGTGGCCTCATTCCAAGGATGTGCACATGGCTCGCTGGGACTACGAGGACCGGGGAACTCCGGACGATGTCTTCCGTATCGACAGCATCGCGGTGAACCCGGACCCGCCGGAGCTGGCGAAGGACCTGCTGATCAAGGTCACCGGGCAGCTCAGTGCGGTTCCTGATGCCGAAACCTATGTCGACGTCACCGTGAAGCTCGGACTGATCAAGCTCGTTCAGAAGCGGCAGCTGCTGTCGGAACTGCTGGCGGAGTGGGGCGCCACGGTGCCCACGAAGACCGGCCCGTTCACCCTGGAGCTGTCCCGGAAGCTCGCGAAGGAGACCCCGCCGGCCAAGTTCAAGATCCGGCTCGACGGCTACACCGGGGCCGACGAGGAAGCCTTCTGCCTGGAGTTCACGGTCGGCTTCATGAAGCCGCCGGCATGACCTGCCAGGGCACTCATCCGGGTGACGCGGAAGGCAGTCGGCACTACTCACAGCTCTGACAGTCGCCCTACGACGGCGGCGCCAGATCTGGTGGCGATACCCATCTCGCCGTCCAAGAACCACGAGTAGCGCGCCGGCCCCGTGGGACTCGGCGATCCCAGCGCCCCCGACTCATGCCGCATCACACGGAGTCCCCCGCCAACTGGTGTCGGCGGGGGACTCCTGATCGTGTCGGCACCAGCGGTCGACCGGACCTGCCACCTACTCACGATCATGGTGGGAAGGTTTACGGTCACTGACCGCCTGTGCACAAGGCGTGGTGATCAAGCCCCTCAACTCGCGCTACTCACAAGGAAAGCCCGGCTGGACCAAGCTGAGACGACGCGATACGACCGAAGCCGTGATCGGAGCGGTCACCGGAAGCCTGGCAAGGCCGCAGCTCCTGGTCCTGGGAAGGCACACCGCCGACGGGACGCTGCGTACGGTCGGCCGCACCGCCACCCGCACCGCCACCCGCTCCGCAGCTCCAGGCTCCCGATCCGCGGCCCGGGCCACAGGAGCGCGATGACAACCCGGCCTCAACGGGCCGCTGTGGTCGAGCAGCCGTATCGCGACCTGTGGCTGAGCGGCTGAGTTGGCCCTTGGACACTCGAGTTGGCCCGGCTGAGCGTCGTTGTTGGCCGGCGGTCGAATCCCCTCGCAGCGCCCGCGAGGCTTCTTCGTCCTTCTCACGCCGCGGAGTTGTATCGACTGACCTTGCATGCCACCTAGGGGCCGAGGCCACGGGCAGTGGCTCCGGCCCCTGTGCGTGACGGCGGGCGCGCTATTCGCTCAGCGCGGTGAGCTTCTCTTGTTCGACCGGGCAGCGGGTGGCACCCGCCTTGGCCGCACCGTCGTGCTACCAAGGCGGGTCAGGGAGTTAGGGGACGAGGAGGGAGAACTGCTTGTACGCCCCGCCCTGCTGGTCGTTGGCGGTGACGATCAGGAGAGTGTCCGTGGCGCTGCCGCACTCGCTGGTCGCTCCGGGGTGGACGTAGATGAAGCCGGGGTACCCGCCGGTGGTCAGTGTGGCGACCGGAGTGATCTCGTTGACGTCCAGGCGTGGGTCGCTGAACTTCACGCAGAACCGGCCTGCGGCGGCCCCGAGGGACACCGAGCTGATGCCCTTGGACCGCACGATGCTTCCGTCCGCGTTGATCACCCCGGACGCCTGGGCGTAGGGAGCGGTCACGCCTCCCGCAGCGGCCAGCGCGACACCCCCCACCGCCGTCGCCGCGACACCGAGCGCGGCACTGGTCCAGACGATGACGCGGGTCCTCTTGCTCTTGAACATACAGATGCCCCTCCTGTGCGATACCGCCACCTCCCCGGGCCGCGGCACGTCACAAGCTAGGGGCGCCAACACGGCCAGATGATCTTCCGAGTGGCAAACCACCCGCGAAGAGGGCGGTCGACGCGCTTCCGCCCAGTACCTCACCACCGGTACGCCCCAGCAGGTGGACCACTACTCCCTGCCATCCGAGACAGCACCGTTCATGGAGGTGGAGCCGGGGCGGGGCCAACAATGGCACTCAGTAGGACCAGCTCAGCCGCCAAAGGGCCAACTCGGTGTGGCTGAGCGTTTCAGTTGGCGGGCAGGGGCGCCCGCTTGGGCGGTTGCGGCGTCCCAGACTCTCAGGCAGCGGCCGTCATCTTCGACAGTTGGCGGCGTAGGACTCGCCGATGAACCTCGTCGGCACAGGCTCGGCGGCGGGGGCGGGCGGAGCGCCTGGGGCGCGGTGGTTACGGTCGCGGGTCGGCCGCATGAGAGCACTTCACCTGCTTCCAGGAAGCCAATTTCTGAGTATTATCATTTGGCCCGACAAAATCGAACGGCGAATTGTTTCGTCGATTGGAAATCGTCGCCGTCCCCTGTAAGTTTGGTGGTGAGCAACAGGGGCGGGCCTGCGCATTTGTGGAACCCTCACGCGTAGTCCATCATTCCCGCTGGGGCTGCATCCTGCCGCAGATATCCAGCCCTGCCTTCGCTGTCATCCATCTCGTGAAGCCACCCGGATGGACACTCTCCTTGAAAGGTTCAACTTCGATGACCTATGCCATTACCGGTGCCACCGGGTACGTAGGGGCCAGCGTCCTTAAGCGAATCCTTGAAAATACCTGCGTACCGGTAATCATCATCGGCCGAAGCGCTTCGGAAGACACTGCCGGTCGAGTTAGCAGGGGCCTTGCGGCGGCAGGTCATTCCGTGACAGCAGAAGATGTGAATCGTCTGGAGTTCGTCAAGGCTTCGTACTACAAGCCGCACCTCGACCTCTCCCTTCGCGATTACGACCGGATCGCCGATGCCACGGATCACGTACTGCACTTCGCAGCCAATCTGGATTTCGTCGGATCCACTTCCGAGCTCGACAGAGACAATGTGCAGTCAGCCGTTCAGATGTGCAAATTCGCACAGGATGCTGACAGCCGTCTGACCTACTGCTCCAGCTCCTATGTATCCGGACAGCGCACAGGGGACATCTTTGAAGACGAGTTGATTGATGGGGGATTCACCAACACGTACGAACGTTCCAAGTTCCTCGCGGAGCAGTACGTCCGCTGGTGGCATGCGCGCACGCACAAGCCCGTTGACATTCTGCGGTGCGGAACGGTCTGTGATGGAAAGCTGCCCTCGGACGGATCACCGACCCACTCGATCAGGGGGTTCTGCGAATTCAGCCAACACTTCGAAGGCGCACTCACTCGGAAGTTGAATCATGCGGCGGTGCCCCGAGAACTCGTCCTGACCGGCAATCCCGAAGCCTTCATTCACCCCATTTTCATCGACGAATGCGCGGACATCATCGAGCGAATCATCAGACAACAGCAGGATGGGCTGACGGCCTACCACCTCACCTCGGGGCAGCAGCTGACCTTCGGTGAAATGTTCTCCGTTCTCAACGAATTTCGCGATATCCCAATTCACCTTGATCCGAATAAAAGGGAAAGCGACCTCAGCCGCCACGAAAGGCTATTCGTTCGCATGAGCCGGGGTTTTGCCCGCTACTTTGCAAGGGTTGATCGCACGCTCGATCAAGAGAACGTGAGAGGTATTGTCGGCGCGGCTTACGAATTCAAGACTGTAGGCAGGCAAGAACTCATGGTGGCAGCTACCCCGCCGACGCAAACTCCTGATGCGCAAATCCCGCAGAAGATCTCTGTTCCTCAGTGACGTGACCGGTCCTTCCCCGCATCGTTAGACTCTGCATGGGCACCATTACGACCCTGGACCGGTCCTTCATGCAGATGTCTGACCCGCCCCCGGTCACCGGATTCTTCCTGGATTTCATTGGCTCGCCTCCCACTCGGGAAGGCTTGGAACAGCGCGTCCTTGAGCGAGTCGGCGGAATCCCGGCCCTCAACTGTGCACCCCCCGCCCCGCGAGATCGTGCGTGGACTCCTGCCGGCACCTCTCCCTGCCGCGATACCCATCTCCACCACTCCCTGCCGACCGCCCCAGACACCCTCGCGGACACCTGCGAAGCGCTCCTTGCCCGGCCGCTGCCCCCAGCCCCCCATCCCCCGTGGGACCTCCACCTGCTTACGCAGCCGAGCACCCCCGACCGATTCCGCGTCGCCCTGCGTATCCACCACGGCCACCAGGACGGTGTCGGCACCGCACACACCGCCCTCGCCCTGCTCTCCGACATCCCCGGCGACGGGCCGCCGGCCCACCCTGCCCAACGCCCGCGTGCCACCAGAGTTCTCGCCGCCTTACTGCGCCTGGCCGCTCCCCTCCTGCGTGCCGGCCCCGCTCAACCGGCACTGCGCACCGCACTCCGGGGCACCGCCGGCCCCCACTGGGACTACCGGGACATCCCTCTCACCCGCCTGCGCGCCCTCGCCGACGCCCACCACTGCACCGTCAACGACGTCTGCCTCGCCGCCCTCGCCCTTGCCCTGCGTTCCCTCCTCCCCCCGGCGGCCCCGTCGCCCCCGTCCTTGCTGATGGCCCTCTCCACACGCCAACCGCACGAACGCCACACGCCCGGCAACCGTGTGGGCGCCGTCCGCCTCGTCCTCCCCACAACCGCCACCACACTCCCCGCCGCACTGGCCGCAGTGCACGACCAGACAGCCGCCATACGCCGCGACCGCGTACGCGATGCCAACCGCCTCGTGCTCAGCCTCCCTCGCCCCATCCGCCCCAGCTCCCGCCTTCTGCGTACGCTCGTGGGGTCGCGCCCGTACCCCCTGGCGGTCAGCAGTGTCAGCATCCCGGATTCCTTCACCTGCTTCGGCGCACGCCTTGATGCCGCCTCGATGTTCCTGACCACCAACCCTCACCGGCCGGTCTACCTCTCTTTCACCCGCACCCCCGACACGGTCCGCTGCACCGTCATCACCGACGCCTCCCGGCGTAACGCCACTGCCCTGCCACGACGCTGGGAGCAGGCCCTCACCGAGGGGCCGTAGCTCTCAAAGGCCGTTGCGGAAGCGGCACCCAGCCTTCAGGGCAGCGGAAAGGGCGGGTTCGGCCCGCGCCTGCCACCCGGCCGGGCCCGCCTCGTTGGGAGCGACGGTCAGGGCACGCGGATCGCCGTCCTGGATGAGTGGCGGCACCTCGCCGAGAGTGAGGCGGGTGGTGAACATCGGATCCATCGCCGCAGCGCCAGGCCGGCCGACGTCACGCTGCCAGCCGTGCGCCGTGACCGCGTCGAGGACCAGCTTGGAGCCGGCGGACTCGACCGTGGGCCGGTCGCGGTTGTTGAAGGCGAGGAAGAAGTCGCCCAAGACCTCGCCGGGGATGTCGAGGGTGAAGCAGGCCGACCACGCGGCGAGCGGGCTGCCGGTGTCCGCACGGGCGGAGACCTGCCAGGCGACGGGGAGTTCCCCGAGGAGGAAGGGCTCGTCCGCCAGAACCCACTGGGCCCAGCGGAGGGTTCCGCGCGATCGCCACCCGCTACGCCAAACGCGTCACCTACTACCGCTCAGAAATCATCATCGCCGCCATCGTGTTATGGCTGCGTGCCGACCTACAGGACACGCCCTAGTCCGTCGTTACCAGGGGCTACCGGAGTCGGCCGCACTTCGGCCTTCGGTTGCGGTGAGTCCTGATCAGACGGCGCTGCATGCGTGAGCGGACGGGATGGCACGAGGTGGACCAGGTGTCAGCCCGATCGCGGCTGCACCTCTCTGATCAGCGGAAACGAGATTTGGCGGCACCATGCGGCATCAACCGGGATGATCTTGCAGGCCCTTGTAGTGCGTAGGTCGTCGGTTCGAATCCGACAGGGGGCTCCGGGAAGGGCCAGGTCCGCGATGGCGCCCGGCGCCTTCGGTATGATAGGGGTACCCCGACGCGGAAGCACCCAAAAGGGGCGGGGGGGGGGGGGTGGGGTGAATTGCGGCCGGAGACGCGGTTGGCCGTGCGGGCCAGGCGGGGGGTCGTGAGGGTGGGGGACGTGGCTTCCTGGCGGTCCGCCGTGCGGTAGGCCGCGTAGAGGGTGTGGACTCCCAGCCAGCGCAGGGGTTCCGGTTCCCACTTGCGGACCTTGTGGTTGACCCAGGGCAGCGTGGTGAGATCCGTGGGGCCGGCCTGGCCGGAGTCCTGTTGGATCAGGTCGCGCAGGGTGCGGGCCGCCAGGTTCGTCGTGGCGACGCCCGAGCCGACGTAGCCGCCCGCCCAGCCGAGGCCGGTGGCGCGGTCGAGGGTGACCGTGGCGCACCAGTCGCGCGGGACGCCGAGGACGCCCGACCAGGCGTGGTCGATGCGGACGCCCGCCGTGGTGGGGAAGAAGCGGACCAGAATGTCGCGCAGCGCGGCGATGGTGGCGGGCTGGGTGCGGCCGTCGTTGTCGGTGCGGGAGCCGTAGCGGTACGGGACGCCCCGGCCGCCGATGGCGATGCGGTCGTCTGCGGTGCGCTGGGCGTACATGTAGGCGTGCGCCATGTCGCCGAGGGCTTCGCGGCCTTCCCAGCCGATGGTGTCCCAGATCCTGGCGGACAGCGGTTCGGTGGCAATCATCGAGGAGTTCATGGGGAGCCAGGTGCGGCGCTGGCCCTTGAGGGCGGCGGTGAAGCCCTCGGTGCAGCGCAGGACGTAGGGCGCGCGGACCGTGCCGTACGGGGTGATCGCGTGTTTGGGCTTGATCTCGGTGACGGGCGTCGATTCGTGGATGGTGACGCCGAGTGCCTCGACGGCCGCGGCGAGGCCCTTGAGGAGTTTGACGGGGTGCAGCCGGGCGCCGTGCGGGGTCCAGGTGGAGCCGACGGCTCCCGTGACCCGTACGCGCTCCGCGGTCTCGCGTGCGCCGCGCAGGACGCGGTCCCTCTCGCCGAAGGCGATCTCGGTGGTGTGGAAGTCCTTGAGCCGGGCGAGCTGCGCGGGCGTGTAGGCGACTTCGAGGACGCCGCCCTGGTGGATGTCGGCGTCGATCGTCTCGTCGGCGGCGACGCGTACGACTTCGGCCACGGTGTCGTTCATGGCCTTCTGGAGGCGGACGGCGGCGTCGTGGCCGTGCTTGAGGGCGTACGTGTCGCGGCCGGCGATGCCGTTGTACAGCCAGCCGCCGTTGCGTCCGGAGGCGCCGTACCCGCAGAACTTGCCTTCCAGGACGGTGATGTTGAGGAAGGGCGCGGCCTTCTTCAGGTAGTAGGCCGTCCACAGGCCGGTGAAGCCGCCGCCGACGATGCAGACGTCGGCCGCGGCGTCGCCGGGGAGGGGTTCGCGGGGCGCCGGTATGCCGTCCTGGGCGTACCAGAACGAGATGCCGCCGTTGACGGTGCTGCTGCTCATGAGGGTGTTCGTACACCTCGCTTCGCACTTGTGTCCAGGTCCGGAGTACGGGTGCGGCCCCGGGTGAGGGGATAGCAGGCGAGACCGATGAGGACGGCGGTGAAGTGGCCGATGTCGGTGAAGTCGGGGCCCGCGATGAGCGGGACGCCGTAAAGGATGACGACGGCTCCTCCGTACGGAAGGCGCCAGGGCGGCGCGATCCGGTAGGTGAGGACGGCGACGACGCCCGCGAGCGCGTAGCTGACGCCGATGGCGAGGGAGTCGCCGGCGGCTTCGTGCGCGTGGCCCTGGTGGACGGCCCAGCTGAGGGCGCCTTCGCTGCTGAGCGTGGCGCCGACAAGTGCGGCGGCCGCCGTGGCGAGCCAGCGCCGGGTGCCGAGCCAGTGTTCGGCGGGGGCGTGGAAGACGGTGTAGAGGACGGCGTACGGGAGCG
This sequence comes from Streptomyces sp. NPDC057137, assembly GCF_042670825.1. Lineage (NCBI taxonomy): Bacteria > Bacillati > Actinomycetota > Actinomycetes > Kitasatosporales > Streptomycetaceae > Streptomyces > Streptomyces sp. NPDC057137. The sequence continues at coordinate 34,081 of NZ_JBHUUW010000005.1, read as the reverse complement.
GCCCGCCGCCGTCGGTCCAGGAGGCGCCGGTGACGAGGAGGGCCGCGAGCCAGAGGTAGGTGCCGGGGGCGGTCCTGATCCAGACCCACGTCGTGTGGGCGGCCTTGCGGAGATGGCGGCGCATGGGGTGATTCACCCACGGGGGCGGGCCGTTCGGCGGGATCGACATTCCCGGCGGCACGGGGAGGGGCCGGGGAGCGCTCGTAGGCTTGGCGGCATGGAGATCCCGGCGGAGTTGGCGAGGACACAGGGGTGCGCGTTCGTCGCCGCCCTCCCGGCGCGTGCGGCCGACTTCCTTAAGAGGTGGGAGCTGCGGCGTACGGGCCCGGCGATGCACGGCATGTGCGCGCTGGTCCTGCCGGTGGAGCGGGCGGACGGTACGCCCGCGGTGCTGAAGCTGCAGAATCTCGACGCGGAGACGGCCGGTGAGCCGGTGGCGCTGCGGCTGTGGGACGGCGACGGCGCGGTGCGGCTGCTGGAGTACGAGGAGGAGTCGGGCACGCTGCTGCTGGAGCGCCTGGACGCGGCGCGGGACCTGAGCGGTGTCGCCGTACGGGACGGGGTGGCGGTCATCGCGGGGCTGCTGGCCCGGTTGACGGCGCGGCCCGCGCCGGCCGGTCTGCGCGGACTGGGGGAGATCGCGGGGGCGATGCTCGACGAGACGCCGGTGGCGGCGCGGTCGCTCGCCGACGGCGGGGAGCGGCGGCTGCTCCTGGACTGCGCGGCTGCCGTACGTGAGGTGGTCGGCGAGCCTGGTCACCGGCTGCTGCATTGGGATCTGCACTTCGAGAACGTGCTGGCGCCCCTGCCCGGCCCCGGGGGCGAGGTCCGTGAGCCGTGGCTGGCGATCGATCCGAAGCCGCTGGCGGGGGATCCGGGGTTCGAGCTGCTGCCCGCTCTCGTCAACCGGTTCGACGAGGGCGACATCCTTTGGAGGTTCGACCTGATGACGGAGGTCATGGGGCTGGACCGGGGGCGCGCGCGGGCGTGGACGCTGGGGCGGGTGCTGCAGAACTGCCTCTGGGGCATTAGCGAGGGGGAGCGGGTGGCGGCGCCCGTGTCTGCGGCTGTGGGACGGGCGCTGCTGGCGCGGTAGCCGGAGAAAAGGCAGGCTGCGGTCATGATTCGTAAGGCGACGGCCGCTGACGTTCCGGTGATCCACACGATGGTCCGGGAACTGGCGGCATACGAGAAGGCCCCGGACGAGGCGCGGGCGACCGAGGAGCAGTTGCGTGAGGCGCTGTTCGGGGAGCGGCCCGCCGCGTACGCGCACATCGCGGAGACGGACGAGGGCGCGGTGGCGGGGTTCGCGCTGTGGTTCCTGAACTTCTCGACGTGGCGCGGGGTGCACGGCATCTACCTGGAGGACCTGTACGTCCGTCCGGAGCTGCGCGGCGGCGGGCACGGGAAGGCACTGCTGACGGAACTGGCGCGGATCTGCGTGGAGCGCGGGTACGAGCGGCTGGAGTGGTCGGTGCTCAACTGGAACGAGCCGTCGATCGAGTTCTACCGGGCGCTCGGGGCACGGCCGCAGGACGAGTGGACGGTCTTCCGGCTGACGGACGGGGAGTTGGCGAAGCTGGGCGGTGGGGGTCGGGGCGGGGGCGTCTGAGACCTGGGGCGCCTGAGGCCCGGGGTGGGGATCGTCGGCGGGATTGTCAGTGGGTGCCCCTACGCTCGGTGACGAGTGCAGCTGACGCCGACTTTCCTGGGGGACCCGCATGTCCGAGACCGCGTCCGAGACGAGCCGACAGCCCGATCCGGTCCCCGATCCCGTGCCCGATCCGGTCCCTGATCCGGTGATGGCCGAGATAGGCCGTGGCATGGAGCTGGGGCAGCGCGGCGAACGGGACGCCGCCCGGCAGGTGTTCGCCGGTGTCTGGGACCGGCTGGGCGCGGACGGCGACCCGTTCCACATATGCGCGCTGGCCCACTCCATGGCCGATGTCCAGGACGAGCCACGGGAGGAACTGGTCTGGGACCTGCGGGCGTTGGAGGCGGCGGACCTGGTCTCGGCGAGCGGGCCCGGCGCGCGGGGGTGGCGAGCCCGGTGGCCGCGTTCTACCCGTCCCTGCACCTCAACCTGGGCGATGTGTACCGGCGGCTCGGCGAGTTGGACCTCGCTCGTGAGCATCTGGCACGCGGGCTCGACGCGGTGGGGACGCTGGGCGACGACGGGTACGGGCAGTTGATCAGGGGTGGACTCGACCGGTTGGCGGGGCGGCTGGCGGCTCCCGGCCCGTCACCGGCCTGATCCCGGACCGGCCTGATCCGGTCGGACGTCAGACCCGCGGCGGCTCCAGCACCACCTTGCCCATCGTGCCGCGCGTCTCCATCGCGCGGTGCGCGCCGGCCGCGTCGGCGAGCGGGAAGCGCTGTACGGCGGGGCGGAGGCGGCCCGCCGCGGCCTCGGACAGGGCGCGGTCCTCCAGCGCGCGCACGTCGCCGCCCGCCTTCTGGAGCATCACGGGGCCGAGGACACCCTCGGAGGTGATACCGCGCGCCGCCTGCTCCTCCTCCGTGTAGCTCAGCGGCTCCCCGTCGTGGATTCCCTCGCCGGACCAGCCGAAGACGATGTGCTTCCCGCCCTTGCCGAGGAGGTCCACGGCGGCGCGGCCGGTGTCGCCGCCGACGGAGTCGAAGACGACGGTGGCGGGGCGCCCCGCGAGGTGGGCGCGCACCGTCGCGGGCCAGTCGGGCAGCGTGTAGTCGACGGCGAGGTCGGCGCCGTTCTCGGTGACGCGCGCGACCTTGGCGGGGCCGCCCGCGAGACCGATGACGGTGGCGCCGACGTTCTTCGCGTACTGGACGAGGAGGGTGCCGATGCCGCCCGCGGCGGCGGGGACGATCGCGACGTCCTCGGGACCGAGGGTGGTGAACTGGAGGATGCCCATGGTGGTGCGGCCGGTGCCGATCATGGCGACGGCTTCGGCGGCGTCGAGGTTGTCGGGGATCTCGTGGAGCCGGGCGGCGTCGGCGACGGCGAGTTCCGCGTAACCGCCGGGGACCATGCCCAGATGGGTGACGACCCGCTTGCCGAGCCAGCTCGGGTCGGTGGCATCGCCGAGCGCGTCGACCGTGCCCGCCACCTCACGGCCGGGGATGGTGGGCAGTTCGGCGGGCGCGGGGTACGGCCCCGTCATGCCCTCGCGCAGGGCGGTGTCGAGGAGGTGGACCCCGGCCGCGGCGACGGCGATCCGGACCTGGCCGGGGCCGGGGACGGGGTCGTCGGTCCGCTCGTGGACCAGGTTCTCGGCGGGCCCGAAGGCGTGGAGGCGGATGGCGTGCATGGCTGGCTCCCTCGTGGTGTCCGGGTGCGTCGCGTCCCGTTGCGGCCGGTGCGCCGCGTCCCGGTGTGGCGTACGGAAGCCAGCCTCCGACCTCAAGCGGACTTGAGGTCAAGCGGACTTTCGGAGCCGTACGGCGTCGATCCGCCGCACGGCGAGCGAGGCGGCCTCCATGGCGCTGTTGAACGACACCTCGGACAGCACGCCCGGCGCGGCGACCTGGTCGCCCACGAGATAGACGCCGTCGCCCCGGTCGATGCGCGGCCGGTCGCGCCACGTGGTGCCCGGCCGGTCGACCGCTCCCGTACGGCCGGCGGCGAGCGACTGGCGCCGCCACACCGCCCGTTCGCGCCAGTCGGGGAAGCCCAGGTCGAGCAGGGCTTCCGCGCGCGCGATGCCCACGGTCCCGGACTCGCCGGGACCGACCGGGAACTGGCCCTGGAGCAGCTGCTCCCCGGCCGGCGCGAGTGAGGGGTCCACGGCGGTGAACCGCTCCAGCCAGCCCGGCGCGTCGAGATCGCAGATGACGAAGGGGTCGCCCCTGCGCGTGGTCAGCCCGAGGTCCAGCAGCGCGGTGCGCCCGCTCTCCCACCTCAGGCTGTCGTCGCCGAGCAGCGGCCGGGCCGCGTCGAGCGACGTCGCGACGATCACCGGCCCGTCCTCGGGGAGGGTGTCGACGCGGGCGACGGTCTCCACTCGTACGCCCAGATTCCAGGCCCGCGCGAGCATCCGCTCGATGACCTGGTTCCAGCCGCCGATCGCGATGTGGGCCTCCGGCGGGACGGTGGCGGCGCGCCGGAGCCGTTCCTGGACGAACGCGGCGGAGAGCGAGCCGGGGTCGTGGTGGAAGAGGGCGACGGCGGAGTAACGGGCGGCGGCGACGGCCGCGTCGTGCCCGTGCCGCTCGGTGGCCCAGGTGTGGAAGTCGACGTCCACGGGCGCCCGTTCGGCCCTGCTGCGGCTCGCCTTGAGCAGCCCGAAGGGCGGGGCCTTACGGAGGGCGCCGTCACGGTGGAAGCGCAGTCGGGCGGCTTCGACGGCGGGGACGCGCGCCATCGCGCCGAGGAGATCGCGCTGCCGGAGCCAGGCCCAGTGCGGGCCGCGATGGTAGAAGACGTGCGGACCTTCGTTGGCGCGGTACGGCCCTTCGGAGGTACGGGCCCGCCCGCCGAAGGTGTGGTGGGCCTCGAAGACGGTCACCCTGGCGCCCGACTCGGCCGCCGAGATGGCCGCGGTGAGTCCGGCGAAGCCGCCGCCGACGACGGTGATGTGGTCCATGGCTGTTACCCCTTCACTCGTTTCGCTCGTCTGGCTCGTTCACGTGGCTCGTTCACGGTCTCCATGTGCAGAGGTGTTCAAGTAATTGACTGATCGGGGGAGCGGTTTGTGACATCGGGGCGCCGGGATTCGGGGGCGTTGTCAGTGGTGTGCGTCACGATGGGGGAATGGTTCGCAGGACAACGACAGGCAAGTCGGGCAGTTCGGGCAAGTCGGGGACGGCCCGCAGGAGTGTGGCGGCACGGCGGCCGGAGGTGCGGCTGCCGCCGCTGGTGCCGTACGAGGGGGAGTTGGAGCCCGACGGGGAGTACGACGGGCAGGAGTTCGCCGGACTGGATCTGGCGGACCAGGAGGGCCCGGGGGCCCGGTTCATCGACTGTGCGCTGCGCGAGTGCGGGCTCGACCGGACGGATCTGGGCCGGGCCCGCTTCATCGACTGCGTTCTTGAGGGCATCCGGGGGGTGGGGACGGATCTCGGGGGCGCGTCGCTGCGCGATGTCGAGGTGGTGGACGCGCGGCTGGGCGGGGTGCAGCTGCATGGCGCGGTGTTCGAGCGGGTGCTGATCCGGGGCGGCAAGATCGACTATCTGAATCTGCGGGGGGCGAAGCTGAAGGACGTGGTGTTCGAGGGCTGCGTCCTCGCCGAACCGGACTTCGGGGGAGCGGAGTTGGAGCGCGTCGAGTTCCGGGACTGTGTCCTGAAGGACGCGGATCTCAGTGGCGTACGGATGAAGGACGTCGACCTGCGGACCGTCGCCGAGCTGGGCATCGCGCGCGGGATCGACCGGCTGGCGGGGGCGGTGATCAGTACGGCGCAACTGCTCGATCTGGCGCCCGCGTTCGCGGCGCAGATCGGCGTACGGGTGGAGGACACGGCGTAAGTCTTGTCCGGGGGGAACGGGGGAGCCGGACAAGCGGAAGACCCCGACCGTGGGGGGTGGGTCGGGGCCTTCAATGTGCTCCGGGGGCTCAGCCATGTGGGGGGTGAACCTGGCGTCTGGTTCCTGGTGGCGTCCCGGCAGAAGTGCGTCTGCCCGGCTCCCACGGATGTACTCCTGCCAATCCGAAAACTTCCGACAGGGGCGTGAGGATTCGCTCATCTCATCTCACGTGAGGCGATGTCGGCTCACGTCGTAGCAGGTCGGACGGGTTGCGGCTGTACGGGGACGAGTGTTCAGACACGGGGGAAGCGGGACTGGAGATCCCAGATCATCGGGTTGTCCATCAGGCCCTCGTGCATGTCCCCGAGATCGGCCAGCAGGTCGTGCAGGAAGTCGCGTGACTCGCGGCGCAGCAGCCGGTGGCCGAAGGTGAGCGGGGCCTCGTCGGCCGGCATCCAGTCGGCGGTCACGTCCACCCAGCCGAAGCGCCGCTCGAAGAGCATGCGGTCCGTCGACTCGGTGAAGTCCAGCTCGGCGTACTGCCTGTTGGCCGACCGGTTGCCGCGCGGGTCGCGGTCGACCTGCTCCACGATGTCGCACAGCGCCCAGGCGAAGTCCAGCACCGGCACCCATCCCCAGCCTGTGGACACCTCGCGGTCGGCCTTGGTGTCGGCGAGGTACACGTCGCCGCAGAACAGATCGTGCCGCAGGGTCCGGACGTCGGCGAGGCGGTAGTCGGTCTGCGGGGGATCGGGAAAGCGACGGGAGAGGGAGTAGCCGATGTCAAGCACGCGCCTGATGGTGTCACGGCGCCGCGCGGACGAGTTTCCGCCCGCCGGGGAGTGGGCCGGACGCGGCCTACGATCACCGCGTGCACCAGCACCGGAACCCGCACCAGAGCCCGCCTCGTAGCACGGCTGCGTCCTTCACCGCCGTCCTCCTGATCCTGATCCTCGGCGGTCTCGGTGGCCTCGGCGGCCTCGCGGGCTGCGCCGACCAGGACCAGCCGGACGGTGCCCCCGGTACCCCGGGCGCCGCCGGTGTCGGTGACCCGTACTTCCCGCACCTCGGCAACGGCGGCTACGACGTCACGCACTACGGCCTGACTCTCGACTACGACCCCGCCACCGGCCGTCTCGACGCCACCGCCGCGATCACCGCCCGCGCCACACAGCGGCTCAGCGCGTTCAACCTGGACCTCGCCGGTCTGACCGTCGGCCGGGTCACTGTCGACGGCGCGCGGGCCGGTGTACGGCGCGCCGATACGGAGCTGACGGTGCGCCCGCGCGCGGACATCGGGCGCGGGGCCACCTTCCGTACGGTCGTCCGTTACTCGGGCGTCCCCCGGACCCTGACCGACGCCGACAGGACGAGGGAGGGCTGGCTCAGATCGGGGAAGCGGTCCGTCGCGCTGGGCCAGCCGAGGGGTTCGATGGCCTGGTTCCCCGGCAATCACCATCCGAGCGACAAGGCGGCGTACGACATCCGGATCACCGTCCCGAAGGGCCAACAGGCGATCTCCAACGGTGAGTTGACGAGCGAGCGGACGGTCGGCGGCCGGACCGCCTTCGGCTGGCACTGCGCCGAACCGATGGCCAGCTATCTCGCGACGGTCGCTGTCGGCCCGTACCGGACCAAGATCTCTCAGGACGCCACGGACTCGACGAGCCCCACGCGCTCCACGGGCCCCACGCGCTCCACGGGCGGCATCCCCGTCCACACCGCCGTCGATCCGACCGTGGCCGCCGGCAGTGCCGGGCTGATCGCGCGGATCCCCGCGATCATGAAGTGGGGCGAGAAGACCTTCGGCCCGTATCCCTTCTCCTCCACCGGCGTGATCATCGGGCGGCCCGGCGACGCGGACTACAACCTGGAGACCCAGAACAGGCCCTTCCTGCCCGGCCCCAGCGGCATCGGGATCCTCGTCCACGAGCTGGCCCACCAGTGGTTCGGCAACTCCGTGACCCCCAAGTCCTGGCGGGACATATGGCTGAGCGAGGGCTTCGCCGAGTACGCGGAGTGGCTCTGGGCCGAGGCCATGGACGGCGTCCCGGCGTCGCGCGCCTTCGACCGGGCGTACGCGGACGACGAGAACTGGGCCTTTCCGCCGGCCGAACCGCCCACCGCCGCCGACATCTCCGCGCGGCCGGTGTACGGGCGCGGTGCCATGGTGCTCCATCAGCTCCGGCTGGCGGTCGGCGACGACGCGTTCTTCGCGCTCGTACGCGGCTGGACGCGGGCGCACCGGCACGGCAACGCGTCCACGGCCGACTTCACCGCCTTCGCGCAGCGGCGGACGGACCGCGATTTGACGGCGCTCTGGGATGCCTGGCTGTACGGCTCCGAGAAGCCGCCGCCGCCCGACGCGTAGGAGACCTCAAGGCCCCCGCACACGCCAAAGGCCCCCGGCCGCAGCCGGAGGCCCCTCGCACTCGCTCGGTCAGTGACCCGGAGAGTCAGTGACTCAGAGGTTGACGCCGAAGTCCGTGGCGATGCCCACGAGGCCCGAGGCGTAACCCTGGCCGACCGCGCGGAACTTCCACTCGGCGCCGTTGCGGTACAGCTCGCCGAAGACCATCGCGGTCTCGGTGGCGGCGTCCTCGCTCAGGTCGTAGCGCGCGATCTCGGTGCCACCGGCCTGGTTCACGATGCGGATGTACGCGTTGCGGACCTGGCCGAAGTTCTGGCTGCGGGTCTCGGCGTCGTAGATCGAGACGGGGAAGACGATCTTGTCGACGTCGGCGGGCAGGCCCGCCAGGTTGACGTTGATCGCCTCGTCGTCGCCGGCGCCCTCGCCGGTGCGGTTGTCACCGGTGTGGACGATGGTCTGGTCCGGCGTCGACTTGTTGTTGAAGAAGATGAAGTGGCTGTCGGAGACAACCTTTCCACCCGCGTTGACCGCGATCGCCGAGGCGTCGAGGTCGAAGTCCGTGCCGGTGGTGGAGCGGACGTCCCAGCCGAGGCCGACCGTGACAGCTGTCAGGCCCGGCGCCTCCTTGGTGAGCGAGACGTTGCCGCCCTTGGACAGGCTTACAGCCATGGGGATGGTCCCTTTCGTTGCTACGACTCTGTGCGGGCTTCTATCGGCTTCCGAAGCTACCGTCACCCGGCATAACGCAGCGAGAGGACCCAGAGGTTCCTTAACGCCTTTGATTTGTCTGTGCGGACACGGGACGATGAACACATGTCCGGGTCCCCGCACGTCATCCGCGGCTCCGTCTTCCTTCCGGAGGCCGAGCTCATGTGGCGTTTCTCGCGCTCGTCGGGACCGGGCGGGCAGCACGTCAACACCAGTGACTCGCAGGTGGAGCTGCTCTTCGACCTCGGTAAGACGGAGGCGCTGCCCGAGGTGTGGAAGGAGCGGGCGCTGGAGCGGCTCGGGAGCCGGCTGGTGGGCGGTGTCGTGACCGTACGGTCGTCCGAACACCGTTCGCAGTGGCGCAACCGCGAGACGGCCCTGGTCCGGATGGCCTCGCTCCTCGCCGAGGCGACGGCTCCGCCGCCGCGGCCGCGCCGGGCCACGAAGATCCCGCGGGGCATCAACGAGCGCAGGCTGCGGCAGAAGAAGCAGCGCGCGGAGACCAAGCGCGGGCGCAACGGCCGGGACTGGTCGTAGTCCGACACGGCGCTGCCGGCTCGGACCGGCCGCCCAGCTCCAGCCCCTCAGCCCAGCTCCAGCCCCTCAGCTCTGCCCCAACTGCCGGTACTTCCCCCGGAAGTACGCCAGCGGCCCCACGTCCCCCGATCCCCCCGGTACCGCCGCCGTCAGCACCCGCCCCACGACCAGCGTGTGGTCGCCGGTCACGATCCGCTGCTCCGTACGGCACTCCAGCACCGTCAGCGCGCCGTCGATCAGCGGCGCCCCGCTCACCTCGCCGCGCCGGTACGACACGTCCTCGAAGAGCAGCCGGTCGCTGATCCGGCCCTTCATGGAGAAGCGCCCGGCGATCTGCACCTGGTTCTCGGAGAGCATCGACGCCGCCCACATCGGCTGCTCGTCCAGCAGGTCGTCCATCCGGGATCCGGTGCGCAGGCTCACCACCACCAGAGGTGGGTCCAGGGACACCGACATGAAGGAGGTGGCCGTCATCCCCGCGTCCGCGCCCTTCGGGCCGTCGTCCGGGTCGTACGCGGTGACCAGCACCACCCCGGCGGCCAGCCGGGAGAGCGCGGCACGGAATTCGTCGTTACTCACTCCCTCAGGATGGGGGACGGCCTCGGGAGGGACGGCCTCGGTCTGCGGGGCGGTTGTCTTCTGCAGCACGGCGTCCACGCTAGCCGCGGCGGTGGCGCGCCCGCATCGGGCCACAGGACCAGCCGGGACCTAGGTCCAGTGCTGTCCGGCCGAGTCCGAGTGGCCTCGCGGCACCCCGTGCGCCGTAGCGTGCGCTGTCAGTGCGCCCCGTCACGCGCCCCCGGCCGTACGACTCCGACCTCGATATTTGCGTTCATGAAAGCCCTGGAGCGCTCCCACGCCCCCACCCAACCCGCCCTCCCCTCATGTGACTTGGCTCACAGGGCCCAGGAATTGTTGACCCTGTGTACCGAGTGCACAGCTCGCTGTGATTCAGTGGCCGGGATACCGCATCAAGCGAGCCGATAAGAATTCTGGAGTTGCTGTCGAGGTCTCGGGGAGAGCGAACGATGGAGACCGAGTCGGAGCCGTACGTCCGCCTTGCGACCCTGCGGCAGCTGCATGACGTTGTCGGCGAGCTCAACACCGCGCGCAGCCTGGCCGACACCCTGCAGACAGTTGCCGACGGCATAGTCAAAGGGCTCAGCTACGAGCTGGCCTGCGTGAATCTCGTACAGCCCGACGGTGACCTGGTCGTCGCCGCCTTTTCGGGCAACGCCGCCGCCGAAGCGCTGATCACCGGACGCGTCGGCGCGCGTGCCTCCTGGGAACGCCGGCTCAGCATGGGCGAGACCTGGGGTGAGCTGCGGTACATACCCCACACCGAGGGCTGGATCCTGCTGGAGGACGACGTCCCGCAGTGGTACACCGAGGGCCCCGATCCGCGCTTCGAGGACGAGTGGCACCCCCAGGACCGCCTCTACGCCCCCATGTACGCCCCTGGGGGCGGCCGGGAGCTTCTCGGGGTCATATCCGTCGACCGACCGCGCGGCGGGCGCCGTCCGGGCCCCTGGGGGCGTGAGGCGCTCCAGATGTACGCCTCCCAGGCCGCCATTGCGATAAGCAACGCCCGCCTCAGAGCAAACATGCAGCGCGCGCTGGTCCGGCTGGAGCGTGAACAGCAGGCACTGCGGGCCAGTGAGGAGTCCTTCCGGCAGGCGTTCGAGTACGCGCCCAGCGGGATGGCCATCGCCGAGATGGGCGGGGACCAGCACGGCAGGCTGCTGCGTACCAACGACGCGCTGTGTCGGCTGCTCGGCCGGTCCGCCTCCGCGATCCGCCGCTACTCCTTCTCCGACCTCGTCCACCCCGAGGACATCGGCACACTGCTGCGCACCTCGGCCGAGGGCGGCCGCGCCGAACTGCGGCTGGCGCGGCGGGACAACACCTATGTGTGGGTGTCGCTGCGCAACTCCGTCGTCGCGGACACCACCGACGGCCCCCGCTTCCTCCTCACCCACGTCGAGGACATCGAGGAGCGCAAGCGCAACGAGCTCCAGCTCGCGCACCGCGCCTCGCACGACTCCCTGACCGGCCTGCCCAACAGCGCCGAGCTGCGCGCCCGCCTCAGCGCCCGCCTCTGCGAGCGCCCGGGCGCGATATCGGTGCGCGAGACGGCGGTACAGGCCGTGGACAAGGCCTTCGGCGGATACGAGGGCGAGTACGGCTCCGGCGTGGGCAACGGCGGCACGGGCAACGGCGGTGTCGGCAACGGCACCTACGACGAAGGCGGTTACGGCGGCGTCGTCCCGTACGGCCAGGGGCCCGGCTACAACGGGACCAGCGGCGCCGCGTACGCGCCCGTGCCCAGTTCCCCCGGCTCCGGCTACGGGCCGTACGAGCCCTATGAGCCGTACGAGTCTCCTTATGAGTCGTACGAGTCCTACGACGCGTACGGCGACCCCACCGGCGAGCGCGCCTTCCACGGAGACGGCTTCGACCCGTCCTCCGCCGTCGCGCCCCTCGACCACCACGTGCACACCGTCGCGCCGGGCGCCGACCCCGACGACGGGAGCAAGGGCCTCGCGGTCCTCTTCTGCGACCTCGACGGTTTCAAGTCGATCAATGACCGTTTCGGCCATAACACCGGCGACGCCGTCCTCATCGAAGTCGCCCGCAGGCTCAACACCGGTGTGCGGGACGGCGACACCGTCGCGCGCCTCGGTGGTGACGAATTCGTCGTCCTGGCCGACGGCCTCGGCGCGACGGACGCCGCTGACCTGGCGGTTCGGCTGCGGAACGCGATCATCCCGCCGATCAGGGTGGACGGCAGGGCGGTCCGCGTGGGCGCCAGCTTCGGTATCGGCTGGGCGAGTTGCGGCATGACGGTCGAGGAAGTGCTCAAGTCCGCGGACCAGCGGATGTACATCGAGAAGCGTTCGCGGAAAACGGTCCAGCGCCGGGCGGGATAACGTCGCTGTGCCGGGGCAGCCGGGCCCGCCGTGTCCTATCTCTCTGTACGGCGGCTCACCGATGTCCACCGACGTCCTCCGATGTTCATCGGGGGATGGGGCAACCGCCCACTCCAGTCAAGGCCCGTCCGTATGCTTGCCCAATCGAGGTAGGCTCGGCCGGTCGGCGACGCTGGCGAGATGGTAAGGAGTGACCCAGGGATGACGGCCGGGAACAACGGCGCGAGTACGCCCGAGGACGACGATCCGTTCGGCTATCTGTACGAGGACGGACAGACGGCCGCGAACGGTGCGCAGGCCCGGCGCGGCGGCTACGGCTACCCAGGTCCAGCTTCCCAGCCCGGTGTGCCGAGAACGTCGTACAACCAGGTCAGGACCGTCGGCGAGCGTCAGTACGGCCAGGTCCCGCAGCAGCAGCCCTACGGGCAGCAGCCTCAGTACGGAGGCCAGCAGCAGTACGGCCAGCAGGCGCCGCACGGCCAGGCCCCCTACGGTCAGTCCCCCGACGCGCACTACGCGGCCCCCGAGGCCGGCGGTGCCACCACCCGTACGGTTCCCGCCCAGCGGGGCGGCGGCGGTCGTGGCAACGGCGGCGGACCCAACACGAAGGGCCTGCTGATCGGCGCTGTCGCCGTCGTGGCGGTCGTCGTGATCGGAATCACTGCCGCGCTGCTCACCAACGGCGACGACACCAAGAACGCGGACGGCGGCCCGACGGACGGCCCCACCACGGGCGAGTCGGTGGCCCCGAGCGAGGACACCGAGAAGGACCCCGGCGCCGACAAGCCGGCCGAACTCCCGAAGCAGGACGCGGCGACGCTCCAGCTCGGGGCGCCGGCGGTGCTGGCGAAGGACATCAAGGGCGCGAAGGGCGCGGACGGCGCGTACGTGATGTTCAACGGGCCCGGTGGGTCCGCGAGTTGGTCGGTCGACCTGCCGGAGGCCGGCGAGTACACGCTGTTCATCACCTACGGCGTACCGGGCAAGGACGCCAAGACGTCGCTCACGATCAACGGTGAGACGCCGCGATCGGTGAACATGGCGAACTTCGCCCAGGCGAAAGAGGGCGACTGGGAGAAGGGCTGGACCACCACCTTCGCCTACGTCAACCTCAGCAAGGGCAGCAATACGCTGAAGCTGTCGTGCGAGACGGGCGACCAGTGCGAGGCCATTCTCGACCAGGTGTCGCTGGAGAAGGGCAAGGCGAAGGGCTGACCGCCCTTTCCCGCCCCTTCCTGTCCCTTCCCCGCCCCCTCCCCTCGCGTACCTGGGCGTTCCCTCAGCCGCTGATCACCTTCAGGAACGCCGCCACCGTCCCGGCCATCGCCTCGCGAGCCGGGACGAGGTATTTCCGGGGGTCGACCGTCTTCGGGTCCGCCGCCAGGTAGGCGCGGGCGGCGCCGGTGAAGGCCGTGTTCAGGGCCGTACCGACGTTGATCTTGACCATGCCCGCCGCGACGGCCTGCCGGATCTCCGCGTCGGGGACGCCGGAGGAGCCGTGCAGCACCAGCGGGACGGGGACGGCCCGGCGCAGCGCGCCGATCAGTTCGTGGTCCAGTGCGGCGGTGCGGTCGGTCATCGCGTGTGAGGAGCCGACGGCGACGGCCAGCGCGTCGACGCCGGTGTCGCGTACGTACGCGACGGCCTCGGCCGGGTCCGTACGGACGCCGGGGGCGTGGGCGCCGAGGGGCGGTTCGCCGTCCTTGCCGCCGACCTTGCCGAGCTCGGCCTCGATCCAGATGCCGCGCGCGTGGCCCCAGGCGACGGCGTCTGCGGTGGCGGCGACGTTCGCGTCGTAGGTCAGTTTCGACGCGTCGAACATCACCGAGCTGAAGCCCTCGCCGTCGGCGGCGCGCAGCAGGTCGGCCGATTCGACGTGGTCGAGGTGGAGCGAGAGCGGGGCGTCGGACGCGCGTGCGACGGCGGCGGTGGCGGCGGCGATGGCCGTGAGCCGGCCGCCGTGGAACTTCACGGCGTTCTCGGAGATCTGGAGGATCGCGGGGCGGCCCGCCTGTTCGGCGCCGGTGGCGATCGCTTCGGCGTGCTCCAGGGTGATGACGTTGAAGGCGGCGATGCCGTGTCCTCCGGCCCTTGCCGCCGAGACGAGTTCACCGGTGGTGACGAGTGGCATGTGACCCCTGTTCCGACTGTTCCAACGGCTTGAACTGCTCGAACTGCTCGAACTGTTCCGACTGCTTCAACTGCTGGACTGTTCCGTCACGGCGACCTGCGGCAGCAGCTCCGCGTACGCCTCGTGGTCGAACTCGCCCGCCGCGGGCGCCAGGACCGTCGCCGTGGCCAGCGCGACCGCCCTCGCGAGCCTCTCGGGCCACGGCAGCCGCTCCACGAGCCCCGACAGCAGCCCGGCCACCGCCGAGTCGCCCGCGCCCGTCGGATTGCCCCGTACGGCCTTCGGCGGGGCCGCCCGCCACGACCCGTCCGGGGTCGCGGCGAGCATCCCGGCGGCGCCGAGCGAGGCGATCACGGCGCGCCCGCCGCGCCTGCGCGCGTCCCGGGTCGCGCGCAGCGGCTCGCGTGAGCCGGTGAGCTGCGCGAGTTCGTCGGCGTTGGGCTTCACGAGGTCGGGCCGGGCGGCGATGCCCCGGCGCAGCGGTTCGCCGCTGGTGTCGAGCAGGACGGGCAGGCCTGCGGCCCGCGCGAGGCGTACGAGTTCGGCGTACGCGCCCACATGGATGCCGGGCGGCAGGCTGCCGCACAGCGCCACGGCGTCCGCGCGTGCGACGAGTCCTTCGTAGGAGGCAAGGAACGCGGCCCATTCGGCGGCCGTGACGGTCGGGCCGGGCTCGTTCAGCTGCGTCGTGTCGCCGGTCGCCTCGTCCACGACGGCGATGGTGCGGCGGGTGGTACCGGCGACGGACACGAGCGCGTCGGCCGGCCGCTCGGCGGCGAGCAGCTCGCGCAACGCGTCCCCGGTGCGCCCGCCGGCGAACCCGGTCACCACGGTCTCGTGCCCGAGCGCGGCCAGCACCCGGGCGACGTTGACGCCCTTGCCCCCGGGCCGCTCGGAGACCTCGGCGACGCGGTTGGTGGCGTGCGGGGTCAGGGCGGCGGTGCGATAGGTGATGTCGAGGGCGGTGTTGAGAGTGACGGTGAGAATCATGCGCCGTGCCGCCTCCCTCGGGGCCGTCCGCCGGGGAGCGGGCCCACGCCGCCCGCTCCGTACCGGCCCTGATCATGCCAAACGGGAAGCGGGCGGCCTAGGGCGTGGCCCCGGCCGCCCACCGGCAGCCACGTGGCTGCCCACCTGGCCGCCCCGCAGCCGCCCCGCGGTCGCGCCCCGCGGTCGTTCGGCGTCGGCCGCGTCACCGCCCGCGCAACCCGCCGACCCCTCAGCCCAGTTGGGGCCTGATCACCCATTCGCCCCGGCGCAGGACGCCGGTCACCGCGAAGTCCGCGTCCAGGATCACCAGGTCCGCGTCCTTGCCCGGCTCCAGGGAGCCCACCCGGTCGTACACGCCCAGCAGCTTCGCCGGATTCGCGGAGATCGCGCGCACGATGTCGGTCACCGGGAGGCGGTCGATCGTCGCCGCGCGTTGGAAGGCGGTGTCCAGGGTGAGCGTGGAGCCGGCGATCGAGCCGCCCACCGCGAGCCGTGCGACGCCGTCCTTGACCTCGACCTCCAGCGGGCCGAGTTGGTAGACGCCGTCGCCGAAACCGGCCGCGTCCATCGCGTCCGTGATGAAGGCGACCCGGTCCGCGCCCGCGCGGTGGAACGCCAGTTCCAGCGCCGCCGGATGCAGATGCGTGCCGTCGTTGATCAGCTCGACGGTGACCCGCTCGTCCTCCAGCAGCGCGGCGATCGGCCCCGGTGCGCGGTGGCCGAGCGGCGGCATCGCGTTGAACAGGTGCGTCGCGACGGTCGCGCCCGCGTCGATGGCCTCGACGGTCTGCTCGTACGTCGCGTCGGTGTGCCCGATCGCGGCGATCACGCCGTGCTCGACCAGCAGTCGTACGGAGTCGATGCCGCCCGGCAGTTCGGTGGCGAGGGTCACCATCCGCGCCGTGCCACGGGCCGCGTCGAGGAGCTTGCGCACCTCGGCCGGGTCCGGGTCGCGCAGCAGCACCTCGCTGTGGGCGCCCTTGCGGCACGGCGAGATGAACGGGCCCTCGAAGTGGATGCCGGCCAGGTCGCCCTGCTCGACCAACTCGGAGAGGAATCCGGCGCGCTGGGCGAGGAAGTCCATCTCGCCGGTGACCGTGGAGGCGACGAGCGTGGTGGTGCCGTGCTCCTGGTGCGTACGGACGCCCTTGAGGACCTCGTCCGCGCTGCCCGAGGTGAAGGACGCGCCGCCGCCGCCGTGGTTGTGCATGTCCACGAAGCCGGGCACCAGCCAGTGGCCGGTCAGGTCGAGAGTGTCGGTGTGGGAGCCGGTGTCGGAGCCGGGCTCGGCCGCCTCTCCTCCTACGGAGGTACTCACGGCGGCACCTACGGAGGCGATCCGGCCTGTCTCGACCCTCACCCGGCCGTTCTCCACCACCCCGGTCGGCAGCACCACCCGGGCACCGGTGAGAACCGTACTTTCGGCGCGTGCGGCCATCAGGCGGATACCTCCGTGGAGAGAAGATCCCAGGCGAGCAGCCCCGCGCCCAGGCATCCGGCGGTGTCCCCGAGGGCCGCCGGGACGATCTCGGGCAGCTTCTGGAACGTGATCCGCTCCTCGACCGCGGCCCTCAGGGGTGTGAACAACGTTTCCCCGGCCTCGGCGAGACCGCCACCGATGATCAGCCTTCGGGGGTCGAGCAGCGTGAGCGCGGTGACGAGCCCGGCGGCGATCGCGTCGACCGCGTCCGCCCAGACCGCCTCGGCCCTCGGGTCGCCCGACGCGACGGCCTTCGCGCAGTCGGCCGCGTCCGCCTCGGGATCGCCGCTCGCCGCCGCCCACGCCCGGGTCACGGCCGCCGCCGACCCGAGCGTCTCCATACAGCCGTTCTGCCCGCAGTTGCACACGGGTCCGTCGGGCCGGACGACCACATGGCCGATCTCGCCCGCCCAGCCGTGCGCGCCCGCCTCTATGGCGCCGTTGATGCCGATGGCGCCCGCGATGCCGGTGCCCAGCGGTACGAAGAAGAACCGGTCCGAGCCCTTGCCCGCGCCGATCCGCCCCTCGGCGAGCCCGCCGCTGCGTACGTCGTGCCCGAGCGCGACCGGTACGCCGCCCAGCCGGGCGGCCAGCAGATCCCGCAGCGGCAGGTCGTGCCAGCCGAGGTTCGTCGCGTACAGCACGATTCCGCGCTCGGCGTCGATGATGCCCGGCACCGCCACTCCGGCGGCGACCGCGCTCTCGCCGAGGTGCTCGACGCCGTACGCGCGCAGATCCGCCGCGAAGTCGAGGACGGTCTCGACGATCGCGTCGGGGCCACGCTCCCTGCCGGTGGCGCGCCGCGCTTCGTACAGCAGCGCGCCGTCCGTCCCGACCAGGGCGGCCTTCATTCCGGTGCCGCCCACATCCAGGGCGATGACGTGTCTCACAGGCGCATTCTCGCGTGAAAACCCAAGAAAGGTCTAGTCCACTGTGCGGGATTGTTGCCAGACCATACAAAGCCTTCGTCAAACCTCTGGGTAACGGGAAGTTGCCGAAGCGATACGGGGCCGCTGTAGACCGCCGACAGCTCATGGTGGAAAATCGCAGATCGTCCACGCAGGACGTCGTGGGGGGACCGACGGGTGCCGACCGGGAACCGACTGGGACGGAAAACGCCGTAGAGACGGCCGAGCGAACACAAGGGTGGGAAAAGAGCTGTGCAGCAGCGCTTCCTGGGGCATACCGCGGCGATAGCCGCATTGGGCATGACGATGGCGCTGAGCGGCTGCGGCAGCTCCAGCGGATCAGGTGACGTCACCCTGAAAGTCGTCGCGGCGGACTACGGCAACAGTGCCGCCAACAGCTCGGAGAAGTACTGGAACAGCCTGGCCAAGGAGTTCGAGTCCAAGAATCCGGGCATCAAGGTCGACGTCGACGTCCGTTCCTGGAAGACCGTCGACGCCGACGTGGCGAAGATGGTCAGGGACGGCAAGGCGCCCGACATCGCGCAGATCGGCGCCTACGCCGACTACGTGAAGAAGGAAGAGCTGTACAGCGCGGACGAGCTGCTCTCCATCCCCACGCAGGCGAACTTCCTCTCCCGCTTCGCCGACGCCGGAAAGGTCGACCAGACCCAGTACGGAATGCCGTTCGTCGCCAGCACGCGGCTGCTGTTCTACAACAAGGGCCTCTTCGCGGCGGCCGGTCTCGACGCGCCGAAGGACTGGGACGACATCAAGTCGGACGCCGAGGCGCTCAAGGAGCAGGACGTACCGACCCCGTTCGCCCTCCCGCTCGGCGCCGAGGAGGCGCAGGCCGAGACCATGATGTGGATGCTCAGCGGTGGCGGCGGCTACACGGACGCGGTCGACGGCTCGTACGCGGTCGACTCGGACACGAACATCCAGACCTTCCAATGGCTCCAGAAGGAGCTGGTCGGCAAGGGCCTCACCGGCCCCGTACCGCCCGGTGAACTGGACCGCGCCGACGCCTTCAAGGCGTTCACGAGCGGCGACGTCGGCATGCTCAACGGGCACCCGACGATGATGCAGGAGGCCGAGAAGGCCGGCATCGAGCTGGGGATGGTGCCGCTGCCCGGCATCAACGGCAAGTCCAAGGCGACGATGGGCGTCGCCGACTGGATCATGGCCTTCAAGCAGCCCGGCCACCGCGAACAGGCGGGCAAGTTCCTCGACTTCACCTTCGAGGACAAGAACGTCATGGACTTCGTCGGGCAGTACGACCTCCTGCCGGTCACCTACAGCGCCTCCGAGACGATGGTGGCGGACGACGAGCACAAGGAGCTGCGCCAGTTCCTGGAGGCGCTGCCGACCGCCGAGCTGTATCCCTTCGGCAAGACGTCGTGGGCGGGTGTCAGCGACGACATCAAGAAGAACATCGGCAAGACGGTGCAGCCCGGCGCGGTGCCGTCGGAGATCCTGGCGCGGATCGGCCGGGACGCGACGACGGCGGAGAACGCCGAGTAGCGTGTCAGTCCTATGACCGCACCCGAAGGCACGTCGCACGAGGAGCAGGGTGCGCACGAGGCGCACGAGGAGCGCGGTCCCGCCGGACGGTCGGAACTGACCGAGCGGGACCGCGCCGTCCTCGCCGTGGAACGGCGTTCATGGCCGGGCCCCGGCGCCAAGGAGCGCGTCATACGCGAGCAGCTCGGCATCTCGCCGACCCGCTACTACCAACTGCTGGGCGCGCTCATCGACGACTCCCTGGCCCTGGCCCACGACCCGGTGACGGTCAACCGTCTGCGCCGGATCAGGGACTCCCGCCGCGCCCGCCGCTGAGCGGGGAGTTCACGCCCCTCAGGGGGCTCACGCGGATAGGGTCGGAGCATGGGCAGCCACCCGAACCCCCTGCCGACCCCCGTCACCTCCGCCGGCGCCGACGGCCTGGCCGCGCTTCTCGCCCGGCCCGGGAAAGCCGTTGTCGCGCTCGACTTCGACGGCACGCTCGCCGAGATCGTCCCCGACCCCGAACAGGCCCGCGCGCACCCCGGCGCGGTCCCCGCACTCGTCGCCCTCGCCCCGCACGTCGCGTCCGTCGCGGTGATCACCGGCCGCCCGGCGGGTGTCGCGGTGCGGTACGGCGGCTTCGCCGGCGTACCCGGCCTGGAACACCTCGTCGTGCTGGGCCACTACGGCGCCGAACGCTGGGATGCGGTCAGCGGCACCGTACGCACCCCGGCCCCGCACCCCGGCGTCGCGGCCGCCCGCGCCGAACTCCCCGGACTCCTCGAACGGTTCGAGGCCTGGCGCGGTACCTGGATCGAGGAGAAGGGCCAGGCGGTCGCCGTCCACACCCGCCGCGCCACGGACCCCCAGGGCGCCTTCGACGCCCTGCGCGCCCCCCTCACCGACCTGGCGGAGCGCCACGGTCTGATGCTCGAACCGGGCCGCCTCGTCCTGGAGTTGCGCCCGCCGGGCATGGACAAGGGTGTCGCCCTGGAGAGTTACGTCCGCGAGATCGGCGCCGAGACGGTCGTGTACGGCGGCGACGACCTGGGCGACCTCCCGGCCTTCGCTGCGGTCAACTCCCTGCGCGCGAAGGGCCATCCGGGCCTGCTGCTGTGCAGCGGCACGGGAGAGGTCCCCGAACTCGCCGAGAAGGCCGACCTGGTGCTGCCGGGCCCGGCGGCGCTCATCGGCTTCCTCGCGTCGGTGGCGGACCGCCTCTGAGAACCGTCGCCGCCCGGAAACGCGGGCGACACCGGGCGTTCGGCTCCCGCATCATGGTCGTTCGGTGTGAGCGGGGGCGAGGGTTCGATGGACGACGACCGGATGGACGAGCGGATACGGGCGACGCTGGAGCTGCTGTGCGAGGCGCGGGAGCTGTCGATCGAGGATCCCCGGCGCGAGCGGCTGGAGCGGGCGGCGAGCGGGCTCTTCCGGGACGGGCGGCGCAAGCGCCGGGCCGCCACGCGCGGAGCCCGCGCGGCGGCGGACGCCGCGATCCAGGCCGGCACCGTCATGGGCGCGCCGGACCGGACGATGGACGCGCCACTGCCTGCCGAATCTCCCCTGGCGGACAACCAGCGCGACGGAAGCGCCGGCGAGCTGAACCATCCGCAGCGCTGTTACGTCTGCAAGGACCTCTACCGGCGGATCCACCACTTCTACCACCGGCTCTGCCCCGACTGCGCCCGCGACAACCTCGTCCGGCGCGGCGCCCGCACCGACCTGACCGGGCACCGCGCGCTGCTGACCGGCGGGCGCGTCAAGATCGGGTACCAGCTGGCACTGATGCTGCTGCGCGACGGCGCCGACCTCACGGTGACCACGCGCTTCCCCCAGGACGCGGTACGGCGCTTCGCGGCGGCCCCCGACGCCGCCGACTGGTGGGGCCGGCTGCGGGTCGCCGCGCTCGACCTGCGCGATCCCCGGCAGGTGCTGGCCTTCACCGACCATCTGCTGGCCGAGGCACGGCCGTTGGACATCCTGATCAACAACGCGGCCCAGACGCTGCGCCGTTCGCCGCGCGCCTACTCCGCCCTGGCCGCCGCCGAGGGCGCACCGGCGCGTGCCGCGCTGCCCGCCGTCTGGACGGCGCCCGACTTCGCCGTGCCGGGCACGGGGAACGGCGAGTTGGCGGCCCGGTCCTGGACCGCCGGGCTCGTCCCCCGTACGAGTACCTCGGCCACCGCCGTACTGCCGACCGCCGACGAGGCCGGGCTGCTCACCGAGACCGCCGCCGAGAACTCCTGGACCGCCCGGCTCGGTGACATCGACCCGGCCGAGATGCTGGAGGTCCAACTCGTCAACGCGGTGGCCCCGTTCCTGCTCGCCGACCGGCTGCTGCCGCTGCTCACGGCGTCACCGCACCCACGGCGGTATCTGCTCAACGTGTCAGCCGTGGAGGGGCAGTTCACCGTCCGTAGGAAGACGAGCGACCACCCGCACACCAACATGGCCAAGGCCGCTCTCAACATGCTCACCCGCACCAGTGCCGCCGACCTGGCGACGCGGGGCATCCACGCGTGCAGCGTCGACACCGGCTGGGTCACCGACGAGAAACCCCTGCCCGCCAGGGAGCGCCACGCCGCCACCGGCTGGCGCCCGCCGCTGGACGTCGTGGACGGCGCGGCCCGCGTCTACCACCCGATCGTGCAGGGCCAGGCGGGCAGCCCGGTCCACGGCGTACTGCTCAAGGACTACCGGCCCGTCGACTGGTGAGCCGTGGGCCCTCAGACGTTCCGCAGCGCGTCCAGCTGGTCCAGGAACCACCGCTGCGGCGGCAGCGCCGTCGCGGCGGCGGCCAGGCGTTTCGTACGGGCCGCACGGTCGTCGGTGTCCATCGTCAGGGCCTCGTGCAGGGCCGCCGCCGTGGCCGTCACGTCGTACGGGTTCACCACCAGCGCGTCCTCGCCCAGCTCCTCGTACGCGCCCGCCTCGCGCGACAGCACCAGCGCGCAGCCGTTCTCCGAGAGGACCGGGATCTCCTTCGCGACCAGGTTCATGCCGTCGCGGATCGGGTTGACCAGCGCGACGTCCGCGAGGCGGTACGAGGCGAGCGAGCGGGCGAAGTCGTCCTTGACGTGCAGCATCACAGGCGTCCAACCGGGCGTGCCGAACTCGGAGTTGATCTCGTCGGCCACCTCCTGCACCCGCGCCGTGTACGCGCGGTAGACCGCGAGGTCCTGCCGGGACGGGTAGGCGAACGCCACATGCGTGACCCGCTCGCGCCACTCCGGCCGGTCGGTCAGCAACTGCCGGTACGCGAGCATCCCGCGCACGATGTTCTTCGACAGCTCCGTGCGGTCCACCCGCACGATCGCCTTGCGTGGCGCCCCGTCGTGCGTGCCGATCTGCTCCCGCAGCTCGGCCAGCCGCTCGTCCACGTCGGGCCGGTTCGCCCGCTCCCGCAGGAAGTCCGCGTCGGCGCCGAGGCCGTGCACGCCGATCCGCGTCTTGCCGGTGCCGCCCAGCAGTTCCGTACAGCAGGCGGTGAAGGCGTCCGCCCAGCGGTGGGTGTGGAACGCGGCGCGGTCGGCGCCGAGGATGCCGCGCAGGAGCTGGCGCCCGATGTCGTCGGGCAGCAGCCGGTAGTAGTCGACCGGGGCCCACGGCGTGTGCCAGAAGAGCCCGATGCGCAGATCGGGGCGGAGCGCCCGGAGCATGCCCGGCACCAGGGCCAGGTGGTAGTCCTGGATCAGTACGGCCGCGCCGTCGCCCGCCTCGTCGGCCAGGGCCTCCGCGAAAGCGCGGTTGTACGTCTCGTACGACGCCCACTGCTCCCGGAACTCCGTGCCGAAGGCCGGCTCCAGCGGGGTCTGGTAGAGCAGATGGTGGACGAACCAGAGCGTGGAGTTCGCGACGCCGTTGTACGCGTCCGCGTAGACCTTCGGCGGGATGTCGAGCATCCTGACCCGCTGCCCGCCCGTGTCGGCGGTGTCGAGCCGGCCGTCGGTGCGCCGTACGGCCTCGCGGTCGCCGTCGCCGAGGGCCGCGCACACCCACACGGCGTCGGTGTCGGGTCCGATGGCCGAGAGGCCGGAGACGAGACCGCCGCCGCCGCGCCCGGAGGTCAGCGTGCCGTCCTCGCCGAGCGTGTACGAGACGGGGCCGCGATTGGAAGCGACAAGGACCTGGGCGGCGTGCTCGGAGACCATGTGCCGAAACCTAGCCCGTCGCGGAAACGCTCAAACGTACGGTTCCGGTCGGCGTGGATCAGCCACGCCCCCGGCCACGGGCCGCCGCCACCGCCACCACCCCCGCGCCGACGAGGGCGAGCGCCATGCCGCCCAGCAGCCAGAGCTGCTCGGCCGCGCCGCCGGGACCCGCCAGGACCGTGCTCGCCAGTGCAGTCATCGCCATAAGGGGCAATATATGCAAATCGTTCAAATGGGTCGATCGCGCCACGCGGGCACCGGCCGCCACCGGCCCGGCCACCGGCCCGGCCCCGTGAATCCGCGCCGGCACATCCCTCACGCCGCCCGCCGCGCCTCGTACTCCGTGATCTCCCGCATCGGCGGCCGCTCCTCCGTGTCCACCGCGTGCGTACGCGGCTCGAAGCCCCCCTCGCCCCGCTCGAACTGCGTCAGCACCGGCCGCACCAGATGCCCCCGCGACAGCCGCAGCTGCGCCGTCCGGTAGATCGCCGCCGCCATCCGCCCCAGCGCCTGGCCGTCCTGGTGGCGGTGTCTGCGCACCCCGACGTCGACCTGGCCCAGCGCGTCCAGCCCCACCGTGTGCAGCGCGTCCACCAGCAGGCCCAACTCCACCCCGTACCCCACGGGGAACGGCAGCCGCTCCAGCAGCGAGCGCCGTACCGCGTACTCGCCGCCCAGCGGCTGCACGAACCCCGCCAGCAGCGGCCAGTGCAGATTCAGCAGCGGACGCGCCACCAGCTCCGTCACCCGGCCGCCCTGCCCCGGCTCGTCGCCGAGCGGGCGGTCGTACATCGCCTTCACGAACTGCACGTCCGGCTCGGTGAGCAGCGGCCCCACGATCCCCGACACGAAATCCGCCGAGAAGTCCTTCAGGTCCGCGTCCACGAAACAGACGATGTCGCCGCTCGTCACCAGCAGCGAGCGCCACAGCACCTCGCCCTTGCCCGGCACCGCCGGCAGCCTCGGCAGGATGTCGTCCCGGTGCACCACGCGCGCCCCGGCGGCCGCCGCGACCTCCCCCGTACGGTCGGTCGAGCCCGAGTCGATCACCACCAGCTCGTCGACGAGCGGCGCCGGGCCCGCCATCAGTTCGCGGCGGATCACGGAGACGATCCGGCCGACCGTGGCCTCCTCGTTCAGGGCCGGGAGCACCACGCTGACCTGCGCACCCTGCTTGGCGGCGATCAGCCGGTCGACCGGCCGGTCCGCCGCCGACCAGGACCGCCGGGCCAGCCAGCGCTCCACCTCTTGCAGCACGTGATCTCCATCTCGCGGATCGGACGAAGGCCTCAACCGTCCAGGGGTTCGGTTACAGTCTTGAACAACGCGGATGACCGTCGCATGTCGGGGGTCGTCACGCTGACAATCGAATACCGCTCATCCAGAGGGGCAGAGGGAACGGCCCGTTGAAGCCCCGGCAACCCTCCCGCCGACCGCGAGGTCACGGTGGGGAAGGTGCCAATTCCGTCTTGCGGCGAGATGCGTCGCGAGGAAGATGAGGAAAGGGCCTCGCCTTCATGGCTGTGCAGACTGTTCACAACACTTCCGACGCCGCCTCCGGCACCACTGACGCCCCCGTGGATCTCGGACCCGCCGCCGCCCTCTCGTGCCGCGAATGCGGGGAACGCTTCGAACTCGGCCCGATCTTCGCCTGTCAGAGCTGTTTCGGCCCGCTCGAAGTGGCCTACGACCTGCCGACCGACGGCCCGGACGAGCTGAAGAAGCGCATCGCCGCCGGTCCCGACAACATCTGGCGCTACGCCCCGCTGCTGCCCGTCCCCGCCGACGTGGCGTCGAAGCCGAACATCAACCCCGGCTTCACCAAGCTCGTCAAGGCCGACAACCTCGCCCGTGAGCTGGGCGTCACCGGCGGCCTGTACGTGAAGGACGACTCCGGCAACCCGACGCACTCCTTCAAGGACCGCGTCGTCGCCATCGCCGTCGAGGCGGCCCGTGCCTTCGGCTTCACCACGCTCTCCTGCTCCTCCACCGGCAACCTCGCGGGCGCCGTCGGCGCCGCCGCGGCGCGCGCCGGCTTCCGCTCCTGTGTCTTCATCCCGCACGACCTGGAGCAGGGCAAGGTCGTCATGGCCGCGATCTACGGCGGCGAACTCGTCGGTATCGAGGGCAACTACGACGACGTCAACCGCTTCTGCTCCGAGCTGATCGGCGACCCGCTGGGCGAGGGCTGGGGCTTCGTCAACGTCAACCTCCGCCCGTACTACGGGGAGGGCTCCAAGACCCTCGCGTACGAGATCTGCGAGCAGCTCGGCTGGGAGCTGCCCGACCAGCTCGTCATCCCGGTCGCGTCGGGCTCGCAGCTGACGAAGATCGACAAGGGGCTCAAGGAGCTGATCGCCCTCGGCCTGGTCGAGGACAAGCCGTACAAGATCTTCGGCGCGCAGGCCGAGGGCTGTTCGCCGGTGTCGGTCGCCTTCAAGGCCGGCCACGATGTCGTACGGCCGCAGAAGCCGGACACGATCGCCAAGTCGCTGGCGATCGGCAACCCGGCCGACGGCCCGTACGTCCTGGACATCGCCCGCCGCACGGGCGGCGCCGTGGAGGACGTGAACGACGAGCAGATCGTGGACGCGATCAAGCTGCTCGCGCGGACCGAGGGGATCTTCGCCGAGACGGCGGGCGGGGTGACCGTGGGTGTGACGCGCAAGCTCATCGAGGCGGGTCTGCTCGACCCGGCGCTCACGACGGTCGTGCTGAACACCGGTGACGGGCTCAAGACGCTGGACGCGGTGGCCGCGACGTCGCAGGCGACCGCGACGATTCCGCCGAGCCTCGACGCGTTCCGTGCGGCGGGTCTGGCGCGTTGAGCCTCTCACCAACCCGCTACTTCCCGGAAGGCAGAAACCGATGAGCGTGAACGTCCGCATCCCCACCATCCTCCGTACGTACACCGGCGGGAAGGCCGAGGTCCCGGCGGAGGGTGCGACCCTCTCCCAGGTCATCGCGTCCCTGGAGGCGAGCCACCCGGGCATCGCCGCCCGCGTCCTGGACGACGACGGCAAGCTGCGGCGCTTCGTCAACGTGTACGTGAACGACGACGACGTCCGCTTCGAGCAGGGCCTGGAGACGGCCACGCCGGACGGCGCCGGCATCTCGATCATCCCGGCGGTCGCCGGCGGCTGAACAGCACGCACGGTGAACGGTGTTGCCCCCTCCGCAAGAGAAGCGGAGGGGGCAATTCCATGAGGTTGAACGCGGTACAGTTGGGGTAGCCCCGCCGCCGACCCCGCCGCGACTGTGCCCCGCGCATATGAGTTCGCGACAAGATGCGGTCGAAGTGTGGACGCTGTTTGCGCGGTTCCTTGCGCTTTGCCCGGCCCGACTTGCCCTGGTAGCCCGGCAATTCACCTCTTTGCGTGTTCCGCCATGCCCAGAATTCTCGTCCGATTGACCTGTTGCAGAGGGCAGTTGGGCAGATACATTCAGCCGCGGTCGACGCGTTCCGGCGCGAAGTGCGGTCCCGCGCAGGGGCCAGTAATAGGGGAGTTAGGCATGGCTCAGGGCACCGTCAAGTGGTTCAACGCGGAGAAGGGCTACGGCTTCATCGCGGTCGACGGTGGTGCGGATGTTTTCGTCCACTACAGCGCGATCCAGATGGACGGCTACCGCACCCTTGAAGAAGGTCAGCGAGTTGAGTTCGAGATCTCGCAGGGCCAGAAGGGTCCGCAGGCGGACATGGTCAAGCTCGCCGTCTGATTCCGGCGCGATCGGCCAACGACGCACTCACGCATGAGGGGCCCGTATCCCGGCAAGGGGTACGGGCCCCTCACGCGTGCGCGCGCGGCTGTGGGAGGGGCTCGGGAGGGGCTGTGGTCACTCGGGAGTCGCTTGCACTCTCGGGGGTCGAGTGCTAATCATTGGCGTTAGCACTCTGCTAGTGAGAGTGACAACTTATGGACCGGGTCAGCGAGGCCCGGGAGCCTGTGGGGCAAGGAACCGCAAGGCTCTCAGGCCGTCCGTCGCGGGCGCCGACACGGTCCGGAGAATCCACCCCCTGTCCGGGAGGACCACTTCACATGGCCAAGATCATCGCGTTCGACGAGGAGGCACGGCGCGGTCTCGAGCGCGGGATGAACCAGCTCGCCGACGCCGTCAAGGTCACCCTTGGCCCCAAGGGCCGAAACGTCGTCCTCGAGAAGAAGTGGGGCGCCCCCACGATCACCAACGATGGTGTTTCCATCGCCAAGGAGATCGAGCTCGAGGACCCGTACGAGAAGATCGGCGCCGAGCTGGTCAAGGAAGTCGCCAAGAAGACGGATGACGTCGCCGGTGACGGTACGACCACCGCGACCGTCCTGGCCCAGGCCCTGGTCCGCGAGGGCCTGCGCAACGTGGCCGCCGGCGCCAACCCGATGGCCCTCAAGCGCGGTATCGAGAAGGCCATCGAGGCCGTCTCCGGTGCGCTCCTTGAGCAGGCCAAGGATGTGGAGACCAAGGAGCAGATCGCTTCGACGGCCTCCATCTCCGCCGCCGACACCCAGATCGGCGAGCTCATCGCCGAGGCGATGGACAAGGTCGGCAAGGAAGGCGTCATCACCGTCGAGGAGTCGCAGACCTTCGGTCTCGAGCTTGAGCTCACCGAGGGCATGCGCTTCGACAAGGGCTACATCTCGGCGTACTTCGCCACCGACATGGAGCGTATGGAGGCGTCGCTCGACGACCCGTACATCCTGATCGTCAACTCCAAGATCGGCAGCGTCAAGGACGTTCTGCCGCTCCTGGAGAAGGTCATCCAGTCGGGCAAGCCGCTGCTGATCATCGCCGAGGACGTCGAGGGCGAGGCGCTGTCCACGCTCGTCGTCAACAAGATCAAGGGCACCTTCAAGTCCGTCGCCGTCAAGGCCCCGGGCTTCGGTGACCGCCGCAAGGCGATGCTGAACGACATCGCCATCCTCACGGGCGGCACGGTCATCTCCGAGGAGGTCGGCCTCAAGCTGGAGAACGCCGGTCTCGACCTGCTGGGCCGTGCCCGCAAGGTCGTCATCACCAAGGACGAGACCACCATCGTCGACGGTGCCGGTGACAGCGAGCAGGTCGCCGGTCGCGTGAGCCAGATCCGCGCCGAGATCGAGAACTCGGACTCGGACTACGACCGCGAGAAGCTCCAGGAGCGCCTCGCGAAGCTGGCCGGCGGCGTGGCCGTCATCAAGGCCGGCGCCGCGACCGAGGTCGAGCTCAAGGAGCGCAAGCACCGCATCGAGGACGCGGTGCGCAACGCCAAGGCCGCCGTCGAGGAGGGCATCGTCGCCGGTGGTGGCGTGGCTCTGCTCCAGGCCGGCTCGGTGTTCGAGAAGCTCGAGCTCGAAGGCGACGAGGCGACGGGTGCGAACATCGTCAAGCTCGCGCTGGAGGCTCCGCTCAAGCAGATCGCCGTCAACGGTGGTCTCGAGGGTGGCGTCATCGTCGAGAAGGTCCGCAACCTGCCGATCGGTCACGGCCTCAACGCCGCGACCGGCGAGTACGTGGACATGATCGCCGAGGGCATCATCGACCCCGCGAAGGTCACGCGTTCCGCGCTGCAGAACGCGGCGTCCATCGCGGCGCTGTTCCTCACCACCGAGGCCGTCATCGCCGACAAGCCGGAAAAGGCCGGCGCCGGCGGCGCTCCGGGCGGCATGCCGGGCGGTGACATGGACTTCTGATCCTGACGGATCGGCGGTTCATGGCGTAGCTCGTAACTGCGCACGTGTACGAACCGAGGGCGGCACTCCCGAGAGGGGGTGCCGCCCTCGGGGCGTTCAGGTGGAGTAGTTCTTGAGCTCTTCGGTCTCCAGCGTGAGGGAGACGGGCTCGGGGAGCGTGATGGTGGCGCCGTAGGCGTGCGACATACGGGCCTTGTAAGCGCCGTTGTGAGGCTCGGTGTAGACGACCAACTCGTTGGAGTCGCGGTCCACGAGGAGATAGACGGGGATGCCGGCCGCCGCGTAGCCGTCGCGCTTCTCCTTGCGGTCGCGGCTGTCGGTGTCACCGTCGTACGAGGTCACGTCGGCGACCATGAGCACGCCGTCCGGGTCGGACCACTCGCCGTGGTCGGCGAAGTGGCCGCGCGGCGCGAGCGTTCCATCCGGACGGGCTCGTCCTCTGCGGTACGTCTCGACCTTGAGCCCGCGTTCGCGGTACAGCCGTAGTTCCGGCCTGGACTGCATGCACTGGTCGGCGACCCACATGATGATCTCGTCGTGAGCCCCGTCCGGCACGTGCTTGACCTCCAACTTTCCATTGATGAATTCGAGCGTCACCGTCTCGGGGGTGTGGTGAGCGATCTGCTCGAACTCCGCGACGGACATCTGGGCGTGTTGAGCGGTGCTGGGGGTCATGGCGTCGCCTCCTCCCTTACATCGTGCCCTGCTTCTGGCACGCGTGGGCTGAACGGTCATACGTGAGTCCTCTCCGGTGGGCGTGATGCTGCCGCGCGGGCCTCGGCGGCCCGGGCGCGGACTCTCTGGGGTGGCAGGGGGGTCCCCGGCCGGGCGCGAGCGGGGGCCGGTTCGCCGCGGCAGATCGCGCATTCGCCCGAGGCGAGCGTCTCCGGGCGGCCCGGCGCGCCGCACTTCGCGCATTCGATGATTCGCAGCGCCGGTTTCGGGACGCGGATCGGTTCCGGCGGGAGTTTGGCGGTCAGGCGGGCGCGGGTGAAGGCCGACGGGCTGTGGATCGTGGGTGGCAGGCCCGATGTCAGGGCGTGCAGCATGTCCCGTTCCGTCGCCTCCCGCGCGAACCACTCCGCCGCCAGCGGCTCCAGCGCCGCGCAGTCGATCGCGGAGAGCGCGAGTGCGGGCGCGGTGTGTCTCAGGGCCGCCAGCAGGATGTACGCGCGTGAGCGCGTCTGGCGCGGGGTGGGCGCCGCCGATAACGACGGTACGTCGCCCGACACGAAGGCCGCCCACCACGCGTCGTCGCGGGGCGTACGGGAGAACCACGTACGCGTCACCCACCGCGCGCTCCCGGAGCCCCGCACATGCTCCCGGCCGATCCGCAGATGGCCGGTGCGGCGGAGGCATTGGAGCGCGGTGCGGAGCGCGCACTGGCCGTACGGGAGGATCGTCGCCAGCGTCTTGACCGAGATGTCCGCGCCGTCCGGCAGCCGGTCGAGGTAGAGCGCGATCCCCGCCTCACGGTCCGGCAGATGCGCGAAGTCGCCGACGGCGGCGGGCTGTTGGCCGGGGGTCGAACGTTTGCCGTAGCCGGGGTTCGCCGACGGGTGAGTCGTGGGCGGTGTCATGTGCGCTGTGTGCGCGGCAGCACTAAGCTGAGGACCAGCCATTGGATCGGGATTCCTTAAGAAGTGGTCGATCTGTCGGTTAGGCCCTCGCAGGTGTTCCAGCACCTGACGGGGGCCGTCCTATGTTCGCTATTCGGAACGCTAGACCGTCGACACGCCGCGTGGCAAGCCGGTCACGAAAAGTCATCACCCCTGGTATGCGGCTCAGTTGAGGCCGCGGCGGGGTAGGTAGGGAGGACCTCCTCCCGCTTCCTTACTAAGAACGGCTTGGAGCGCGGGACTTGAGCCTCGGGCCGGGTCGCGCCGGGTTACGCCGGGTTACGGGAGCACCGGGCTGAGGACGGAGATCGCGCCGAGCAGGGTGAAGCCCCCGGCGAGGAGGACCATCAGGAGTACGCGGGGGACCTCCAGGAGCAGTGGGGTCACCGACGCCTTGCGCTCCGGGTTCCTCGGGTCGTAGGCGACTTCGATGGTGTCCGCGTGGAGGCCGCTGCGGTACTCGTGTGCGTTGCCCTCGGCGTCCGTAAACGTGTACACCGACTTCTTGCCCGACATGCCCGTGTCGACCGCCTGGACGATCACTCCGCGTCGGCGCAGTACCGCCTTGATGTACAGATGGCGGACGGTCAGACCGGCGGTCACAAGGCCCAGCCCCAGCGGCAGCAGGCCGACGACCGCGCTGAAGATCGCCCAGGGGGTGTGGACGACGGCGATGTACCCGAGGTACGCGAGGTAGGCCACGACGGTCGCCGTGAACAGGGCAAGGGTGAGGCGGCTGGAGAACAGCCGGGGCGTGGCGGCCAGGGGCTCCGTCCGCACAAGGGCACTGCCGCGCTCGTCGGGAGTCGGCGGTAGCGCGGCGCCGACGGCCGTGACGAAAGCGGTGGCGGCCGTCGAGTTGTTGGCCGCGATCGTGTGCACGGCGCTGTCGGCGAGCGTGATCTCGACCGTGCGGGAACGGCCCTCCGCGGCTCGTACGGACCGGATGACCCTCAGCGGGATCGTGGCACGTTCCTCGGCGCGCTCGATGACGACGGTGTCCCCGTGGAAGGTGGCGGTCACACCACGGCTGCGGAGGGTCTGCGGAGAAGGCATGCAACTCATGACCCCCGAAGGGGGGTGGAGGGTTGTACGGTTCTACGGCCTTACGGGCCGGTACGGTGCGATCGGGCGGGAGTCCGACGAGACCGCGACGTACGCCAGGCCGTCGTACTCCTCCGACAGCCGGACCGGGGTGACGTCGCGGCGGTAGAACCAGCGCGGCACCAGCGCGCCGAACGACCGCGTCGTGTGCGGGGCGGCGACCCACTCCCGTACCGCCCGGGGCGCGTCGTCCGCTCCGGCGGGGCGCAGGTCCAGCAGGTGGTCCGCCGGGGTGGCGGTGGCGAGTTGGGCCTCCACCGTGGTGGCGGGGGCCGGGCCGATGGGGTTGCCCTCGGCGATACGGCCCGTCAGGCCGCCGACACCGCTCCAGGGGCCCGGCCAGATGCGGTGGGCGCGGAAGGAGCCCTCGCCGAAGAGGAGACCGAGGGCGTAGTACGCGTCCCCGTACCGCTCGCGCAGGTGCCGGCCGAGAGGCGGCGGGACCGCGTCGTCGGCCGTACGGCCCTTCGCGATATGGCTGTTGTGGCCCCAGAGCACCACCTTGGCCGCCGGGTCGCCGTCCAGGATCTCCTCGACCGCCTCCGCCATGTACCGGTCGCGCGCCGCGGAGACCGTCCGCTCCGGGTCCGGGTGCTGCCCGCTGCGTGTCACCAGATCGGCGGCGCGGACCAGGATCCGGGCGTGCCGCACCGCCACGGCCCCGGCCGGGATGTTCTCGTACCCGCGTACGTACTCCAGCAGTTTCTCCGCCTCGTGCATCAACCCCTGCCTGGGGTCCGGGCGCGACCCCGGATACGCGTTGGCGAGGATGCCGAGCGTGGAGTGCAGAGCGGGCAGCCGGTCCGGCGCCACGCTGGTGAGGAACGCTTCGAGCACCGCCAGCGAATCCCCGGAGCGCTGTGGGTCGATGCCGGCGAAACGGACCTGCTCGTTCGCCGGGCGCCCGTCGTTGTACGCGCGCATCCACTCGATCATGTCCAGGACCTCTTCGGTCCGCCAGGTCCAGAATCCCAGCCCGGTCAGCACCTGCGCGGGGTCGCCGACACCGCTCCGTACGTACGCGTCGACGGCCGGACCGGCCGACGCGCTCGCCTCCATGGCCAGCGTCGTGAAGCCCAGCTCGGTCACCAGATACTCCAGCAGCCGGTGCTTGAGCCGGAAGAACTCATGCGTGCCGTGGGTGGACTCGCCGAGCCCCACGATCCGTACGCCGTCGAGGACCTCCTTGAGCGGCTGGAGGTCGGCGGTGGGCGCGCCGGCGGTCAGGCCGCCGCTCAGGGGGACGGAGTTCCGCGACAGCCACCCCGTCACCTCGCCCGACTCGCCCGACTCGCCCATCCCGCCGGACCTGGTCTCCCGATCATTCGCTGACATGCCGCCGAGGCTACAGCCGGGCGGGTGCCGTATCCGCACCGGGAACTCGGTGGCGGGTGCGGCGCGTTACGTGCGCATAGCGCACCGGAGTTGTCCCTGTCCCCAGGCACCCCCGAAGCCCCGGAGGCTCGACGCCATGTCTCTGACACCCCCCGACTCTTCCCGCCCCTTCAGCCCCTCCCGCCGTGCCGTGCTCGGCGGCGCCGTGGCCGCCACGTTCGCGCTCGGTGCCGGTACGGCCACGGCGAATACCCGCCCCGACCGCACCACCCGCCCCGGCAGCCCCGGCCGTGACTGGCCCACCGACTTCCCGCTGCCCAACGGCTTCCGCCCCGAGGGCATCGCCATCGGCAGCGGACCGTACGCCTACATGGGCTCCCTCGCGGACGGTTCGATCCGCCGCGCCGACCTGCGCACCGGCGAGGGCCGGACCGTCCTGGAGGGCGCGACCGGCGGGGCCACCACCGGTCTGAAGCTCGACCGCGACGGGCTGCTCTACATCTCGGGCGGCGTGAGCGGTTCCATCCGGGTCCTCGACACCCGTACGAACCGGCTCACCGCCACCTATCAGCCGACGACGGCCGGCTTCGTCAACGACGTGATCCTGTACGGCGACCGGGCCTGGTTCACCAACTCGAACGCCCCCGTCCTCTACACCGTCCCGCGCGGCGGCAGGCGGCGGGGGAAGAAGGAGGATCTGCGGAGTGTCCCGCTGGGCGGCGAGTGGGAGCAGGCACCCACCGGCATCAGTGCCAACGGCATCGAGACGACCCCCGACGGCCGCGCTCTGATCGTCGTCAACAGCCCGATCGGCAAGCTGTTCCGGGTTGACCCGAAGACCGGGCACGCCACGACCATCACCCTCAAGGGCGCGGAGAACGTCATCAACGGCGACGGGCTGCTGCGCGTGGGCAACACGCTGTACGTGGTGCAGAACCGCCTCAACCTCATCACCGTGTTCGACCTCGACTCGCGCGCCACCACCGCGACGCTGCGACGCAGCATCACCGACCCGCGCTTCGACGTACCCACGACGGCGGCGCGCCTCGGCAACCGCCTGTACCTGGTCAACGCCCGCTTCACGACGACCCCGACGCCGGAGACGACGTACAACGCGGTGGCCGTACCGCTGCGTTAAGCGAGCACGCCGAACCACAGCGCACAGCGCACCGGGCGCACCGGGCTCCATCACGAGCCCGGTG
>NZ_JBHUUW010000004.1:0-219950 GCF_042670825.1 Streptomyces sp. NPDC057137 | reverse complement strand
GGCACGGGAGCCGTTCATATGACACTGAGACCGGCCGGGGCGAATTCGCCCCGGCCGGTCTCAGTTCGGCCCGGAATGGCGCCGTAAAGGCAATGGCTGTCAGCCGTTGCCCGCACCGTTGGCCGAGAGGACCGGAATGTCCCCGAGGAGGTGCGAGAGGGGCTCGTCGCCCTTCGCCTGCGTGGAGTTCTCGACGCACTGCTGGTTCTGCGGGGAGGACAGGACGTTGATGTCCTGGACCGCGACCGGCACGAGAATTCCGACGAGCGAGCCGACGTTGGCCTTGGCCGGCAGGCCGACGCAGAGCTTGTTGAGCGAGCCCTGCACAAGGGTGGCCTGCGGGCTCAGGTTGCCGTGGGTGGCGGCGTTGCCGTGCGACTCCTTGGAGCCGTTGCCGCTCAGCGAGGTGGTGCCGGTGTCGTTGCCGACGGCGAGTGCCGGCGACGCGACCGCGGCGGAGGCGCCGACCACGGAGGCGGTGACCGCCGCAGCCGCCAGGATCTTCTTGATCACGGTTAGTTCCTTTTCTCAAGAAATGCAGGTGGTGCGGCCTGCCCAACCGAATGGCCCGGGTTTGGTTCCGGTCCTTCACTCGTTCGGATTGTGCGGCCCGAGCGGGCTGATTGAGTGCCTAATGGGCTGTTGGAGTGAAGCGCGATAACTAAACCTGCGGAATGTAGTTGCTCATGGCGCCCCGGGGACTTGGGGCATCCTTCAGAAGGGGACTCATCGTGATCAAGAAGGTTATGGCCACTGCGGCCGTCGCTGCTTCCGTCGTCGGCATGTCGGCTATGGCCGCGCCGTCCGCTTTCGCCGTCGGTGACGACGCGGGCACCACGTCGCTCAGCGGCAACGGCGCCCTCCAGTCGTACGGCAACTCGGCGACGTACGGGAACATGAGCCCGCAGATGGCGCTCATCCAGGGCTCGCTCAACAAGCCCTGCATCGGCCTGCCGGCCAAGATCAACGCGGGTTCGCTCGTGGGCCTCGTGCCGATCGCGGTCCAGGACGTCAACGTCCTGTCCTCGCCGCAGAACCAGCAGTGTGTCGAGAACTCGACGCAGGCGAAGGGCGACGAGCCGCTGTCGCACCTCCTGAACGACATCCCGATCCTGTCGGCCAACGGCGCGGGCAACGGCTGATATCGAGGCTGAATAACGTTGCCGGGTCACCGCTGAATTCGGCGGTGGCCCGGTCGTTTTCACGCGCGCGGCGACTCACCGATATGCCTTATGGGCTGTTCGGGGGAACGGGCGCAACCAAACGTCGTGTGGCGAGTTGAACGACTCGGAACTCCACCGGTGGAGTTCCGACTTTCCGGAAAGGCAACAAAATGAACAAGCTGTGGGCTACCGCTGCTGTAGCGGCCACGATGGTCGGCGGCCTCGCCGCCACCGCGTCGCCGGCGCTGGCGATCGGCAACGACACGGGCACGACGTCGCTCAGTGGCAACGGTGCCGAGCAGGAGTTCGGCAACTCGGAGACCCACGGGGACATGAGCCCGCAGCTCAGCCTCGTGCAGGGCACGCTCAACAAGCCCTGCATCGGTCTGCCCGTCAAGGCCAACGTCGGTTCGCTCGTGGGCCTCGTGCCGATCGCGGTCCAGGACATCAACGTCCTGTCCTCCCCGCAGAACCAGCAGTGCACCGAGAACTCGACGCAGGCGAAGGGCGACGAGCCCCTGTCGCACATCCTGGAGGACATCCCGATCCTCTCGGCGAACGGCGTGGGCAACCACTGACGTTCCCGCCTCAGGCCCGGTCCGGCAGCTCGGCTGCCGGGCCGGGCTCTGTCGTTTCCTGGGCTGTCCAGGGGTGCTACCCGAGCGGCTTGGCCAGGCAGATGCTCAGCGGGTCGTTCCGGTAGTGGCCGAACTTCGGGCAGTCCGTGTAGCCGCTGGACCGGTAGAGCGCGATGGCCTCCGGCTGCTTGGTACCCGTCTCCAGCACCATGCGGGTACGGCCCGCCGCGCGGGCGTCCTCCTCCAGCAGCGCGAGGATACGGCGGGCCAGCCCGAGGCCGCGGGCCTCCACCGTCACGTACATCCGCTTGATCTCTGCGTCGCCGTCCGAGTAGCCCTCGTCGTTGGTCTCCTGCGCGCGCCAGCCGCCGGAGGCGACCGGGCGGTCGTCGGCGTCGTCGTAGGCGAGGAAGTAGACGCCGCGGGGCGGGTCGAACATCCGGGGGTGGAGCACGGTGGCGTCACCCTCGCTGTCGTAACGCGCGGCGTATTCGAGTTGGACCTCGGCGTCGAGCTTCACTGCGTCGGGGTGGTCGGCGGGGACCTGACGTATTTGGATGGCCACGGCATCGATCGTAGAGCCTGGGTAGGGTGCCGGAATGCTCACTGTGACTTCCGTGAATGTGAACGGGCTCCGCGCCGCCGCGAAGAAGGGCTTCGTGGAGTGGCTGGCC
Source organism: Streptomyces sp. NPDC057137 (assembly GCF_042670825.1). Taxonomy (NCBI): domain Bacteria; kingdom Bacillati; phylum Actinomycetota; class Actinomycetes; order Kitasatosporales; family Streptomycetaceae; genus Streptomyces; species Streptomyces sp. NPDC057137. The sequence continues at coordinate 217,535 of NZ_JBHUUW010000004.1, read as the reverse complement.
GGGACCGGGGCCGATGTGGTCTGCCTCCAGGAGGTGCGCGCCGAGGAGGATCAGCTGGCCGAGGGGGTGCGGAAGCCCGAGGGGTGGCACACGGTGTTCGCCCCGGCGGCGGCCAAGGGCCGCGCGGGTGTCGCGCTCTACTCGCGGCGGGAGCCGGAGCGGGTGCGGATCGGGTTCGGCAGCGCGGAGTTCGACACGAGCGGGCGGTACGTCGAGATCGACCTGCCCGGCGTGACGGTGGCCAGCCTCTATCTGCCGTCGGGCGACGTGGGCACGGAGCGCCAGGACGAGAAGGTCCGGTTCATGGACGAGTTCCTGACCTACCTCGGCGGGCTCAAGGAGCGCGCGGCGGCGGCCGGCCGGGAGGTGCTGGTCTGCGGCGACTGGAACATCGCCCACCAGGAGGCCGACCTCAAGAACTGGAAGGCCAACCGCAAGGAGTCCGGCTTCCTGCCCGAGGAGCGCGCGTGGCTGACGCGGGTCTTCGACGAGGCGTCGTACGTGGACGTGGTCCGCGCCCTGCACCCGGACCAGACCGGGCCGTACACCTGGTGGTCCTACCGCGGGCGCGCGTTCGACAACGACACGGGCTGGCGCATCGACTACCACGTGGCGACGGCGGGGCTGGCGGAGCGCGCGGTGAAGGCGTGGGTGGAGCGGGCGGCGACGCACGACGAGCGCTGGAGTGACCACGCGCCGGTGAGCGTCGCGTACGAGCTGGGGTAGCGGGGCTTTTACGGCTTCCGCAGGCGGCGGTCCAGGGCCATCGAGAGTTCCGCCTCCACCACGCTCTTGGCGAGGGGGCGCAGGGTCTCCGGGGTCGTGGCGCCCGCGTGGGTCTTGAGCATCGTCGCGAAGAGTTCGGCCAGTGCGTCCGCGTGGACGCGGACCTGGCGGCCGGCCTCGAAGACCGCCGCCAGGGGGACGCCCTCGCGGACCAGGGCGGCGGAGACGTCCAGGAGGCGGCGGCTGATGTGGACGAGGTCGTCGCCGTCGGTGGCGAGGTAGCCGAGTTCGAGGGCGGTGGCCAGGTTCTCCGCCGTGACCTCGCCCTCGAAGTGGTCGGCCAGCTCCTCGGGGGTGAGGCGGACCGGTGTTTCCTCGGTCGGTTCGCCGAGGCCCAGCACCTCGCCCACGTCGCGGCCGCTCTCGAAGGCGGTGGCGAGGTCGGCGATGCCGTTGAGGGTGTGGCCGCGTTCCAGGAGGGCGGCGATCGTGCGCAGTCTGGCCAGGTGGTGGCTGTCGTACCAGGCGATCCGGCCCTCCTTGCGGGGCGGCGGGATCAGGCCGCGTTCGCGGTAGAAGCGGACCGTACGCACCGTGATGCCGGCCGCGTCGGCCAGTTCCTTCATGCGGTACTCGCGGACTTCTTCCTGGTCGGACATGCCGGTCAGCCTATGCCGTTGTACCGGCGGTAACTTTTCTCGTTCGCCCCCTACCCATGAGTAAGGAGCTGCCCTACTCTCCCAACAGTGCCAGTGATTACTGGCGCGGTTCGGTGCGGGTACTCCGGCGGGAGGCGGCGGCATGGCCAAGCACGAGCATGTACGGGTGGCGGTGATCGGGTCCGGATTCGGTGGCCTGGGGGCCGCCGTCCGGCTGCGGCGCGACGGGATCACCGACTTCGTCGTCCTGGAACGGGCCGACTCGGTCGGCGGCACATGGCGCGACAACAGCTATCCGGGGTGCGCGTGCGACGTGCCCTCGCACCTCTACTCGTTCTCCTTCGCGCCCAACCCCGACTGGCCGCGCACCTTCTCCGGTCAGCGGCACATCCGCGCGTACCTGGAGCACGTCGCCGACACCTTCGGGCTCCGGCCGCACATCCGGCTGAACCACGAGGTCCGGCTGATGCGCTGGATCGCCGAGGCGGCGCACTGGGAGATCGAGACCGCGCGCGGGATCGTCACGGCGGACGTCGTCGTCTCCGCGACGGGGGCGCTGTCGGACCCGAAGGTGCCGGACGTGCCCGGCCTCGACTCGTTCCCGGGGAAGGTCTTCCACTCCGCGCGCTGGGACCACGGATACGACCTGCGGGGCAAGCGCGTCGCGGTGGTCGGGACCGGTGCGTCGGCGATCCAGATCGTGCCGGCCGTCCAGCCCGACGTGGCGAGGCTGACGCTGTTCCAGCGCACCCCGCCGTGGGTGCTGCCGCGCACGGACCGGGCGATCTCCGCCGCCGAGCGGTGGCTGCACCGGAAGGTCCCGGTCACCGGTACCGCACGGCGCCAACTGCTCTGGGGAATCAGGGAGTTGCAGGTCCAGGCGTTCACCAAGCGGCCCAACGAGCTGGGGCTCGTGGAGCTCCTCGGCAAGGCCAACATCGCGCGGGCGATCAAGGACCCCGCGCTGCGGGCCGCGTTGACCCCCTCGTACCGCATCGGCTGCAAACGGATCCTGCTGTCCAGCGCGTACTATCCGGCGCTCGCGCGGCCCAATGTGGATGTCGTGGCGTCCGGGCTGGCCGAGGTGCGCGGGTCGACCGTCGTGGCGGCCGACGGCCGCGAGACCGAGGTCGACGCGATCGTCTTCGGGACCGGCTTCCATGTCACCGACATGCCCATCGCCGAGCGGGTGGTGGGCGCGGACGGCAGCACGCTCGCCGACGCGTGGAAGGACGGCATGGAGTCGCTGCGCGGCGCGACCGCCGTCGGCTTCCCCAACTGGATGACCGTCGTCGGCCCGAACACCGGACTCGGCAACTCCTCGATGATCCTGATGATCGAGGCCCAGCTCAACTATCTCAGCGGCTATCTGCGCGCGCTCGGCTCGCTCGGCGCGGGCGCCGCGCTCACCCCCAAACCGGTGGCCGTCGACGCCTGGAACCGACGCGTGCAGGAGCGGATGAAGCGCACCGTGTGGAACACCGGCGGCTGCACCAGCTGGTATCTGGACGCCAACGGGCGCAACACCACGATCTGGCCGGGGACGACGACCGAGTTCCGCCGGGCGACACGGGACGTGGACCTGAGGGAGTACGACGTCGCCCACGCGCGGGCGGCGAGGGCGCAGGCCGAGTCGCAGACCAAGGAGACACTTCGATGACGACGGACCCCGACCCCCGTGTGCTGACGGCGACTTCCGCCGACGGCTCACGCCTGCACATCGAGGTGTACGGCTCCGAGGGGGCGCCCGCGATTGTCCTGATCCATGGGTGGACCTGCTCGACTCTCTTCTGGGCCGCGCAGATCGACGACCTCGCCGCGGACCACCGCGTGATCGTCTACGACCAGCGCGGGCACGGCCGTTCGCCCGCCGTCGGCCGGGACGGATACACGACCGACGCGCTCGCCGACGACCTGGAGGCGGTGCTGGGCGCGACCCTCGCGCCGGGTGAGAAGGCGGTGCTGGCCGGGCACTCCATGGGCGGTATGACGCTGATGGCCGCGTCGGCGCGGCCCGCGTTCCGGGAGCACGCGGCGGCGGCGCTGCTGTGCAGCACGGGCAGTTCGAGCCTGGTCGCCGAATCGCGCGTGGTGCCGATGCGCCCCGGTCGGGTACGGACCCGGCTGACCCGGCTGATCCTCGGCGCGCGGGCCCCGCTGGGGCCGGTCACACCCGTCTCGAAGCGGATCCTGCGCTACGGGACGATGGGGCCCGGTACGGCGCCGGACCGGGTCGACGCGTGCGCGCGGATCGTGCACGCGTGTCCGCGCGCGGTGCGGGTGGCCTGGTCGCATGTGCTCGGTGAGCTGGATCTCGACGCGGGTGTGGGTGAGTTGCGGGTGCCCACGGCAGTCGTCACGGGGACCGCCGACCGGTTGACGCCCTCGGTGCTGGCGCGCCGGCTGGCCGACGCGCTGCCCGACTGCGTGGGCCTCACCGAGTTGACCGGGATGGGGCACATGACGCCGGTGGAGGCGCCGGAGGCGGTGACAGCCGTGATCCGCGGGTTGGCGGACGACCACCTCAGGGCCGGTGCCGGTAAGACCCAGCATGCCGACAAGGAGAGTGCCGTATGAGCAGGGTCGGTCTCGAAGGACAGGTCGCCGTCGTCACCGGCGCGGCGCGTGGCGTGGGCGAACTGCTGGCCCGCAAGCTCTCGGCGCGCGGCGCGCGGGTGGCTCTCGTGGGCCTGGAGGCCGACGAGTTGAAGGACGTGGCGAGCAGGCTGCACACCGAGTGCGAGCACTGGTACGCCGATGTCACGAATCAGGAGGAGATGACCCGCGTCGCGGGGGAGGTCAAGCGGCGCTTCGGGAAGGTCGACATCGTCGTGGCCAACGCGGGTGTGGCGGCGGGCGGTCCGTTCCTGGACTCCGACCCCGCCGCCTGGCGGCGGGTCATCGAGGTCAATCTCATCGGCGGCGCGGTCACGGCGCGCGCGTTCCTGCCCGTACTGATGGAGAGCCGCGGCTACTTCCTCCAGATCGCCTCGCTCGCCGCGATCACCCCCGCGCCCCTGATGACCGCGTACTGCGCCTCCAAGTCGGGCGTCGAGGCGTTCGCGCACAGCCTGCGCGCCGAGGTCGGGTACAAGGGTGTCCGGGTCGGCGTCGGCTATCTCTCGTGGACCGACACCGACATGGTGCGCGGCGCCGACGAGGACGAGGTGATGCGCGAGATGCGGCGCCGGCTGCCGTGGCCGGCCAACAAGACGTATCCGCTCGGGCCCGCCGTCGAGCGCATCGTGACCGGGATCGAGCGGCGTTCGGCGCATGTGTACGCGCAGTGGTGGCTGCGCGGCACGCAGTCCGTACGCGGGTATCTGCCGGGCCTGATCGCGGCCGTCGGAAGCCGCCACGTGCGGAGCCTCGACCCGCGGCTCGGGGGAGTGGGCAAGGGGCTCGTGGGGGCGGGCGGGGCGGCCGACGAGCGGGAGCGCACGGAGCGTAACTGATCGAAATGCGCGGTATGTCGGTGCGTGTAAGTCTGGTCTGGGTCCGGACAGGGCCCAGGCCCTGGATCTCTCCACGGGCCTCACCGGACTTTCAGGAGTGAGTTTCGATGGGTATCGCCGACCAGTTCAAGGACAAGTCGCAGCAGCTCGCCGACAAGGCGCAGAAGGCGCAGGAGGCGAAGACGGCCAACGGCGAGAAGGACGAGGCGTCCGAGCGCTCCTCGCGGGACGAGGACCGGATGCAGGACGAGCGGGCGCGTGCGCAGCAGCGTGCGCAGGACGCGCGTGACCGTTTCGCCGACGACTACGACGCCTGAGCTGGTGGTCCGCACTTCGTAGTTCGCAGGGAAGCGCACCTGGTGCCCGTGCATCAGGTGCGCTTCTCTGTGCCGACGGCGGTCGGCGGGATCAGCTTCGCGGCGGCAGCTGCGGGCGGCGGCGGTCCGGGACGTCGCCGTAGCCGGGCGGGGTCGCCGCCGGCTGCTTGGCCAGCAGCTCCAGCGCCACCCACACCGCGTCGTCGAGCTGCGCGTGCCGCCCCTCCGCCCAGTCGAGCGGGGTGCGCAGCGCCTCGATGTCCGGCTCCACGCCGTGGTTCTCGACCGACCAGCCGTAGGCGTCGAACCAGGCCGCGTTCATCGGCACCGTGATCACGCTGCCGTCGCCCAGCCGGTGTCGGCCGGTCATGCCGACCACCCCGCCCCAGGTGCGCTGCCCGACGACCGGGCCCAGCTTCAGCAGCCGGAAGGCGGCCGTGATCATGTCGCCGTCGGACGAGGTGGCCTCGTCCGCGATGGCGACGACCGGGCCGCGCGGGGCGTTGGAGGCGTAACTGACCGCCTGGGCGTTACGCGTCAGGTCCCAGCCGAGGATGCGCCGTGTCAGCTTCTCCACGACCAGTTCGCTGATGTGGCCGCCCGCGTTTCCCCGTACGTCCACGATCAGCGCGGGCCGGGAAACCTCCAGCCGCAGATCGCGGTTGAACTGCGCCCAGCCCGAGCCGCCCATGTCGGGGATGTGGAGATAGCCGCACTTGCCGCCGCTCATCTCGCGGACCACCTCGCGGCGCTTGGCCACCCAGTCCTGGTAGCGCAGCGGCCGTTCGTCCACGAGCGGGACGATCGCCACGCGGCGTGAACCGCCGTGCCGGATACCGCCGTTGGTCGTCGACAGATCCTCGGCGGGGCGGAACGTCAGCTCGACCGTCGTACCGCCGGCGGCGGACAGCAGCGGGAAGGGGCCGGTCACCGGGTCGACGGGCCGGCCGTCGACATGGGTGAGGACGGCGCCCTCGCGGATGCCCGTACCGGCGAGCGGGGAGCGGGCCTTGGAGTCCGACGACTCGCCGGGCAGGATCCGCTTCACCAGCCATTCGCCGTCCCGGCAGACGAGGTTGGCGCCGAGCAGGCCCATGGCGCGCTGGTAGTGCGCCGGCCCCTCGTTGCGGCGGGCGGGCGTGACGTACGCGTGCGAGGTGCCCAGCTCGCCGAGTGCCTCGCGCAGCAGATCGGCGAACTCGTCGGGGGACGCGACGCGTTCGACCAGCGGGCGGTACTGGTCGAGCACCGCGTCCCAGTCGATGCCGCACATGTCGGGTTCCCAGAAGTACGAGCGGATGATGCGGCCCGCCTCCGCGTACGCCTGGCGCCATTCGGCCGCGGGGTCGACCTCGTGCAGGATGCGGCGCAGGTCGAGATGGACGGTCGAGTCGCTGTCGCCGGGCTCGGTGGCGGGTACGGCGCGCAGCTCGTCGTCGTCCACGACCACGAGCCGGGAGCCGTCGCGGCTGAGCGCGAACCAGTCGAGGTGGTCCACGAGTTCGCTCTTGCGCGCCTTGGTGATGTCGAAGTGTTCGAGGGTGGGACGGCCCGAGGTGTCGGCGGGGTTGGCGAACGTCTCGCCGAGCGCGCCGGAGATCGGCCAGCGCAGCCAGACCAGGCCGCCGCCGCTGACGGGCTGCAGGGCGGAGTACTTGGACGCGGACACGGGGAAGGGCGTGACGCGGCTGGCGAGTCCTTCGACCTCGACCGTGACCGTACTGTCGGCCACCGCGGTGGTGCCGTCGGACGGGACGACCGGCACCGGGTCGAGGCCGCCGGCGGCCGGGCGGCCGTCCGGGAGGAGCGCGAACGGCGAGGGCGTCGCCGACGACAGCGGTACGAGGTAGGGGCGGCAGCCCAGCGGGAAGGAGAGGTCCCCCGTGTGCACGTCGTACACGGGGTCGAATCCGCGCCAGGAAAGAAAGGCGAGATATCGGCCGTCCCGCGTGAAAACCGGATTCTCGTCCTCGAAGCGGCCGTTGGTGACATCGACGATCGTACGGTCGGGGATCCGCGCCATCTTGATCTGGCGCAGCGAGCGGCCGACACCGGGGTGGGACCAGGCGATCCAGTCGCCGTCGGGGGAGAACGCGAGGTCGGTGACGGGGCCGTTGACGGAGCGGATCAGCTCGGTGACCTCCTCGGCCGCGTCCTCGGCTTCAACCGCGTCCGCAACCGCGGCTTCCGGCACGACGCCTGACGTGGCGTCGTCTGACGCATCGTCAGGGACCGTCAGTATCAGCAGCCTTCCGTCGTGCGTGCTCAGCGCCAGCCGTTCGCCGTCCGGGTCCGCGATCAGTTCGTGGACGCGCCCCAGTCGCCCGGAGGCGAGCCGCACCGGCGGCCGGTCGCCGCTCGCGCGCGGCAGGTAGGCGATCTCGATCGCGTCCTCGCCGTCCGCGTCCGTGACGTAGGCGACCTTGCCGCCGCTGCCCAGCATCTCGGGCAGCCGCACCCGTACGCCCGGGGTGTCCGTGATCGTGCGGGCCGGGCCGTCGCGGTGGGTGAGCCAGTACAGGCTGCCGCGTACGGAGACGGCGCTCGCCCGGCCCGTGGTGTCCACGGAGATCGAGTCGACGTGGTGGGCGGCCGGGACCTGGTACGTACGCCGGCCGGCGCGCGGACCGCCGAGCCGTACCGACAGCTTGCGCGGCACCGAGTCCGGCGCCAGCGAGTCCACCAGCCACAGGTCTCCCGCGCACTGGTAGACGACCCGGCGCCCGTCGGACGACGCGTGGCGGGCGTAGAACGCGTCGTGGTCGGTGTGCCGGCGCAGGTCGGTGCCGTCGGGGAGCGTCGAGTAGAGATTGCCGACGCCCTCGTGGTCGGAGAGGAACGCGATGCGCCCGTCCACGAACATCGGGCAGTCGAGATGGCCGGGCAGATCCGCCAGCAGCCGCTCGCCGTGCAGCCACAGCCGCCCCGTGGCGCCGCCCCGGTACCGCTTCCAGGCGGCCGGTTCGTGCGGCGGCTTCCCGGTCAGCAGCAGGCTGCGGCGCTCGCCCTCGATGTCGGCGATCGCGATGTCGGCGACCGGGCCCCAGGGGAGTTTTCCGCCGGGGGAGCCGTCGGTCGGGACGCTGTAGGCCCAGGAGTAGTACGAGAAGGGCTGGCCGTGCGAGGAGACGGCGAGGATCTGCGCCGTGCCGTCCTTGTCCGGCGGCGTCCAGCCGCAGACGCGGGTGTCGGTCGATCCCCAGTAGCTGAGCCGGCGGGCCGGGCCGCCGGCCACCGGCGCCAGATGGATCTCCGGATCCAGGCTGCGCCAGCTCGTATAGGCGATCTGGCCGCCGTCGGGCGAGAACCGCGGATGCCCCACTCGCGTGCGGTCGACGGTCACCCGCCAGGCACGGTCCGGGCGGTGCTTGGCCGACGAGAGAGGGGCGACCCAGAGGTCGTCCTCGGCGGCGAAACACAACAAGTCGTCGTGCAGGTGCGGATAGCGGAGATACGCGACGTCGTCACTCACCCCCCAATGCTTTCCGTGCGGGAGGGGCGCGGCAACTCGTGGAAGGAGACAGGTTGGCCGGATGTGTTCGGCGGGCACTCGGTCGTGTGAGCGGGCGGGGCGTCGGACGTCACCCGAGAGGTCGCCCGAGAGGTCGCCGGAGGGGTCGCCGGAGGGGTCGCCGGAGGGGGCGGCCGGGATGTGGCGGAGCCCACAAGCGAAACGTTGCCGTTTCGATGAGGGTGGGGTTATCTTCGTACTGTACGAAACCGTTTCGTTTGGCTCATCGATACCTCGACGGGAGGTCGACCGTGGCACGCACCAGACTCACGCCGGAGCGCGAGAGCGAGTTGTACGGCACCACGCTCGACCTGTTGCGCGAGGTCGGCTACGACGCCCTCACCATGGACGCCATCGCCGCCCGCACCCACTCCAGCAAAGCCACCCTCTACCGCCAGTGGGGGAGCAAGCCGGAGCTCGTCGCACGAGCCCTCCGCGACAACAAGCCGGCCGATGTCGCACAGATCGACACCGGCTCGCTGCGCGGGGACTTCCACGCCATGGTCTCGATGGCCGACGACTGCCAGATGGAACGGGACTCCGCGCTGATGCGGGGCCTGGCCCATGCCGTTCACACCAACCCCGATCTCCATCTCGCGCTGCGTGAACTGCTCATCGAGCCCGAGCTCAACGGGCTCCATGTGTTCCTGCGCCGCGCCGTGGACCGGGGTGAGATCAGCGCGGACCAACCCGCGCTGAAGTACGTCACACACATGCTGGTCGGCGCCTTCGTCGCCCGGCAGCTCGTTGAGGACCGCTCTGTCGACCAGGCGTTCCTCCGCGACTATCTCGACGCCGTGCTTCTCCCCGCTCTCGGCGTCTGACCTCCCCGAAGCTCCGCAGCTACGCCTCCCTGGGCCGCTCGCCCACCTCCGGGGTTCCCCAGCAGTACCCGGTGCCCTTCCCGGCACCAGCACCTGACGCGTGTCGCTCTCGCGCCGTCGGTCGGCTCCCCATGCCCTTTGATCCGCCCCCAGACCGGGAGTACGCCTCGTGGCCACGTTTCTTTACAAACTCGGACGGTTCGCCTTCCGACGCCGAAATCTCGTCGCCTTCGTATGGGTGGCGCTGCTCGCCCTCGCGGGCGTCGGCGCGGCATCCGCGTCCACCGCGACATCCAGCTCCTTCTCCATTCCCGGTACGGAGGCCCAGAAGGCCTTCGACCTGCTGGAAGAGCGCTTCCCCGGCGGGAGCGCCGACGGGGCGACCGCGCGGGTCGTCTTCAAGGCGCCGGACGGCGAGAAGATGACCTCCGCCGCCAACAAGGCCGAGGTCGAGAAGATCGTCGACGAGCTGCCCGCGGGATCCGACCAGATCGCGCAGGTCACCGACCCGTACACGGCCAAGGCCGTCTCGAAGGACGGTACGACCGCCTACGTCTCGGTCACGTACAAGGTCAGTTCGATGGAGCTGACCGAGGAGACCCGTACGGCGCTGGAGGAGACGGGGCACGAGGCGCGGGACACCGGGCTGACCGTCGAGATCGGCGGTGACGCGCTGCAGGCCGCACCGGAGACCGGGGCCACCGAGATCATCGGCATCGCCGTGGCCGCCGTCGTACTCGTCATCACCTTCGGTTCGCTGATCGCGGCGGGACTGCCACTGCTCACCGCCCTCGTCGGCGTAGGAATCGGCGTCTCGACCATCACCGCGCTGGCGAGCGTGATGGATCTCGGCTCCACCACCAGCATTCTCGCGATGATGATCGGCCTCGCCGTCGGCATCGACTACGCCCTGTTCATCGTCTCCCGCTACCGGGCGGAGCTGGCGGAAGGGCGTGAACCCGAGGAAGCCGCCGGACGGGCGGCCGGTACGGCCGGATCCGCCGTGGTCTTCGCCGGGCTCACCGTCGTCATCGCGCTCGTCGGCCTCGCCGTCGTCAACATCCCGATGCTCACCAAGATGGGCGCCGCCGCGGCCGGCACGGTCGTCATCGCCGTCCTCATCGCGCTCACGCTCGTCCCGGCCGTGCTGGGATTCGCGGGCAAGCGCGTGCACGGCAAGAAGGTGCGCGAGCGGCAGGCCCGGGAGCGGGCGGCCTCCGCCGACGGCAAGATCGCCGAGGGCAAGCCCAACATGGGCACCCGCTGGGCGCGCTTCGTGCTGCGCCGCCCCGTCGCCGTACTCGTCACCGCGGTTGTCGGTCTCGGCATCATCGCCGTCCCGGCCACCTCGCTGGAGATGGGTCTGCCCGACGACGGTTCGCAGCCGACCAGCACCACGCAGCGCAAGGCGTACGACCTGCTCTCCGACGGTTTCGGGCCCGGCTTCAACGGCCCGCTGATGGTCGTCGTGGACGGCAAGGGCGACGACAACGCCAAGCAGACCGCCGGGCAGGTCACCGACGCCGTCGAGGACATGAAGGGCGTCGCGGCGGTCACCCCCGCCACGTACAACAAGGCCGGCGACACGGCGACGATCACGGTCGTCCCGAAGGACCGCCCCTCGTCCGTGGAGACGGAGAACCTGGTCCACGCCATCCGCGACGCGGGCGGCGAGATCGCCTCGGGCAGCGAGGCGAAGGTGCTGGTCACCGGCGCCACCGCGATGAACACCGACTTCTCCGAGAAGATGAACGACGCGCTGCTGCCCTACCTCGCGCTCGTCGTGGGTCTGGCGTTCCTGCTGCTGATGCTGGTCTTCCGGTCGATCCTGGTCCCGCTCAAGGCGGCCCTCGGGTTCCTGCTGTCGGTCGTCGCCGCGCTCGGCGCGGTGGTCGCGGTCTTCCAGTGGGGCTGGCTCGGGAGCCTGTTCGGGGTCGAGCAGACCGGTCCGATCATGTCGATGATGCCGATCTTCATGGTGGGTGTGGTCTTCGGTCTCGCCATGGACTACGAGGTCTTCCTGGTCACGCGGATGCGCGAGGCGTACGTCCACGGGGAGCGGCCGGGACAGGCGATCGCCACCGGCTTCCGGCACGGCACGCGGGTCGTCACCGCCGCCGCGATCATCATGATGGCCGTCTTCGCGGGCTTCATCGGCTCCAGCGAGTCCATGGTCAAGATGATCGGCTTCTCGCTGGCCATCGCGGTCTTCTTCGACGCGTTCGTGGTCCGCATGGCCATCGTCCCGGCGGTGCTCGCGCTGCTCGGCAACAAGGCGTGGTGGCTGCCGCGCTGGCTGGACCGGCTGCTGCCGAACGTGGACGTGGAGGGCGAGCAGCTGCGGAAGATGCTGGAGAAGGAGTCGGACACCGCCGGCTCGGGGCCGGACTCCGGTCCGGGCTCGGAGAAGGAGCTGGTGCGGGTCTGATCTGACCCGATCCGGGGCGACCCAGGGCGGCAGGCCCTAGGTGTGGTGCTGCACTTCGGTGCTGTGCGGCCCTTCGGAGTTGTGCAGCAGACGGTCCAGGCCGCGTTTGGCGCGCAGTGGGTAGCGCTCCTCGCCGGCCGGGACCGTCTCGTGCGTCAGCCGCAGGAAACGGCGCAGTACGGCGGTGTCGCACTGGGTCAGCGCGACACCTTCCGGCGAGTGGAATTCGAGCATCGTCTGCGCGCGGCCGCAGGGCCAGACGCGTACGTCGCCGTCGCCGGAAGGGGTACGGAGGCCCGATTCGAGCAGCTCGCGCGCGAAGGTCCACACCACCTCGCCGTCGTCGCGCGACACCTCGGCCGGGAAGACGACGCGGACGGCGAGCGGGTCGGCGCTGTCGTAGCGGAGGGTGACCGACAGGCACCCGTGGTGGGGGGCGTCCGTGATGAGACGGACCTTGGCAGGCTGCTCGACGACGGCAGACATCGCTTCGCTCCTCTGCGGCGCTTGTGTCGCTCGGCGCCGTTCCCGACGCGGTGCGTGGTGCTTTACAACACAACATACCTTTTGTCCCTTATTTAACGCCGAGTGTCCCGGAAATCTCAAACTTTCCGTGCCGTTCGGTGCCCGTACACCGGTTCGCATGCCGCGCGCTCTTGCAACTCGTTCGCAAGAGAGGACTATCTATTCGAACGGTTCACTTCGAGCGGTTCACCACGCCTGCCGGAAGCGGAGCCCGCCATGCATGTCCCCGACGGAATGATCAACCTGCCGGTGTCGGCCGCCGCCGGCGTCGTCGCCGCCGGAGCCGTGGCGGTCAGCCTGCGCGGCGCCCGCCGCGAACTGGGCGCCGGACCGCTCGCCGAGGGCCACGGCGCCGAACGCACCGCGCCCCTCGCGGGCCTCGTCGCCGCCTTCGTCTTCGCCGTACAGATGCTGAACTTCCCCGTCGCGGCCGGCACCAGCGGGCATCTGCTCGGCGGGGCGCTCGCGGCGATACTCGTCGGCCCCTACACCGGGGTCCTCTGTATCGCCGTCGTGCTGCTGATGCAGGGCATCCTCTTCGCCGACGGCGGGCTCACCGCGCTCGGCGTGAACATCACGGTCATGGGCGTCGTGACGGTGATCGTCTCGTACGGGATCTTCCGCGGCCTGCTCCGTGTCCTGCCGCGGGGGCGCCGCTCGGTGACCGTGTCCGCGTTCGTGGGCGCGCTGGTGTCCGTGCCGGCCGCCGCCGCGGCCTTCACCCTCCTCTACGCGATCGGCGGGACCACGCACATCCCGATCGGCAAGGTGCTCACCGCGATGGTCGGCGTGCACGTGCTCATCGGCATCGGCGAGGCGGCGATCACCGCGCTGACGGTCGGGGCCGTCATCGCCGTACGGCCGGACCTGGTCCACGGGGCGCGCGGGCTCGCGGCGCCGCTCAAGCTGCGGGTGGACGGGGAACTGGTCGACGCGCCGGCTGCCGCCGTACCCGCGGCGGCCCCGGCCTCCTCCCGCTCACCGCGCGGGCTGCTGGCGGCCGGGCTCGGCACCGCCCTCCTGCTGGCCGGGGTCGTCTCCTTCTACGCCTCCGCCAACCCCGACGGCCTGGAGAAGGTCGCCGCCGACAAGGGCATCGACAAGAAGGTCGAGGAGCACGCCGCCGCCGACTCGCCGCTCGCCGACTACGGCATCAAGGACATCTCCAACACCCGGCTCTCCGGCGGCCTCGCGGGCATGATCGGCGTCGGCGCGACGGTCGTCGTGGGCAGCGGGATCTTCTATGTGGTGCACCGGCGCCGTACGACGGAGAACGCGCCGGTCTCCTCCGGGCCCTCCGCGTCCGCCTCCGCCGAGCGGGCCTGACATGGGCGCGGGCCACGCCCACAAGCTCTACCGGCACGGCCACTCCCCGGTCCACGCGCTGCCGCCGCACTGCAAGCTCGCCGCCGTCCTGTGCTTCGTGCTCGTCGTGGTCTCCACGCCGCGCGAAGCGGTGTGGGCCTTCGGTCTGTACGCGGCGCTGCTCGCCGGCGTCGCCGTGCTCGCCCGCGTCCCGGCCGGTTTCCTGCTGCGCCGGATGCTGATCGAGGTCCCGTTCGTGGCGTTCGCCGTCCTCATGCCGTTCGTGGTGCCCGGCGACCAGGTCCAGTTCCTCGGGGTGTCCCTGAGCGTCCCCGGCCTGTGGGGCGCCTGGAACGTGCTGGCCAAGGGCACCCTGGGCGTCGCCGCCTCCGTACTCCTCGCCTCCACCACCGAACTGCGCGCGCTGCTGCTGGGGCTGCAACGGCTCAAGCTCCCGCCGATGCTCGTCCAGATCGCGTCCTTCATGATCCGCTACGGCGACGTGATCACCGACGAGCTGCGCCGGATGTCGATCGCCCGCCGCTCGCGCGGGTTCGAGGCACGCGGCGTACGGCACTGGGGTGTGCTCGGCAAATCCGCCGGCGCGCTGTTCATCCGTTCCTACGAGCGCGGGGAGCGGGTGCATCTGGCGATGATGAGCCGCGGCTACACGGGCACGATGCCGGTCATCGACGAGATGACGGCGTCCCGCGCGCAGTGGACGTCGGCAGCCGCACTCCCCCTCTCGGCGCTCGCGGTCTGTCTGCTTGGCTGGACGCTATGAGCACGCAGTCCCAGGAACAGCCGCCGCCCTCCCTCGAAGTGCGCGGGCTCGCCTACGCGTACCCCGACGGCCACCAGGCCCTCTTCGGTGTCGACCTGACCGTCGCGCGCGGTGAGCGCGTCGCGCTGCTCGGACCCAACGGCGCGGGCAAGACCACCCTCGTCCTGCATCTCAACGGCATCCACACGGCGGGCGCCGGGTCCGTCACCGTCGCCGGGCTGCCCGTCGCCAAGCAGCACCTCGCCGAGATCCGCCGCCGCGTCGGCATCGTCTTCCAGGACCCCGACGACCAGTTGTTCATGCCCACGGTGCGCGAGGACGTGGCCTTCGGCCCCGCGACGTCCGGACTGCGCGGCGCGGAGCTGGAGGCCCGGGTCGTCGCCGCGCTCACCCAGGTCGGCATGGCCGAGTACGCGGACCGGCCGCCGCACCATCTGTCCTTCGGGCAGCGCCGCCGGGTCGCCGTCGCGACGGTCCTGGCCATGGAGCCCGAGATCCTCGTACTCGACGAGCCCTCGTCCAACCTCGATCCCGCGTCACGCCGCGAACTCGCCGACATCCTGCGGGCGTTGGACGTCACCGTCCTGATGGTCACGCACGACCTGCCGTACGCGCTGGAACTGTGCCCGCGCGCCGTGATCCTCAGCGAGGGCGTCATCGCGGCCGACGGGCCGACGCCCGAGCTGCTCGGCGACGCGGAGTTGATGGGCGCGCACCGGCTGGAGTTGCCGTTCGGTTTCGACCCCACGACGGTCGCGAGGCGGTGAACCCCGGTGGCCCTGCCGGCGCCGTGAACCGTGCACCATGGAGACATGAGCGGGATGGCAGGCGTCGATGACGTCCAGGGCACGGTGGCCGCGGGCTTCGAACCCGTCAAGGACGCCTTCGTACGGAACTTCCAGGAGCGCGGTGAGCGGGGCGCGGCCGTCGCCGTCTACCGGCACGGGCACAAGGTCGTCGACCTGTGGGCCGGCACACGCGACTTCGACGGCGCGGAGCCGTGGGCCGTCGACACCGCGCAGGTCGTGCGCTCCGCGACGAAGGGTGTCGCCGCCGCCGTACCGCTTCTGCTGCACCAGCGCGGGCGGATCGACCTGGACGCGCCCGTGGGCACGTACTGGCCGGAGTTCAAGGCGGCCGGCAAGGAACGGGTCCTCGTACGGCACCTGTTGTCGCACCGCGCGGGCGTGCCCGTGCTCGACCGGCCGCTCAGCCCCGCCGAGGCCCTCGACGGCGAGTCGGGCGCGCACGCGCTCGCCGCGCAGCGGCCCGTGTGGGAGCCGGGCACCGATCACGGCTACCACGCGCACACCTACGGCTGGCTGATCGCCGAGCTGGTGAAGCGGGTCACCGGACGGTCCGTCGGCCGCTGGATCGCCGACGAGATCGCCCGTCCGCTCGGCCTGGACTTCTGGATCGGGCTGCCCGCCGACGAGGCGCACCGGGTGGGCCGTATCGGGCGGATCGAGGAGCCGGCCGGGGTCGGCGGGGAGCTGCGGCTGCGCGCCAAGCGCTCGGTCTCGGAGGCGTACAAGGACCCCGAATCGCTCACCCGGCGGGCGTTCGGCGCGATCGATCCGCCGCCGGACGAGAACAGCGCCGCGTACCGCGCCGCCGAGCTGCCCGCGAGCGGCGGGATCTCCACCGCGCGTGCGCTGGCGCGGTGCTACGCGGCGATGATCGGCCCGGTGGACGGCCCCGGGCACGGCTACCGGGGCGGCGAGCGGCTGTTCGCCCCGGCGACCCTGACCGCCGCCCGTACCGAGGAATCGGCGGGCCCCGACCGGGTGCTGGTCGTCGGCACGCGCTTCGGGCTCGGCTTCATGCTGCACGGTTCGGGCGCGCCGCTGCTGGGCCCCGGCTCGTTCGGGCACCCGGGTCGCGGCGGCTCACTCGGCTTCGCCGACCCCGAGTCGGGCATCGCCTTCGGCTATGTCACCAACGGCATGCGCAAGGGAGTGACGGCGGATCCCCGGGCGCAGGCCCTGGTGCGGGCCGTTCGGGGAAGTGTGTGACCGCAATCACACAACTACCGTATGTGTGCGGGATGGTGGGATCTGTCACCGCTCCTGACGATAGATCGAGATTTGGCGGTTCATCTGTCGCCCATCCGCCCGTCACTGACTGTTTCCTAAATCCAACACCGTTGCCGCACTTGTGAATTGAGGGCCGGAAGGGCGCATCCGTCGTTCTAGGATCCGTGACCATTCGTACAGATGTACGGATCAACACGGGGAGAACACATGGCTCAGAGGATGCGCCGGGTTCGCGACGCGGCGGCCGCGCTGACGGCCACGGCCGCTGTGGCGGTGGTGACGGTGCTGGTGCTGGCACCGGGTGACGGTGGTGAGGGCGGGGCCGAGGTGGCTGCCGCCGCTGCCGCGAAGGCGGCGCCGGGGGTCAATACGGGGCCGGTGGCGGTCGAGGCCGAGGACAACCTGCCCAGTTGGACGGCGGGTGAGTGGGTCACGTACGCGGACCATGTCGTCGTGGTGACCGCGACGTCCCAGTCGGAGATCGCGCCGCAGGCGCACGAGATCGAGCGTGGTGAAGGCATTGTCGGCCGGAACGTGATGCTGAAGATCGACAAGGTGTTGTGGTCGCGTGCGGACGCGGCGAAGCCGGCGCCGGCGACCTGGAACTCCTCCGCCCTGGGCTGGCACTTCACGGAGTCGAACCTGGCCGATCGCCGCGAGATGGTGGTGGCGGACCGGCCTCGGATGGAGGTCGGCCACACCTACATCCTGGCGATGGAGTGGGACGAGGCACGGTGTTCCGAGGGCGACGAGACCGTGCCCGCCCAATGGCGTGGACTGGGTGCGGGTTCGGAGCTGCCGTACGACGGCGGTGTGATCGGCAACGGCGAGCAGGCGGGCCGTACGCAGAGCGTGTCCCGGGCGAAGGCACCGCGCGCGCAGGGGATCGAGGCCGAAGCCGTGGTCGAAGAGGTGCTGGCGGGGCAGCCCGAGTCGGCGCTGGTGTCGGCGCTGAAGGCGGCCAAGCCCGTACCCACCGACGGGTACCTGACGAAGACCGCCGACTCCGCCAAGGCCGCGTGCGCATGAGCATGCGGAGCAGGGCTTTTCGGGCGCGTTGCGACATCGTGAGGAGACGGTTGTGTCAGGGGTGACGATCAGCGGGGTGCGGCGTGCGGTGGCCAAGCCGTTCGCGGTGGGCGTGGCGATTGTCGCGCTCGGTGTGGGGGCGGGGGTGGCGTGGGCGGCGGTGACGGACAACATCGTTCCGATCGGTGCCGGCCAGACAGCGTGTCACGACGAGGGCAGCATGCCCGACGGGAAGGCGCTCTGTCAGTCGGACAACGCGGGGTTGAGCTACTACATGGACAGTGGTGGTACGAACGCGCTGGAGGAGTTCGACAAGACCGTGGTCCGCACCGTCATGGAGGCGGAGTTCGAGCCGACGGATCTGAGCGTGGGGTACGACTCGACGCCGGCGTTCAGCGGGGCCGCGGAGACGGACATCGTCTACGAGGAGAGCGGGATCGGCGTCGGTTCCGGTTCTGTCGGCACCACGTTCTGCAACGACGCGGTGGACAGTCTTCGTTGCGACCAAACGTACATCCGCATCCTCGGCGGAGGTGAGTACGACTACGGCACCACCTGTCACGAGACGGGGCACGGCGTCGGTCTCACGCACGGCGACCAGGCGCACCCACAGGTGCCCAGGACGGACAGCCGATTGGGCTGTCTGGCGAATCCAGCGCCCAACAGCGCGAAACTGGGCGCGAACAACCGCGACAACATCAACCTCACTTACTGAGCCAGGCCAAGGACACGAGGTCCGAGGAGACGGAGGAGTCGCTGTGTCAGTAGGAAGAGCCGGCGGGGTGCGGCGTGTGGTGACCAAGCCGTTCGCGGTGGGGGCGGCGATTGTCGTGCTGGGTGTGGGGGCGGGGGTGGCGTGGGCGGCGGTGACGGACAACATGGTCCCGACCGGCGCCACGGTGCCCGCGTGTCACGACGAGAACGGCCCCGACGGGGTGCTCAACTGCCAGACGGACAACGCCGCGTTGAGCTACTACATGGACAGTGGGGGTACGAACGAGCTGGAGGAGGTCGACAGGGCCGTGGTCCGCCTGGTCATGGCGGACGAGTACTCGCCGACCGATCTCAGCGTGGCGTACGACTCGACGCCGGCGTTCAGCGGGAGCGCCGAGACGGACATCGTCTACGAGGAGAGCGGGATCGGCGTCGGTTCCGGTTCCGTCGGCGCCACCTTCTGCAACGACGCGGCGGACAGCCTCCGTTGCGACCAGCAGTACATCCGCATCCTGGGCGGAGGCGAGTACGACTACGGCACCACCTGCCATGAGACGGGGCACGCTGTCGGTCTCACACACGGCAGGAACGCGCATCCGCAGCTGTCCCAGACGGACAGCCGGCTCGGCTGCCTGAAGACGCCGTCAGGCACCGGCGACAGGCTGGGTGCCAACAACCGCGACAACATCAACCTTACGTACTGAGCCCTGTCGGCTCGCTTCGTGCCGAGGCGAGCGGCGGGTGGGGGAGGGCGGCGGGTGGGGGAGGGCGGCGTACGACAGCCGTCCTCCTCTTCGGCCTTCTCGGCGAGATGAACGTTTGCCGGGCTTGCCGCGTCGAAGTCTCAGGAGCTGCCGAGGAGGGCTGCGGATGACTGAGCGGAAAGCGGGACCGGGCGAGTCGGCAAGGGCCGTACTCGACGACGACACCGGCATCGGGCGGGCGCGTGCCGTACTCCTCATGGGCGGGGTGCCGTGGGGTGAACTCGACGACGGCGTACAGCAGGTGAGACTCAAACTCCTGGAGGAGCGGGCGAATCCGGAGCGGGCCGCGATCCGTGACCAGGCCGCCTGGGTCGCCGTCGTGGCCTCGCGGGTGGCCGTCGACTGGCACCGGTCCCGTACGAGGGAGGCCGGCCTGCGCGAACGGCTGGCCGCCCGCTGGCTGCGCCGCCCGCCGGCCGACCACCCGCAGGAACACCGGGTCCTCGCGCTGAGCGTCGCCGACGGGCTCGACGGGCTGCCGACGGCGCAACGGCAGGTGCTGACGCTGCGGTACTACGCGGATCTGACCGTACGGGACATCGCACTGCTTCTTGACATCCCCGAGGGCACGGTCAAGAGCCGGCTGCACACGGCGGTCGCGGCCATGCGGACGAGGCTGAGCGACATGGAGGTGATCTGACATGTCCGATCCGGAGCTGACGGAACCGGAGTCGACGGGAGCCGAGTCGGCGGAACAGGAATTGCCGGAAGCCGAGGGCGAGCGGTTGCGGCTGGCCCTCACGCTGATCGGCGACGAGGCGTCCCGTACCGAGCCGCTCACGGCCGCGCCGGCACCGGTGCGGGTGCGGGTGCGGGTGCGGCGGAGCCGACGCCGCCGGAAGGGTCTGCTCGTCGGGGCGCTCGTGGGCGCGGCGGCGCTCTGCGCCGGGATGCTGACTCTGACGCTCCCCGACGGTGGGAATGGTCGCCCCGATTCGGACGGGATGGGGCAGTCCAACCAGGAGGGCATCGCCTGTGCGCGCCTGATCGTCGAGGCCGTCGTGGTGGCCGTACGGGACGCACCGGAGGACGGCAGGCTCCTCGTCTCCTTCGACGTCCAGGAGTGGATCAAGCCCGGGAGCGGCGCCGACCGGATCGAACTCGACCTGGTCGACCCGGCGGTGGCCCAGGTCCAGGAGCCCTGGCGGAAGGGAGTGCGGGTACTGCTGACCGTGCCGCTCCGCCGTGATCTGGAGGCGTACGGGTTCTCCGGGAAGCAACTGGAGGGCCAGCGGAAGATTCTCGATCACTATCTGCCGCTGGCGAAGAAGACGGAGTGCCCGGAGTACTGGCGCACCCCGCAGGACTGACGAGGGCGGCGTATCCCCGTCAGTCCCGCGAGCACAGGCACTGGTGCGGGCCGTCCGGTCGGCTTCATGATCGGCACATGAGGCGATCACGATGAGCATGGGGCGATCACGATGGGCATGAGGCGATCACGATGGGCATGAGCCGGTTCGAGAATCACGGCGTACTGATCACGGGAGCCGGACGCGGCATCGGCGAGGCCGTCGCGCGGCGGCTGGCCGCCGAGGGCGGGCGGGTGCTGATCACGGACGTGGACGGTGAACGGGCCGAGCGGGCGGCGGAGTTGATCGACGGCGCGGAGTCGTACGTGTGCGACGTGGGCGACCGCGCCTCGGTCGAGGCGGCCGTGGCGTACGCCGTCGAGCGCTTCGGCTCGCTGGACGTGCTGGTCAACAACGCGTACTCCTGCACCCCGGACACGCCGCTCTTCGAGGACGAACCGGACGAACACTGGGCCCGTGACCTCGATCTGACCCTGACCGGCGCCTTCCGCTGCGCGCGGGCGGCGCTGCCGCACCTGGCGGCGTCGGGGCGCGGCGCGATCGTCAGCATCGGCTCGGTCAACGGCGAGCAGGACTTCGGCAACCACGCCTACAGCGCCGCGAAGGCGGGCCTCGCGAGCCTGACCCGCACCCTGGCGGGCCACGCGACGCCGCGCGGGGTCCGCGTCAACCTCGTCGCCCCCGGCACCATCCGCACGGACGGCTGGCAGGGCCGCGAGGCCAACCTGGAACGCGCGGCGCCCCACTACCCGGCGGGCCGGGTGGGACTGCCGGACGACGTCGCGTCGGCGGTGGCGTTCCTGGCCTCGTCGGACGCGGGATGGATCACGGGGGTGACGCTGCCGGTGGACGGCGGGATCCTGTCGGCGAACGTGGGGCTGCGCGACGCCCTCGCGGGGGCGCCGGTGCCCGGGGAGCGATGAGTTTCGGCGCCGGGCGGGGTCGTACGTACATCATCGCCACCACTTCCCGGTACTGCTTCCCACCGAAGGACGACCCCCACCATGGTCACCACCCACACGCTCGACGTCCCCGGCGCGCACCTGCACTACGAGGTACGGGGCTCCGGCCCCGTGCTGGTGCTCATGGGCGCGCCCATGAGCGCCGCGCACTTCGCGCCGCTGGCCGACGCGCTCGCCGACGAGTACACCGTCGTCACCCACGACCCCAGAGGCATCTCCGGCAGCACGCTTGACGACCCCGAGCAGGACTCCACCCCCGAGCTGCGCGCCGACGACCTCGCCGCGATCCTGGACGACCTCGGCGCCGGTTCGGCCCAGGTGTTCGGCAGCAGCGGCGGCGCCGTGACCGGCCTCGCGCTGGTCGCCCGGCACCCGGCACGGGTACGGACACTCGTCGCGCACGAGCCGCCGGTGCTGGAACTGCTGCCCGACGTGGCGGAGCGGCGCGCGGAGACGGAGGACATCGTCGAGACGTTCCACCGGGAGGGTGTCGGCCCGGCGTTCGCGAAGTTCATGGCCACCTCCGGGATGCAGACCGGCGCGCAGGGCGCTCCCGCCGAGCCCCCCGGCGAGCCGTCCGCCCAGGACCTGGCGGACGGGGCCCGCTTCCTCGGCCACGAACTGCGCGGCACCGCCCGGTACTTGCCGGACATCGACGCGCTGAAGGCCGGCCCGGCCCGCGTCGTGATCGGCATCGGCGCGACGTCCGGCCCGCTGCTCACGTACCGCACATCGACGGAACTGGCCGGCCGCCTCGGCTCCCAGCCGGCCGAATTCCCGGGCGGGCACGGCGGGTTCGTGGAGGCGCCGGGGGAGTTCGCGGGGGTGCTGCGGAAGGTGCTCGTAGGGTGAGGCGGGAGCTGGGGCTTGGCCATGGCCGTCGGGTCCCGAAGCGCTGGGCCAACCCTCAGCGGCCCTGGTCGAACGCCTTCCGTACGGCCGACGTGCTGGTGTGCTCCTTGGCAAGTGCGTCCATGACGACCTCATCACAGACCTCACCGAGCCAGTAACCCGCCTCGCGGAGCGTCCCGGCGACACGGAAGCCGGATTTCTCGTACGCGCGAATCCCCGCGGTGTTCGGGGCGAGGACCTTGAGCCAGACCATTCGCAGGTTGGTGATGTGAAAGGCGTAGTCGAGGGTGAGCCTGGTGGCCGCGGTGCCGAGGCCATGGCCGCGGGCTTCGGAGGCAAGCATGATCACGTATTCGGCGGTCCGTACGGAATGGTCCGGCAGGAGCGTCGCGACTCCGGCAGGCGTCGGGGCGCCGGAACTCAGGTCGTAGATCGTGAAGCGGATGTTCTCGCCTCGGAGTTGGTGAGCCATGCCTTCGGTCCGGGCTTCGAGCGACTCGGGGCTCTGGCGTCCGTAGCCGACCAGGAGGGCGGGGTCCTGCTCCCAGCGCCAGTACGTTTCGACCAGGTCGGCGCGGTAGGGGCCGAGAGCGCAGGTGTCGTCGCTGATCCACAGGATCGGCTCACTGCTGGTGCTGATGACGGTCTCCGATGGTGAGTGCCGGCGTGAAGGCGAGAGTTGAGGGAGGTTCGGCGACGGGGGTGCCGTCCTCAGTCTCCACCCAGGCGTGCAGCCGCACGGGGTCCGGCGCGGCGCCATGGCACCAGGTGACGGACAACCGCCGCACGGCCAATTGCAGAGCGGTGGCGGCGGACTCCTCCAGGCAGGCGGTACGTCCCGGGAAGTACCAGCCCGTTCGACGCACGGCGAGAGCGGCCGCCTGGGCCTGAGCGGGGGTGGCCGGTCGGCAACACCTTGACGCGGCGGCGTTCAGAGCGGTGGTGAGGCGGTGCATTGCCAACCCTCTTGGTCCTGCCTGTTTGATGGCGGCGACGGACGCCAGAGCGGCAGCTGCGCCGATGGCACCACGGCGAGCGCGCGGAGGCCGGACGGTCCCGGCAGGGTGTTCGGCACTTCCCCAACTCGCCTTCGCGGGAAGGGCCGTGGTGGGCGCGCTCCACGGGATCGGGGACGGCGCCGGGAGCAGCAGACCGCTGGTGAGGAGTCGCGTGGCCATGGTGGGGTCCATGGCGTCGATGCGGCCGGTGTCGGCGGCGTCCTTCCACAGGGTCGCGGCGGCAGGCATGAGGCACTGGACGTGTCCGGTCCGGTAGTCGATGAGGACCAGTACGTGTCCGAAGTCCAGGGCCCGGACGTGACACGGCGCGGTCGCGAAGCTCGGCAGCTCAGACATGAGCGCTCCTCCACGGCTCCGTGGTCCATCCCGGTCCGGGGTCTGCGCGGTGGGCGTGGAGCCAGGCTCCGGCTGTCAGGGCCTGTTCGATCGTGGCCAGAGACATCGGGACGCCTGCGGCGGCCTGGCGTAGATGCCGGCGAAATGGGTCCGGCTCCAGGATGCCGAGGGTGACGAGGTGGCCGTCGGCAAGTGACAGGAGGTCGGGAAGATTCGCCCGGAGTCCGGCGTAGTGGTCGGCGTTGAAGCTGCCCTTGGTCGTGCGGGTGGCGACGGCCGACGGGAGCAGGTGTCTCATCGCGCGACCCAGTACGGGCTTGTAGGTATGGATCGGCGGGCGGTCGTCCATCGTGGTTCGAAGGAGTGTGTCCACGATGAGAGGGTCGAGGAACGGGTTGTGCAAGGTGATGCCGCAGGCAGCGGCGAGCTCGGTATCGGCGGTGGCGCTTCGGGCAACCTCTCGGATCTCATCGACCAGGACACGTACCGAGATGTCCAGACCCTCAAGAGCGTCCTCGGTGTCGAGCGCCTCGGTGGCCGCGTCGAGCAGAAACCGGCGGGCTGCGGGGGTAGCCCAGGTGGGTAACGCCCGGAGCGCGAACCAGCGGACGTTTCCTCGGTCGAGACCGTCGTGGCCCGGGGAGCCGATGGTTCGGGCGAGGTCTTGCAGCGCCGTACGCCGATTGGTGCGGGCCAGCACCACCGCGTCGCGCAGCAGGGGTGCGACAGCAGTGTGCCGCAGCCGCGCCCAGCCGAGGGCTTCGGTCACCGCGCGACGCCACTTCTGGTGGCGGATGAGGTCGGCGAGGTGCGCGGGCGGCTGGAACAGGACACTGTCGCCGCCGTCGCCGGTCAAATGGGTCCGGCCGTCGAGGTGTTGGCGCATCCAGTGGAACTGCGCGGACAGGCGGGCGCGGGTGAGCGTCGAGGGCGCCGGCTCTCCGGTCGCCGGGACGTCCGTGATACGGGTGTAGGGCAGATGCTTGGGCCCCAGCGGGACAAGATGGTGGCTGATGCGGTCGGGGTGCTCCGCCGCGGTCAGCCGCGCGTAGTGGAGATCCGCCCCTTCCGTGTCGCCCTCGGGGTGCACGGTCATGGCGTTGAGCGGGCGTGAACCTGGCAGTGCGTTCGCGGCGAGAACGGCGAGCGTAGTGGAGTCCAGACCGCCCGACAGGTCACAGGACAAGTCCGGATCGCAGCGCACGCGCAGGGCCACCGCCTTGGTCAGCACGTCGCGAAGACGGAGGTGTGGATCTCCGGAGACCGGCTCCGGGCGCCACCGTACGGTGCACTGCGGTCGGCCGCTGTCGCCGGGCAATTCGATCAGGCTTCCCGGGGGAAGTTGCTCGATGCCGGCGAAGAAGGTCCTCGATCCGGTCAGGGCCGACACCGAAGGGGCCAGGACGGAGCAGGCCAGGCGCCGGATGTCGATGGATGCCGAGGTGAGACGGGCGAGCATCCGCGCAGAGCTGGACCAGGCCCAACGTCCCCGCCACGGGGTCGCGTAGAGAGGCAGGGCGGCGGCCGGGTCGGTGTGCAGCACCACGCGATGTGGACTCTCCTCGACAATCGCGTACGTGCCGGGCCACCGCCAGGACACATCGACCGGTAGTCCGGCGTCGGCCAAGCGGCTCAGCTCGGCGCTGGTGGCGCCGCACGTACCCAGGACGAGGACCCTCCGATTCCCGTCCCGAGTTTCGACGTATCGCACCGGGGCGCCCGTGAGCTTCCATGTCGACGAGTTCGGGCTGATGTACGCGGCGCCTTCGGGGCGAAGACGCTCGTGCTCCGCGCTGAATCCTCCGAAGATCATTGGTTGCCTCCTGTGTGGTCCACTCACGGCACGCGGTGGTGCGGCCCCAGAGGTCCGCACCACCGCGCAGGGGGTCAGCAGTTGTAGGCGCGTCGTTTGTCCTCGCTCTGGCCGCCGCCCTGGCCCTCGGTGAGCTCGGCGGCGTCCCCGATCTCGATCGGCAGGACTTCGTCGTCGATGATCGTGTTCCAGGTCGTGAGCGGGTTGTCCATGGTCATTCCTCTCTCTGGGTACGAAGGGACGGACGTGCACGCCGGCCAACGAACCTCCGGTCGGTCCTGGGCCGCCGCGCCGTTCGGAAAGAGCGGCCCAGGGCGCCTTGCGGCCTGTACGGGCGGCGCAGATCCAGAACACCGCAGACGCCTCCTGGTCGCGAGCCGTCTCCCGCTGGGCGCACAGCACTTGCGTATCGCGCACACGTCCTCGACGCACAGTCGCCGCCCGCCTACCGTGAGTTGGCTATTGTCTGGTTCGGCCGGGGGACGCGATGCACGCACACGCACCGAACTGGGGCTCTCCCAGAGCGCGGGCACTGATCGACGCAGGCGACGTCGGAGGGCTGATCAGATGGGCCCGTATCGAACTTGGATGGCGGCAGATCGACCTGGGCAAGGCGACCGGCTACTCGGCGTCGGCCGTCTCCCGGCTGGAGACCGCGCACCGCAGCGCCACCGACCTCGACATGATCCGGAATTTCGCGCAGGTCCTGTTAATCCCCCCGGGCGCACTTGCCGCGGTGCTCCGTGTGGCCCTCACTTCGCGCACTAAGGTTGCCGCCAATGCTGGAAGGCACACCGAAGCCGAAGAGGACCCGATGAGGCGCCGTTCTCTGCTGCGAGCCGCAGGTCTCGCCGTGCCGCTGACCATCTTGAACGGACTCGACGAGTCCCTCGCTCTCCTGCCGAGTCCGACCTCGGCGCCCACGGCCGCGAACCTGATCACCCAGTACCGGCGGGCCCAAGCCCTCTTCGATGTCGGCGACCACAAGAGGCTCGTCCTGGCCCTGCCGAACCTCCTCGCGATCGGACACGCGCGTGCAGAGAGGGGCGATGCCGACACTTATGTACAGCTCGCTGCCTGCTATGACCTGGCCACCGAGGCTCTGTCCAAGATCGGGCGCTACTCGGCCGGCAGGATCACCGCCGACCGGTCCAACATCCTTTCCCAGCTGTCCGGATCTCCGCTGGCCGCCGCGTCCTCCGCCCGCGCCTTCAGCATTGTCCTGCGCCACGAAGATCGAGCCGAGACCGCACAACGCGTCACCCTCCACGCCGCCTCGAAGGTCGAGGCCGCTGGATTGAAAACCTCAGCTCAGGCCGCGGCATTCGCGCAGATGCTCTGCACCGTGGCCTACGCGGCCGGGCAAGCAGGAGACCGAGACCGCGCGCTGGAGATGATCGGCGACGCGGAAAGAGCCGCGAGGCTCCTTCCCGACGAGCCGGGGCACTCGCGGACATTCAGCGTCACCCCGGCCTCCGTCGCCCTGTACAAGGTCGGGGTCCTGTGGGGACTCGGCGATGCCGGTGCAGCTGTCCACGCGGGCAAGGACCTCGCCCCGGGCCAGTTCCGCACCGCCGAACGCCGTGGCCGTCTGCACACCGATATGGCGCGGGCCTGGTGGCTGTGGGGCAAGCCGGAGGACACCGCGATCGCCCTGCTCTCCGCCTATCGGGAAGCGCCCGCCGAAGTCCGCGACCGCCCGAGTATCCGATCCATCGTCACCGAACTCGCCGAACGGCATCCTCACATCGGCAGCGTGCGCCGGCTGGTCGCGGCCGTCCATGCTCGCGCCGTGTGAATCACTGGTTGTGAGAAGAACCGGTCTCGGGGTGCCGGTCGTGCCGGTAGTTGGTGCGCGGAGCGCTTGAAGCCCCCTGGAACGGTTGCTGGAGACACTGCTTGGGTGGCAGTCCCTCAACAGCCTGACATATGTGGTCTGTTGGGTCAGAATTCGCCCATGCGGGGATGGAAGAGAACGGCGCTGATCGTCGGTTCGTGCGCGTTGATCGTGGCGATGGTCGTGGTCTGGGTGGTGGAGGACCTCGGGACCGCGGATGGTGTGGCCAGTGTCGTCGGCGCGTCGGTGGGCGTCGTCGGTATCGTCTTCGCCCTCGTCGGCGGGGCGGAGCGGGAGCCCAGCACCTTCCGTGTGACGCGGACCGGCACAAGCACCGCACGTAAGGGGGGCACGTCCAACACCGGTATTACGCACACCGGTTCGGGCGGACCGGTCCAGGCGAGTGCCACGGGCACGGGGGACGCCGAGGCGGATGGTGACGGCAGCGGGGCGAACAGCGGGATTCAGCTCAACTAGGGGGCGTCGGGCAGTGGCGTTGAGGAAGAAGCCGGCCGTGCAGGTTGCGGCTACGGGGGACGCGCAGGCGCAGAACGGTGGCTTGGCCAACAGCGGTGCGATGAAAGTCGGTGAACTGCATCTGCATGCGCCGCTGGCGGCTGAGTTCACGCCGGAAGAGGCGCGGGCAGCGGTAGAGGCGTACGCGGGCCGGGTCCGCGTGAGCTACGGCCGACTGGACCTGGAGGTCCTGACGCCTCTCTCGGAACAGAACGAGCATCCGGTGGTGGAGTTGCGAGAAGTCTTCGTCACCCCCTTGGTGCGAGCGGACCCACCACAAGTTGAGTTGCCCCGCGAGCTGATGAAGCGGCTGGTGGAGCAAGGCGAGTTGGTGGAGGGCGGAGACCTTCCTCCGGGGACTGATTCCGACAGCCTGTACCGTGCAGGTGAGGCGTACCGTCAACGCCCGCCCGCCGATGTACTGGAAGTTGTGGCCGACCCGCAGGTCAAGCGGGTGGTGCTCCTGGGAGACCCGGGCGCGGGCAAGTCCACCCTGGCCCGCTATCTCGCGCTGGCTCTGACCGGCCCTGAGCCTGAGGGTCCGCTGGCCGCCCTGAAGGGGTGGCTGCCCCAGGTGATCGAACTCCGGCTCTACGCGGAGGAGCGTTGGCGCGAGCGGACATTCGAAGATTTTCTGAAGCATCTGCACGTCACTGAGGGAATGTCGGTCCCGGCTCCCGTGCTGCAGGACCGCCTGCGGAGCGGAAAGGCGCTGGTCGTTTTTGACGGCCTGGACGAACTGTTCGATCCGCGCGTACGAGCGGAGACCGCGCGACGTATCGCGGCCTTTGCCGCGTGCTACCCGGACACTCGTGTGGTCGTCACTTCGCGTGTCATCGGCTATCAGCGGGCAATCCTGGACGGCGCGGGCTTCAAGCACCACATGCTGCAAGATCTTGACGAGCAACAGATCGCCGAGTTCGCTCGCCGCTGGTACGCCAACGCCTGCCCCAACGACCCGACGCACGCTGGTCAGTTGGTACGACGGGTCACCGATGCTGTGTCCCACTCCCGGCCGGTGCGTGAACTGGCGGGCAATCCGTTGCTCCTGACGATCCTCGCCATCATCGGCCGCCGCCAGACGCTGCCGCGAGACCGTCAAGGTGTGTACCGGCACGCGGTAACCGTCCTTGTCGCGCACTTGGACCAAGACGTCAAGCTTCTGAAGGGACAACCGGGTTCGGAAGCGTGGGAGGACTTGGACGCCGAGGAGCTTCACGACCTACTGCGCTTGCTGGCGCGCTCCATGCAGAACGGCAGCAGCGGTATCGCGGGCAATCACATCCACGTGCGGGAGCTTGAGGCCGTCCTCATCGACTACCTACAGGACTACGAACTCCCTCCGATGAAGGCCAAGGCGGCGGCCCGCGCCATGGTGGACCGGCTCCGGACACGGAACTTCATCCTGAGCAGGTATGGAGGGGAGGTCTACGGGTTCGTCCACCGGGCGTTCCTCGAATACCTCGCCGCCGCCGATATTGCCCACCGGTACAAGGAAGATCGCGAATGGACTCAGGACCAGCTCATCGACCAGATCTTCAAAGCCCGTGCCGCTGACCCCTCTTGGCATGAAGTCCTGCTCCTGGTGATCGGCCAGCTAAGTGATCGTGACGCCGGCCCGGCGATCGACTGCCTCCTGCAACTTCACCGCGAGTCGCCTGCTGGGGACAGAGAAATGCTGGCCCTGGCCATACGCGCACTGGCCGAAGTGCGCAAGATCGGCCCGCTCGCCATGCAGAGCCATGCTGTCGTCGATGCCCTTATTCAGGCAGTCGGCGGGCTCCCGTCGCATCGAACAGACGGTGCACTCGACGCCGCGCTGCCGGCCCTGACCACCTTCAGTGAGTACTGGAGCGGGCGCCAGCGCTACTTGCACTGGTTCCATGCATCCGGCCAGTTCCAGCAGAACGGCAACTTGCCCGTGAGAGTGGCGGGTGCCCTCTATCGGACTCCCGCGCCCCCTATGCTGCTTGCAAGGTTCGCACCGGAGGTCGTCGTACGCCTTCAAGCACTGAATCAATTGGCGCGGCACTGGTGGGCAGTACCGGAGTGCCGGGCCCTGATCTACGACCGTGCTACTGCGGACCCTCACGGATCCCCGCGCGCCGCTGCCCTGAGGCTGTTGGGTGAGCACTGGTCGGAGAGTTCGGGGATCGGTGTGTTGATTCGTGACCGTGCCGTCACCGACCCCGAAGAGTACCCGCGCGCTGTCGCTTTGGGGCTGTTGGGTGAGCACTGGTCGGAGGGTCCGGAGATTGGTGCGTTGATTCGTGACCGTGCTACTGCGGACCCTCACGGATCCCCGCGCGCCGCCGCCTTGGGGCTGTTGGGTGAGCACTGGTCGGAGGGTCCGGAGGTTGGTGTGTTGATTCGTGACCGTGCTGTTACCGACCCCGATGTGGAGCCTCGTGCCGCCGCTTTGGGGCTGTTGGGTGAGCACTGGTCGGAGGGTCCGGAGGTTGGTGTGTTGATTCGTGACCGTGCTGTCACCGACCCCGGTGAGGAGCCGCGTACCGCTGCCCTGAGGCTTCTGGCTCGACACTGGTCGGAGGGTCCGGAGATTGGTGCGTTGATTCGTGACCGTGCTGTCACCGACCCCGAAGAGATGCCCCGCTACAGGAGTTTGGGGCTTCTGGCTCGACACTGGTCGGAGGGTCCGGAGATTGGTGCGTTGATTCGTGACCGTGCTGTCACCGACCCCGAAGAGATGCCCCGCTATTTCGCCTTGGGACTGTTGGGTGAGCGCTGGTCGGAGGATGCGGAGGTCGGTGCGTTGATTCGTGACCGTGCTGTCACCGACCCCGATGAGGAGCCGCGCATGATTGCACTGGAGGTGTTGGGCGAACACTGGTCGGAGGGTCCGGAGATTGGTGCGTTGATTCGTGACCGTGCTGTCACCGACCCCGGTGAGTACGCTCGCGCCACTGCCTTGGAGGTGTTGGGTAAGCACTGGTCGGAGGGTCCGGAGATTGGTGCGTTGATTCGTGACCGTGCTGTCACCGACCCCGGTGAGGAGCCGCGCGCCGCTGCGCTGGAGCTGTTGGGTGAGCACTGGTCGGAGGGTCCGGAGATTGGTGCGTTGATTCGTGACCGTGCTGTCACCGACCCCGGTGAGGAGCCGCGCGCCGCTGCGCTGGAGCTGCTGAGCGAGCACTGGCCCGATCGTCCGGAGACCCGGGCCCTGATCCACGACCGTGCCGCCACCGACCCAAAACCTGAGCTGAGACTTGGGGCGCTCCGGCTCTGGGCAGCGGAAGCAACAGAAGACGCTCGCGACGCTCTGCACGAGCGCGCCCGCCACGATGAAAGTGTGGACGTCAGGCGCGGCGCCGTATGGATGCTGGCCTTCGGGTGGCCGGCCGACCCGCTCACCCTCTCCGCCCTGCAAGAGATCGCCGTCAACGACCCCTCGGAAGACGTACGCTCGGCGACGGCACAAGCAGTGCAGGCAGTCGAAGCAATTCTGGCCGGTGGAGAGTTCTTCTAGGGCCGAATCGAGAGGGTCCGTACATGTCCGCGCTGACCGTGTCCCGTCTCGCCGCGATTCTCGACGCCGCCGGGGTGGGGGAGGCGCAGGCCGTCGGCGGGTACGAGCCGCTGGGCGGGGGCACGTACAACTCCCTCTACCGGGTCCGGCTGGACGGGGGTGGGCGGTTGGTGCTGAAGCTGCCGCCGGAGCCGGGTGTGCCGCGGATGGCGTACGAGGGTGAACTGCTCGTCAACGAGGGCGAGTTCTACCGGGTGGCCGGGGGCACCGGCGTGCCCGTGCCCGAGGTCGTACACCTCGCCCCGGACTCGCTGCTGATGTCGGAGCTGCCGGGGGAGCCGTGGTCCGCCCTGGCGGGCGGGCTCGGGGATGCGGAGCATGAGCGGTTGAGGCGGGAACTCGGGGCGTACGTAGCCGAGTTGGGCACCGTCACCGGTACGCGCTTCGGCTATCCGTCCGAGGCCGTGCCCACCGCCGGCAGCTGGCGTGAGGCGTTCGGCGCGATGCTGGAGGCGGTGCTGGGGGACGCCGAGCGGTTCGAGGCGCGGCTGCCGGTGTCCGGGAAGCGTGTACGGGAGTTGGTACGGGGCGCGGTCCCGGCGCTGGACGAGGTCACCGTTCCCGCGCTCGTGCACTTCGATCTGTGGCAGGGGAACATCCTCCTGACCGGAGATCCAGGGGCACGGCGAATCGGGGGGCTCATCGATGGTGAACGGATGTTCTGGGGCGATCCGTTGGCGGAGTTCGTCTCGCTCAATCTGTTCGGTGAGCCCGAGGACGACCTGGCGCTGCTGGCCGGCTACCGGGCCGGCGGCGGGGACACCGGCTTCGACGAGGCCGCGCGGCTGCGCATGGCGCTCTACCGCTGCTACCTGTATCTGATCATGCTGGTCGAGGGCGTACCGCGTGGCTACCCGCCCGCGCAGACCGCCGTCACCCGCAGGACCGCCGGGACCGCGCTGATCCTGGCCCTCGGGCTGATCTCTACGACGACGTGAACGAGAGGGTCAGGCGGCGGGTGGTGGCATGCCGCCCTGGAGGCGTTCGAGGTCGGAGGCCCGTACCTGGATCACGAACACCGCGATCAGTGCCGACACGAGGGCGAAGATCGCCGCGGCGATGAAAGCGTTCGTCACACCGTGCGTCAGCACGGCGTCGCTCCACGGCTTCGGCAGTGAACCCGTCTTCTGGAACGTCAGCTTCTGGGCCGGGGTCGCGTGTGCCAGGAAGTCGCGGGCCTGGGTCTTCGCCTCGTTCCTGCTGGCGGTGCCGTACACCGTCACCAGGATGGACAGCCCCAGTGAACCGCCCACCTGCTGCGTCGCGTTGAAAACGCCGGACCCCGCTCCGGCCTCCTCCTGGCTGATGCCCGAGAGCGCCATCAGGGTCAGCGACACGAACTGGAAGCCCATACCGAGGCCGAAGACCAGCACCGGGCCCAGCAGGCTGCCCAGATAGGTGCTGTGCACGTCCGTCAGCGTCAGCCAGGCGAGACCCGCGGCGGCGAGGACCGCGCCGGACACCATGAACGGTTTCGGGCCCCAGCGCGGCAGCAGTTGCGAGGCGAGGCCCGAGCCGATGGCGATGACCACACTGACCGGGAGGAAGGCGAGACCGGCCCGCAGGGGGCTGAAGTCGAGGACCTCCTGCACGAAGAGCGTCAGGAAGAAGAACATGCCGAACAGCGCCGCGGCCAGGCTGAGCATCATCCCGTAGACACCCGCGCGGTTGCGGTCCTTGAACATCCACAGCGGTGTGATCGGCTGCCTCGAACGCTGCTCGATGACGATGAACAGCACGAGGAGCACCACGGCCGCGGCGAAGGACCCGAGTGTCAGGGCGTCGGTCCAGCCTTCCTCGGAGGCCCGGATGAAGCCGTAGACCAGACCGACCATGCCCAGCGTCGCGGTGAGCGCGCCGACGACGTCGAAGTGACCGGGGCGCGGCTCGGACTCCTTGATGAAGCGGGGCGTCAGAACGATGAGCAGGAGCCCGATCGGCACGTTGACGAAGAAGATCCACCGCCAGTTCAGCCACTCCACCAGGATGCCGCCGGCCAGCAGCCCGATCGCGCTGCCGCCCGCCGAGACGGCCGCGAAGACGCCGAACGCCCTGTTGCGCGCGGGCCCTTCACGGAACGTGGTGGTGATCAGCGACAGCGACGTCGGGGAGGCGATGGCGCCACCGACGCCCTGGATGGCGCGGGCGGCGAGCAACTGCCACGAGTCCTGCGCCAGACCGCAGAGCAGGGAGGCGACAGCGAAGAGCGCGATGCCGAACATGAAGACCCTGCGCCGCCCCAGGATGTCGCCGAGGCGCCCGCCGAGCAGCAGCAGGCCGCCGAAGGTGAGGGTGTACGCGTTGACCACCCACGACAGGTTCTGGGTCGAGAAGTCGAGCGCGCTCTGGATGTGCGGGAGCGCGATGTTCACGATGGTGACGTCGAGGACCACCATCAGCTGGCAGGAGGCGATGATGGCCAGCGCGATGCCGTTGCCGCCCCCGTCCTCGGGGGTGGCGTCGGACTTCGCGGTGTTCGGCGGTGTGGGCTGTGAATCAGTCATAGGTGAGGGTGGTGGAACGGGGTGGTGCGCGCCCTCGGACAGGGAACGCCACCGTTCACCGGATTCCGACCCTAAGCGGGGCGAACCGGTCTCGCGACTCGGCCGCGACCAGGCGGGGAACCGACTGTTGTTCGAGCGCTGCCAGGCCCGACGCGCGGGCATGCCTGTCCGTCAGGCCGGGGCGACACAGGCGGGTGTCGCCCAGGCAGGGGCGCCTCAGGCGGGTGTCGGCTCAGAGGCGTGTCACCTCAGGGGTGTGTCGCCTCAGGTGTGTTCCGACAGCACGTCGTCGGCGATCGCGAACGCCTTGTTGGCCGCGGGCACCCCGCAGTACACCGCCGACTGGAGCAGCACCTCCCGGATCTCCTCGGGGCTCAGCCCGATCCGTACCGCCGCCCTCACATGCATCGCCAACTCGTCGTGGTGCCCGCCGGCGACCAGCGCCGTCAGAGTGACGCAGCTGCGCGTACGGCGGTCGAGCCCCGGCCGGGTCCAGATCTCGCCCCAGGCGTAGCGGGTGATGAAGTCCTGGAAGGGCGCGGTGAACGCAGTCGTACGGGCCACGGCCCTGTCCACGTGCTCGTCGCCGAGCACCGCGCGGCGCACCGCCATCCCCGCGCCGTGCCGGGTGGCGTCACCGACGGCCTGGGCCGTCGCCGCGAGGTGGTCGAGCAGCGCGGCGAGCACCGGCGCGGGGCGTTCGACGTTCGCCAGATGCGCGGCTCCGGCGATCTCGGTGAGGCTCGTGCCCGGAATGCCGTCGGCGATCGTGCGGGCGTGCGGCGAGGGCGGGGCCGCCGGGTCGTCGCGGCCGGCGACGACGAGCGTCGGGACCCGCACCGTCGCCAGTTCGTCGCGCAGGTCGTGTTCGGCGATGGCCGAGCAACAGGCCGCGTACGACTTGTCGTCCGCCGCCCGCAGGTCCCCCACGAGCGCCGCGCCGAGCGGGGTGCGCTCGAAGCCGGGCGCGAACCAGACGCCGGGGCGGCTCGCCACCAGGGTCTCGGTGCCCTCGGCGAGGACGCTCGCCGCGCGGTCCCGCCAGGTGTCGGGGGCGCCGAAGTACGCGGACGAGCACAGCACGGCGAGGGAGACGAGGCGGTCGGGGTGCCGTACGGCCAGCTCCAGGCCCACCGCGCCGCCCAGCGAGATCCCCGCGTACGCGAACCGCTCCCAGCCCTGTTCGTCGGCCAGCCGCACCACCTGGTTCGCCAGGGCGGCGACGGAGACGGCGGGTGCGGAGGAGGGGGCGGAGCCGCCGTGGCCGGGCAGGTCCCAGCGCAGGACGCGGTGGTCGCGGGCGAGGGCCTCCAACTGGGGCTCCCACACGCGCAGGGACGTGCCGAGGGACGGCCCGAGGATCAGCGGCGCGCCGTCGGCCGGGCCGTCGAGCCGGAAGTGGGGGTGGGGGAGGTGGAGCTGGGGCGGTCCCGTCGTCCCGGTACCGGTCCCGGTCCCGGTCCCGGTCCCGGTCCCGGTCCCGGTCCCGGTCCCGGTCCCGGTCTCGGTCTCGGTCTCAGTTCCGGTCCCGGTCTCAGTTCCCGTTCCAGTCCCAGTCCCAGTCCCAGTCCCGGCATCGGTTTCGTCGGTCATCGAGGGGCCTCCGGTGGGTCCTCCGGGTGGTCGGCCAACGCGGCCTGCGCCAGTGCGCCCTCGGCGACGGCGTGTTCGGCGAGGGCGCGGTCCACGAGCGCCGGGGCGGAGCCCGTGTAGCCGGCCGGGTCGGTGAGGGCCCGCAGCCGCTCCTCCCCGATCAGCTCCGCGACCGCCGGATCGGTCTCCGTGAGCGCCTGTGCGAGCGGGATGCCCGCGCCCGACGCGAGGCGGGCGGCGGCGCCGACCAGTTGCTTGGCGCGGGCCGCGCCGACGGCCGGGGTCAGGGCCGTCGCCAGCCGTTCGCTGACGAGCAGCCCGTGGGTCAGGCCGAGGTTGTCCCGCATCCGGTCGGGGAAGACCCGCAGGCCGTGGGCGAGTTCGGCGGCGTCGTGGGCGGCTCCGCCGGTCAGCCGCAGCAGCTCGCGCAGCGGCTGCCACTCGGCGTGCCAGGGACCTGCGGGGCGTTCGTCCTCGGCGACGAGTGCCCCCAGCAGTACGGAGGCGAGCGCGGGCGCCTGTCGCGCGGCGGCGGCGATCAGGGTGGCCCGCACCGGGTTCCGCTTGTGCGGCATCGCGGACGAACCGCCGCCGCGCGCCTCGGCGACCTCCCCGATCTCGGTCCGGGACAGCACGAGCACATCGGCGGCCACCTTCCCGAGCGCGCCCGCGGTGAAGGCGAGGGCCGAGCCGAGATCGGCGACAGGGGTACGGAGGGTGTGCCACGGCAGCGTCGGTTCGGCGAGGCGGAGCTGGGCGGCGTAGGCGGCGAGGAGGCGCACGCCGTTGTCGGTGCCGGGCGCGGCCTGGCCCGCCCCCGGGGCCTCGGTCCCGTCCCCCTCCGACGCTCTCGGCACTTCCGACTCGGGGCCTTCGGGGACGGCGGCCTCGACCGATCTGCTGGGGGTCGCGCCCGTCAGGTCGTAGACCGGCTCGTCGGGCGCGGGGTCGGCCCCGAGTTCGGGCTCGGGGTCCAGTCTCGGGTCGGTGCCGGTGGCGGGCGGGTAGTCGGGCAGCGGCTCGGGAGGGGTGTCCAGTGTGGTGTCGAGCGCACCGGTGAGGTCGTACACGGGCTCGCAGGACGCGGCGGTGGAGGTGCTGCCCGGTGTGCCGGCCACCGCGTCGTCGCTCCGCGCGAAGGCCGCCAACGTGCCCGCCGCACCGCCCAGTTGGACCGGGAGCCGGACAGCCGCCAACCGGGTGCGGGCGTCCCGTACCGACGAGAGCCAGCCCGCCGCCTTCAGCCCGAACGTCGTCGGGACCGCGTGCTGCGTGAGGGTGCGCCCCGCCATCGGCGTGGTGCGGTGGGCGGTGGCCAGGGCGGCGAGCGTGTCCGCCGTACGGTCCAGATCCGCCAGGATCAGTGGCACCGTACGGGTGGCGACCAGCATCATCGCCGTGTCCACGATGTCCTGGCTGGTCGCGCCCCGGTGGACGTACTGCGCCGCTTCCTCGTCGTCCAGCACCGTCGTCAGATCCGCCACCAGGGGGATCACCGGGTTGCCCCCGGCACGCGCCCGCAGCGCCACGTCCCGTACGTCGAACCGCTCCGCCGTCCCCGCCGCCGCCGTGATCGCGTCGGCCGCCGCCGTCGGCGCGAGACCGACCGCCGCCTGCGCGCGCGCCAGCGCCGCCTCGGCGTCGAGCATCGCCCGCAGGAAGGCGGCGTCACCGGTCGCCGCCTCGGCGGCGGATCCCGCCCGGCCGGGCGAGAGCAGCCCCGCGTCGGGGGAGAGACCGGAAGCTGACGGGTCGGCGGCGCGGTCTGCAGTCCGGTCAGCGGCCTGGTCGGCGGCCTGGTCAGCGGAAGTCAAGGAAAACCGTCTCCTCGTCGCCCTGAAGTCGGATGTCGAAGCGGTACGTGCCGGGCGTGGGCCCGGCCTTCGCCAACAGCGTCTCCCGCCGGTCCGCGTCCAGCGAGGCGAGCAGCGGATCGGCGTACTCCGGCGCCGGGAAGTACAGGCGGGTGAAGAGGTGATGCGTGAGCCCCCGCGCGAAGACGCACAGACTGAGGTAGGGAACGCGCCCCGGGCGCGCGCCAGGCAGCAGGGTCCGCGCCGCCCACTGCCCGTCGGCGTCCGTCGCGACCCGCCCCCAGCCGGTGAACGTGACACCGTCCCGCCCCGCGAAACCGCCCGTCACCTGGTCCCGCCGCATCGACCCCGCCCGGCGGACCGGTTCACCCGCCTGGTCCGGCTGCCACAGCTCCACCAGGGCGTCCGGCACCGGCGCGCCCGCGCCGTCGTACACGCCCCCGTGCACGGAGATCGCGTCCGGGTGGCCGACGGGCGCCAGATCGCCGCCGCCGGGGAAGGGCAACGCGTAACCGTAGAAGGGGCCGACCGTGTGAGACGGCGTGGGGCCGTCGGCCCGGTCGGGGTGCTGTGCGGAGTCGTACACCGTCATTCGCGTCCCTCCTCGATCCAGGTGGCGGACGGGCCGTCCAGCACGATGTCCCAGCGATAGCCGAGTGCCCAGCCGGGCTGTGAGAGCCCGTGGTCGTACGTCCCCACCAGCCGCTGCCGCGCGGACTCGTCCGAGACCGACCGGAGGATGGGGTCGTGGGCGAACAGGGGGTCGTTCGGGAAGTACATCTGCGTCACGAGGCGCTGCGTGAAGGCCGTACCGAAGAGCGAGAAGTGCAGATGGGCCGGGCGCCAGGCGTTGTCGTGGTTGCCCCACGGGTACGCGCCGGGCTTGATCGTCGTGAAGCGGTAGCCGCCGTCGTCGTCCGTCAGTGTCCGTCCCGCCCCGGTGAAGTGCGGGTCCAGCGGCGCCTGATGGCGGTCCCGTCGGTGGGCGTAGCGCCCGGCTGCGTTGGCCTGCCACAGCTCGACGAGCTGGCCCCGTACGGGACGGCCCGCGCCGTCCAGCAGCCGCCCCGAGACGGTGATGCGCTCACCGAGGGGCTCACCGGCGTGCTGGGCCGTCAGGTCCGCGTCGAGTTCGGTGACATCGGTGTGCCCGAAGACCGGGCCGTACAGCTCGACGGCCTCCGGGTCGCCCGCCACGACGACCGGCGGGCGCTTCGGGTGGCGCAGCAGCGTGCTGCGGTACGGCGGGTAGTCGCGCGCCGGGTGGTGCGCGGGGGGCGCGCCGGCCGCGCGGGCCGCCTGGTAGGCCGCCTGGTGCTCGGCCATCTCGCGGTCGATGTCCCCCTGAGGTGTGGCGGGTGTGGTGTCTGTCATGGGTGCTCCAGTACGAGGGCGACTCCCTGGCCGACCCCGACGCACAGGGCCGCGACGCCCGTACCGGAACCGTGTGCGGCCAGCTGATGCGCGACGGCCCCCGCGAGCCGGGCGCCCGACGCGCCCAGCGGGTGGCCGATGGCGAGGGCGCCGCCGCGCGGGTTGACGAGGGACGGGTCGAGGTCGGGGAGTCCGGCGAGACAGCCGAGTACCTGGGCGGCGAAGGCCTCGTTCAGTTCGACGGTGTGCAGGTCGGCGTAGTGCCGGCCCGCCCGGTCCAGGGCGCGGCCGATGGCCTCGACGGGGCCGAGGCCGTACATCGGCGGTTCGATCCCGGTCACCGCCGAGGCGCGCACGACGGCGAGCGGCGGGCGCCCGGTGGCGCGCAGGCCGTCCTCGTCCACCAGGAGAAGGGCCGCCGCGCCGTCGTTGAGGGGCGAGGAGTTGGCGGCGGTGACGGTGCCGCCCGCGTCCTCCTTACGGAAGACGGTCCGGAGCTTGGCGAGGCCCGCCGCCGTACCGCCTTCACGAATGTTCTCGTCGGTGGCTCCGTGGGCGGTGGTTCCATGGGCGGTGGCTCCGTGGGCGGTGGCTCCGTGGGCGGTGTCTTCGTACGGCACGGTGGCGTCTTCGTACGGGACGGTCTCCGCCTCGTACAGACCGTCCCGCCACGCCCGCGCGGCCTTCTCGTGACTGGCCAGCGCGTACGCGTCCTGGCGCTCGCGCGTGATGCCGTACGCGTCGGCGATCAGCTCGGCGCCCTCGCCCAGCGGCACCGTCCACTCCGGCCGCATCCGCTCGTTGACCATCCGCCAGCCGATGGTCGTGGAGTACAGCTCCTGGTGCCCGGCGGGAAACGCGCGCTCCGGCTTGGGCAGCACCCACGGCGCCCGGCTCATCGACTCGACGCCGCCCGCGATCACCACCGACGCGTCCCCGACGGCCACCGCGCGTGCGGCCTGGATGACGGCTTCGAGCCCGGACGCGCAGAGGCGGTTGACGGTCGTGCCCGGTACGGAGACGGGGAGCCCGGCCAGCAGGGCGGCCATGCGGCCGACGTTGCGGTTCTCCTCACCCGCGCCGTTGGCGTTGCCGAGGATCACGTCGCCGATCAGGGCCGGGTCGAGGTCCGGCGTACGGTCGACCAGCGCGCGTACGACGTGCGCGGCCAGGTCGTCGGGGCGCACTCCGGCGTACGCGCCGCCGTACTTGCCGAAGGGCGTGCGGACGGCGTCCACGACGTACACGTCTCGCATGTGGTCTCACTCCTTGTTGTTGCGGTTGCCGTTGCCGTTGCCCTTACTGACGCCGGCGCTGGACGCCTTGAGCGCGCGCAGTGCGGTCAGTTCGGCCGCGCTCGGCGGGTCGGTGGTGGCCAGGGAGCCGGTCGGGGATTCGGCCGTACGCAGTTCCCAGCCGGTGGCCGCGCGCGCCTGGTCGACGGTGACGCCGGGGTGCAGCTCGGTCAGTACCAGCTCGGCCGTCTCCGGGTCGGGGCGCAGGATGCCCAGGTCGGTGATGACGGCGACGGGGCCGCGCCCCGGCATGCCGAGCGAGGCCCGGTCGCGCGGTCCCGCGCC
Organism: Streptomyces sp. NPDC057137; assembly: GCF_042670825.1. NCBI lineage: Bacteria > Bacillati > Actinomycetota > Actinomycetes > Kitasatosporales > Streptomycetaceae > Streptomyces > Streptomyces sp. NPDC057137. The sequence goes on along the minus strand of NZ_JBHUUW010000004.1, from coordinate 177,401 downwards.
GTGGCCGAGCGTGGTGACGAAGTCGAGGCGGCGCACGAAGTTGCGCGGGGTGTGGCGCAGGACGAGCAGCACCCGGCCGCAGTTGGCGGCGATCTCCGGGGCGCCGCCGGCGCCGGGCAGCCGCGCCTCGGGCCGGTCCGGACCCCGGTCGACGACGGTGGTGTTGACGTTGGCGAAGCGGTCGACCTGCGCTGCGCCGAGGAAGCCGACGTCGATACGGCCGCCCTGGAGCCAGTAGTTGAACATCTCCGGCACGGAGACGACGGCGTCCGCCGTGTCGGCCAGTTCGCCGTCGCCGATGGAGAGCGGGAGGCGGCTGGGCTTGGAGCCGATGGTGCCGGACTCGTAGAGAAGGACGAGGCGCGGGTCGGTGGTGCGGCGGGCGAGATTGGCGGCGGTGCTCGGCAGACCGATACCGACGAAGCAGGTACGGGCACCGGCGAGGGCGCGGGCCGCGTTGATCTCCATCAGCTCGTCGGGAGTCACGGGGTCGAGTGTTACGTCGTCGGGGGTCACGTCGGCGGGGGTGGCGTCGTCGGGTGTGACGTCGGCGAGGGCGTCGTTCACGGGGCGACCACCTCGCCGACGCCGCGTCCGCGTACGTGCGTGCCCAGCCAGGCCGTGAATGTCGCCCGGTCGCGGGCGATCGCGTCCCACGACCGGTAGAAGTCGTTGTCGCGGACCGAGTACCCGGCGGCGTACGACGGGTGTGCCCCGCCCGGCACGACGGCCACCACGTCGATCACCCACGTGGGCAACACCACCGCGCCGGGGCGCGGTTCGAGGGCATCCACGACCTCCTCGACGGTGACCAGCACCCGGCGGGCGGCGAGCGCGGCCTCCTTCTGGACGCCGGGCAGCCCCCAGAGCTGCACGTTGCCCTCGCGGTCCGCCTGCTGGGCGTGGATCACCGTGACGTCCGGATTGAGCGCGGCGACCGCCGCCAACTCCTCGCCGGTGAACGGGCAGACGACGGTGGCGACCGTGTCCGTACGGAGTGGGAGGTCGCTGCCCCGGTAGCCGCGCAGAGTGGCGAACGGGAGCTTCGACGCGCCGGCGACATAGCGGTTGGCCATGCCGGCGTGGCTGTGTTCGTCCAGTTCGAGGGGGCGTGGCCAGCCGTTCTCCACGGCGTCCCGGAAGCGGTGGAGCGAGCCGACGCCCGGGTTGCCGCCCCAGGAGAAGACCAGCTTCCGCGCCGCGCCCGCGCCGATGAGCTGGTCGTAGATCACGTCGGGGGTCATCCGGGCCAGCGTCAGATCCGTGATGCCCTGGCGGATGACCTCGTGCGCCGCCGCGTGCGGGATGAGATGGGTGAAACCTTCCATGGCGACGGTGTCCCCGTCGTGGATCAGATCGGCGACGCCGTCGTGGAGCGAGCGGAGGTCGGCCATCGTCTCTCCGGTTCTCTTCTGGGTAGTGTGGTGTTCGCCTGGTGAACTAATGTTCATGAATTGCGACGGCCAGAGTGTCGTCCTGGGGTCGGGAGCTGTCAATGGCGCGCTGTCGACCACCCCCGCCGACCGAGGAGAGCCCATGACCGATCCGGCCGCCGTCCCACTCGCTTCCGCCGCCGTCCCACTCGCTCCCGCCGCATCCGCCGCGCCGCGCGAGGCCGTCGGGCCGTTGATCCGTGGACTGTCCGTGCTGCGCGCGCTCGCCGGGGCGGGCGGGCGGCTGTCCGTCGGCGATCTCGTACGGGCCACCGCCCTGGCCCGCTCGACCGTCGATCGCACCCTCAGCACGCTGGAACGCCTGGGTCATGTCCGCCTCGAAGGAAAGGCGGCCGTCCTGGCGCCCCGGTCGGCGGAGCTGGGCAACGCCTACCTGTCCGCCTGCCGGCTGCCCGACCTCTGCGGCCCGGCGGCGGACCGGCTCGCCGACGAACTCGACGAGTCCGTCTCGCTCGCCGTGCCCGACCGGGACGGAATCCGCTTCGTCCACCAGTCGACGCGGCGCCGCACCATGTCCCTCGCCTTCCGTATCGGAGACCGGCTGCCCGCCGAGTGCGGCGCGGTGGGCGCGCTCCTCGCCGTCGACTGGACCGAGGCGGAGTGGGACGCCTGGGAGGCGCGGCGTCGACGCGATCCGCTGTACGACGGCTTTCCCGCCGTACCGGCGGAGGCGGCGCGCGCCGGTGAGTCGTTCCGGCAACGCGTGGACGCCGCAAGGCAGTTGGGCTGGGCGGAGGACGACCAGCTGATCGAGCCGGGGCTCGTCGCGCTGGCGATGCCCGTACGCGACCGGGCGGGGCGGCCGGTGGGGGTCGTCAGCGTCGTCAGCCACACGAGTCGGCGCGCACTGGCGTCGATGCGGGAGGCGCTGCTGCCCCGGCTGCGGGAGACGGTCGCCGAGATGGAGGCGGAGATGGGGACGGAGATGGAGGCGGAGGTGGAGGCGGAGATGGGGACGGAGCGTGCACCGGTCGCACGTCCGCTGCCCCCGGCGAGCGCCGCGCCCGCCGACTCCGAACGGGCCCGCGAGTCCAAGCGGGAGATGGGCCCCGGCTTCGTGGAGTCTCTGGCGCGCGGGCTCGCCGTCCTGGCGTCCTTCGGCCCGGCCCTCGGCGAGGCCCTCGGCGGTGACCGGACGACCGGCGTCCCGCTGAGCGCGCTGGCCCAGGCCACCGGCCTGGCCCGCGCCACGGTCCGACGCGCGCTGATCACCCTGGAACACCTCGGGTACGTCACGAGCGACGACGGCCTGTTCCGCCCCCTGCCGCGCGTGCTCGACCTGGGCTTCGCCCCGCTCTCCGGCCTCACGCTGCCGCTCCTGGCGCAGCCGCATCTCGTGACCCTGGTGAAGCGGGTCCAGGAGTCCGCGTCGATGTCGGTCCTGGCCGGGGACGACATCCAGTACGTCGCGCGGGTCGCGACCGAACGGATCATGAGCGTCGACATCACGGTCGGTACGCGCTTCCCGGCGTACGCGACATCCATGGGCCGGGTTCTGCTGGCCGACCTCCTGGCCGGCCTGCCGCCGGACGAGCGCGACGAGCGGCTGCGCGCGCCGGCCCCGGCGGCCCTCACGCCGTACACCGTCACCTCCGTACAGCGGCTGAGCGCCCTGCTCGACCAGGCGGGCCGGGACGGATACGCGCTGGTCGAGGGGGAGTTGGAGGAGGGGCTGCGGTCTCTCGCCGTACCCGTGCGCGATCGTGACGGCCGGGTGGTGGCTGCGGTCAACGTCTCCATGCCCGTCGGCCGTCGTACTGCGGAAGAGTCCCTTGCCGATCTGCTGCCGCCGCTGCGCGAGACGGCGGCGGGCATCGAGGGGGACCTGTGGGTGGCGGGTCGCCACACCCACATCCGCACCGTCTAATTCGGGGATGTCGGGGGATGTTTAACACTCTTTGACAGGAAATGGGTAACTGCCCTTTGATCGAACAACCCCTGCGCGAAAAGGAAGTCGGACTGATGAAGTACGACACCAAGCCGGGATTCCGGGTCGGCGAACGGGAATGACCGGGATCCGCGGGATCGACGGAACGCTCCGTCATATCGCCGTCATCGGCGCCTCCCCTGCGGGAATACGCACCTCGGAGGCCCTACGCCGGCGGGGCTTCGACGGCCGGCTCACCGTGGTCGACGCGGCGGACGACATCCCGCCCGGCCTCGACGCCGAGCCGCTGCCGAACACAACGGCTGAGGGGCTGGACCTCGCCGGCCGTACCGTACGGCTGTCGGGCGGCCGGACCCTGGACTTCGACGGGCTGGTCATCGCCACCGGCGCCGGAGCGCGACGGCCCGCCGGGCTGCGGAGCGGTCATCCGGCCGTCTTCGCCCTCCGTACCTTCGAAAACGCCGAAGAGGCCGAGAACGCCGAGAACGCCGACGACACGGAGGACGCCGAGGGCGCCGAGGACACGGAGGGCGCCGAGCACGCCGCGTACTCCCGCGCCCTGCGCGCCGCGCTCGCCGGCAGCCCCCGGGTCGCCGTCGTCGGCGCCGGATTCACGGGCTGCCAGGTCGCCTCGTACTGCCGGGACCGCGGTCTCGACGTCACCGTCGTCGAATCGGGCGCCGCCCCGCTGGAGGGCGTGGTCGGCACCGACATGGGGCGGGAGCTGGCCGAGCTGCACCGCGACCACGGCACGGTCATGATGACCGGCACCCCCGCCGTGTCCCTCCGCCCCGACGGGCTCGTGACGGCCGACGGCGGTCTCGTACCGGCCGATGTGGTGGTGATCGCGGCGGGGTTCGCGCCGCGTACCGAATGGCTGCGGGGGAGCGGTCTCGACGTCGAGGACGGGGTGCTCCTGGACGCGACGTGCGCGGCGGTGGGTGCCTCGCGCGTCGTCGCGGCCGGGAGCGTGGCCCGCTGGTTCAACCCGCTGTTCGGCGAGGTGATGCGGGTCGAGCACCGGAAGGCGGCCGAGCACCGGAGCGATACGGCGGAACAGGCCGTGGCCGCCGCCGACACGCTGCTGGCGGACGGTGAATGCGCGTTGCCGTTCGAGTCGTTGCCGTACTTCGAATCGGAGCAGTACGGCACCGAGATCCAGTTCGTCGGCCTCGCGGCCGGTGTCCCGCACGTCGTCGCCGGGACGGTCGCGGAGCGCCGGTTCGTCGCTGTGTACACGGACGGACAGTTCGTCACCGGCGCGCTGTGCGTGAACAGTCCGTCCCAACTCGACCGCTACCGGCGGATGGTGGCGGCGCGCGTCCCGGCGGATGTGGTGTTCGCGCCGCCCACCATGCTCAAGTCGGCTGTCTGACAGCCCACTTGACCTCTGCCCCCGCTCCGAACCCCCTACGCGGCGGCGGCGCGGTCGCCGACCGGGCGTCGCCGGAGCGAGGGCTCGGTCAGCGCGAGCGGCTTCCAGACGCCGTCCGGGTGGTAGACGTTCGTGCCGGGCGCCACGATCTCGTCGATACGGTCGAGCGTCTCGTCGTCCAGCGTGAGCGCGGCCCCCTTCAGCAGACCGTCCAACTGCTCCATCGTGCGCGGCCCGATGATGACCGACGTCACCGCCGGATGCGCGACGGTGAAGGCCACCGACAGCTCCGGCAGCGAGCAGCCGATGCTGTCCGCCAGCTCGGCCAACTGCTCCACGATCTCCAGCTTGGCGATGTTCACCGGGAGCGTCGGATCGAACCGGGCGGGGGTCAGCGCGGCGCGCCCCGTGGTCAGGTCGATCGCGCCACCCTTGCGGTACTTGCCGGTGAGGAAGCCCGAGGCGAGCGGACTCCACGTCAGCACACCCATCCCGTACCGCTCGCACACCGGCAGCACCGCCGTCTCGATGCCGCGCGCCAGGATCGAGTACGGCGGCTGCTCGGTCCTGAACCGGTGGAGCCCCCTGCGCTCGGCGACGACATGCGACTCCACGATCTCCTCGGCGGGGAACGTCGAGCAGCCGAACGCGCGGATTTTGCCCTCCCGTACGAGATCGGTCAGCGCGGAAAGGGTCTCCTCGATGTCCGTCGTGTGGTCGGGCCGGTGGATCTGATAGAGGTCGATCCACTCCGTGTCCAGCCGCTTCAGGCTCTCCTCCACCTCCTTGACGATCCAGCGCCGCGAGTTGCCGCCGCGGTTGCGGCCCTCGCCCATCGGGAAGTGCACCTTGGTCGCGAGTACGACGTCGTCGCGGCGGCCCTTGAGCGCCTTGCCGACGATCACCTCGGACTCACCGGCGGAGTACATGTCGGCGGTGTCGAGGAAGTTGACGCCCCGGTCGAGGGCGGAGTGGATGATGCGTACGGAGTCGTCGTGGTCGCTGTTGCCGACGGAGCCGAACATCATGGTGCCGAGGCAGTGGGCGCTCACCTCGATACCGGTGCCGCCGAGAGTGCGGTAACGCATGTCGTGCTCCCTTGCTGGTCAGGCATCTGCTGGGGCGTACGCCGGGCACTCTAGGACTTGGAGTGCGATCGAGGTCAAGGCGCGACGGTCCGGTGCGTCAGGGCGCGACGATCCGGTACGGAACGGGAGCCGCGGCAAGGCCGATACTTTGGTCACGCCTGCGGATCCCTTCGACGGATACCAGCCCCGGCCACCACTTCCTAGCCTCGGAGCATGAAGGCAACCCCCAAGCAGAGCGCCGACGCCACCGTGCTGGCCCAACCGGTCTGGCTCGTCCCGGCGTTCGCCGCCGCCGGAGCGCTCCTCGGCTGGCTGGTGAAACTCCTCGCCAACTGGCTGGTGGGCTGGGGCTGGGCCCCGCTGAAGGGCCCGGCGAAGCTGCTGAACTCCATTCCCGAACCGTGGCTCACCGTTCTGGGAGTGACGGCGGGCGTGCTGCTCGGGGTGCTGGTGGGGTTCATCGCGCTGCACGAGTCGCTGACCGTACGGGTGTCGGACACCCGGCTGACGCTCAAGATCCGCGACGAGACCCGCGAGCTGCGCCGGGCCGACGTCGGCCCGGTCTTCCTGGACGGCAAGTTCCTCGTACTGCTCGGACACCACACCGAGGAACTGGTCCGCGAGCCCTTCGACCTGAACCGCGCCGCCCTGGCCACCGCCTTCACCACCCACGGCTACGCCTGGGCGGCCGAGGACCCGCACCAGGCCGACTTCCACCTCTGGGTCCCGGACACGCCGGGCCTCCCGGTGGGCGCGAACGCCCTGCTGAGCGCCCGCGCGCACGCGATGCGCAAAACTGACTCGGGGGACGACGTCCGCGCCCTGCGCGCCGAGCTGAACGCGCTGGGCCTGGCCGTCCGCGACGAGAGCAAACGCCAGTACTGGCGGCTGCCCGCGCCACCCCCCGACGGAAACGGGCCGCTCCGCCTCCCCTGAACGACCCCCGTGCGGTGGTTGGGTTGCGGGGTGCCGACCGGGATGTCCGGAAAGTTCCGGCGGTGCCCCCGACAGCCCCGAGAGGCAGGTAGCCCGATGACCACCGACTCCACCGGCCGCATCACCACCCCGTTCGACGCCGAGTCCACCGCGGCCGAGGTCGTCGCGGGTGTCGACCTCACCGGCCGGCGCGCCGTCGTGACCGGCGGCTCCTCCGGCATCGGCGTCGAGACCGCCCGTGCACTCGCCGGCGCGGGCGCCGAAGTCACCCTGGCCGTACGCGACATCGACGCGGGCGGGCGCACCGCCCAGGACATCACCGGCACCACCGGCAACAAGCGGGTGCTCGTCGCACCGCTCGACCTCGCCGACCAGGGGTCCGTCGCCGCGTTCGTCGCCGCGTGGGACGGGCCGCTGCACATCCTGATCAACAACGCCGGTGTGATGTACACGCCGGAGCTGCGGACGCCGGAGGGCTGGGAGCTGCAGTTCGCCACGAACCACCTGGGCCATTTCGCGCTCGCCACCGGCCTGCACCCGGCGCTCGCCGCCGCGGACCGGGCGCGGGTCGTCTCGCTCACCTCGGTCGGGCATCTGCGGCAGGCCGTGAACTTCGACGACATCAACTTCCACAACGGGCCGTTCGACACCCAACTCGCCTACGGCCAGTCCAAGACGGCCACCGCGCTCTTCGCGGTCGAGGCGAACCGGCGCTGGGCCGGCGACGGCATCACCGCCAACGCCGTCCACCCCGGCGCGGTCCTGTCGAACCTGACCCGCCACATGAGCCAGGACGAACTCGACAAGGCGATCGCCTCCGGCTACACGTTCAAGACCCCCCAGCAGGGCGCGGCCACCTCCGTGCTGGTCGCGACCTGGCCGGGGCTCGAAGGCATCGGCGGCCGGTACTTCGAGGACTGCAACGAGGCGCTTCCGCACCGCGAGGGCGACTCCGGCGGCGTCGCCGCGCACGCCCAGGACCCCGCCGCGGCCGAGCGGCTGTGGCAGGTGTCGCTCGACATGCTGGCCGCGGCCGGCCGCGCCTGACCCCCCGCCCGCCGTCTCAGGCCCCCGCCTCCTCCAGCAGCCGCACCGTCTCCGGATACGGCCCGGTCCGCGCCCACTCCAGCGGCGAGTGCCCGCTGCCACCGTCCTCGCGCAGCCGCGGATCGGCGCCGTACGCGAGCAGTTCGCGTACGGCGCCGGCATGGCCCCAGCACGCGGCCCCGCACAGCGGCGTGCCCTCGGTGCCGTCCCCGCTCTCGGTGTCGGGCAGCGCGCCCGCCGCCAGGAGCAGGCGTACGGCGGCGGCGTCGCCGTGCACGGACGCCGCGTACAGGGGCGTCGACCCCTCGGAGTCGTACGCCTGCGCCGGCGCCCCGGCCCGCAACAGCGCGCCGACCTCCGCCGTGTGGCCGAGCCGCGCGGCCCACACCAGACGCCGTGACAGCTTCTTCCGCCGTCTGTTGTTCATCCCTTGCCCCACCCTCAACTCGTCCGCAGCCCGGCCGACACTATGGTCTCGCCTGTCGTCACTGTCCGTGGGTACGGTCGCCTTGATTGTCCGCATGACAGGCCGGCGTTAGCTGAGGGAGTTGGTGGGGCATGCCGTCTGGTGCTGAGCGGAGCGCGGGGGAAGGGTTCACCTCGGCTGTCGCTATGAGGGTGGTGGCTGAGGCGTGTCGGCGGGCGGGGCTCGATGGTGATGGGGCCCGTCTGATCCGCTTGGGTGAGAATGCTCTGTTCCGTCTGGAGGCGCATCCGGTGGTGGTCCGGGTCGCTCGGTCGACCGAGTATCTGGAGTCGGCCCGGGGTGAGGTCGCCGTGTCCCGCTGGCTGGCCCGTGAGGGCTTCCCGGCGACGCGGGCTCTGGATGATCTGGAACAGCCCGTGGTCATTGATGGTCACCCGGTCACTTTCTGGCACTTGATCGAGGAGAGTGACCGTAGGCCGACGTACGGCGAGTTGGGAGCGATCCTGCGCGACCTCCACTCGCTGAGCCTGCCCGCCTCCCTGAGTCTGCCTCCGTACCCGGTGCTGGACCGGACAGACCGACGTATCAACGCGGCGACCGAGATACCGGAGGACGACCGCGCGTTCCTGCGTAAGCGCGCGCGTGAACTGCGAGACCGAGTCGGGGAGTTGCGCTTCGAGTCGCGGAAGGGGCCGGTACACGGGGACGCTCACGTACAGAACCTCATGGTGGACCGCACCGGCCGGGTGATCCTGATCGACCTGGAGAGGTTCAGTTACGACCACCCGGAGTGGGACCTGATGGTCACGGCCACGGAGCATCACAGCTTGGGTTGGCAGACTCCGCAGGAGTACGGGGCGTTCGTCGGTGCGTACGGTCGTGATCTCCGCTCGTGGGTGGGGTTTTCCACCTTGCGGTCGTTGCAGGAGTTCAACATGACGACGTGGCTGATGCAGAACATCTCTGAGAGCGACGAGACGGCGGCGGAGTACACGCGTCGTATCGCCTCGCTCCGCGACGAGGACGCCCCGCGCGACTGGAACCCTGGCTGATACCGCCTACTCGTCGTCCAGGCGCTGCATCGCGGCTTGCACGTCGCTGTTGAATTGCTGGACCACAGGATTGTGCGCGTGGACCGACACCTCACGCTGGAAGTCACTGACGTACCGCTGAAAGCGTGCGGACTGAAGGGCGTCGCCTGCTTCGACGGCAAGGCCGGCGGTCGTGACGGCGGCCTCAAGGTCGCCGTTGAGTAGCTGGCTTTGGGCGAGAACCATGCGGCAGAAGCCCAGTGTCCGGGCGTACTTGGGATCGGTCAGCTCAACGGCGCGCTCTGCGAATCGGACGGCATCGGGCCCCTGTCCGAGATCCCGGAAGCAGTGGCAGAACTCGCCGATCAACTCGGCCTCATCCATGTACGACAGCCACTCAGGGTCCTCGGCGCTGTCGGCGCTGTCGGCGCGCTCGAAGAACCGCTCCGCCTCGTTCATCGCACGTCCGGCACCCTTGTGATCCCCCGAGGTGGAGAGCGCGCGTGCCTCATGTGCGGAGAACAAGGCCATGGCGCGTGGTGTCGCGGTGGCTCGTCCGCCTTCCGCTGAGGCGCGGGCGAGCATGACGGCGCGAGGTGCCTGCCCAAGGTAATTGGCCTGGTGACTCATGTTCGTCAGGATGCGGGCGCCCATCACACGGTCGCCGATGATCTGTGTCAGACGCAGCGTCGACATCATGTAGCAGTCGGACAGGGCATGGTTGCCGCTGTCGTACGCGCTCCACGCAAGAAGCTGGGACATCTCCGACGCGGCCCGGAATAGAGCCTCCCCGACCTTGGCGCTGTAGCTGGCGCTCAACAAAGGCAGTACGTCTTCGCGGAAGTAATGGCGGAACGCCTTGTGCGCGTGGCCACCGCCGAACTGGAAATCAAGCTGCATGAAGAATCCCGCGGCGGTGCGGATCGCGGCGACGTCACGCATTCCGACTTGGCGCGAGGCAGGCTCATCCGTGGGCAAGCCGTCCGGCCGCGAGACGAGCCACGACAGAGCTGCGAAGTGCACATCGCCGTCGGGCAGCGGGGTATCGCCACCCGGCCCGTCCTCCGGGCGCTGATGCGTGAGGGTTTCCAAGGTGCTCAGCGTCTCGGCCAGCGAACCGGCGTAAAGAGTGGCGCCTACGGACACCCGGGCCGGCGCCGTACCGGGGAAACCCAGATCCTTCGGCGTGATCTTCCGCCGCAGTTTGTCGCCCAGCGCCTCGGCTACGTATCCGGCGGTCTGACGCTGAATACCGCCACCGTCCAACCACCGCTGGACAGCGACGTGCGTGGTACCTAAGTGGTCGCCGTGCCGCTGAGCGACTTCGCGAACTCTCTTGGCCAGCCCTTTGTTTGAAGCTCCGGCTTCCGCCATGACAGCGGCCAAGTGATGGTTCGGGTCTTTGCTCACGCCCTGCTGTCACCCCCCGGATATCACGTTAGGTGGTCATCCTGTCACAGCGGTTTTCGCCGAGAGGGGGTTCATGGTGAACCCCCTGGGCGGGATCTCCCGAACCCCCGGTGTGCACACGAACCCCCTGGTGAACACTGCCGCCTGGCCAAAGGTGGTCGTTGACTGACTGTCGAGACAAGACACCCCGGCGATGCGTGACGGCACCCCGGGGCATGGCCCACCTGGTGAAAGCAGGTCGACATGCGGAACCATATCGGCAGGGTTTTCGAGCGGATGATCAGCCTGTTACTGCCCCCGCCCGGCCACCACCGCGCAGCGAGCGCGCCCCCTGCCAGCCGTCCAGCGGATGCACCGACGATGGCCTTGCCTCGCGTACGTGACCCGTACGTCTGGCCCATGATGCGCGGTGAAGACGTCCGACTCGTCCGGCCATACCTCTTGACGCATGAGCGCCGGCTCGAACGACATGAATGCCGCTGCCGAGCGGGACTGCGGTGCGCCGTCCACGGGTTGGAGGTGTCGATGTGAGCACACAAGCACGACTGCTCCCATGGCCGGGCGAGGACGGGCAACGCTCCTACCTGGTCACCGGCGACGGCCAAAGCTACCTGTCCACGCTGGCCAACGAGATGGAAGAGGTCCAGCTCCGGACAGGTGAAACCCTCCTCGACCATGCGGCGGCCATGCTCTTGGACGACAAGGTCAGCACCCGAGAGCTGCGCTTCCTGAGCACGCGACTGAGCGAGGCCCTGCACGACGCGCTGCGCGTGGCCGAGAGCAGAGGATCACGACTCCCGTCCCCGGACGAGGGCGACGAACCGGAAGACGCCGTGCCCGTGACGGGCGGCCACCAGGACGAACCCGGCCACGCATGCACCACCGAAACGACAGACGGGCCCGGCTCTCATCCGGTCCCCGACCCGTAGGTCCACCACTCAAACAACACCGGACCACCCCGCGCCTGGAAGCAACTGGGGTGGTCCGGCTGGGGACCGCTTTCTAACGATCACGAACCCCGGTGCCGACGGTGCCGGGGCCGTCGTCGTATCTCTTGCGGCGTAGCCGGACACGGCCAATGGTCAGCCAGCCTGCGGGGAAAGGGACTTGTGGAGATGAACAGCACCGGGGACGACGGATTCGACGCTGACGACCTGGACCCTGGCGCAGTCCTCTGGGTCCGCGGCGTTAACTACGTGGCCGGCTGGCGAGATGCATCCCAAGCCCTGACAGAACTGACCGACGCGCTGACATCAGCGGGCATCGACACGACGGGCGCCAAACTCCGCGCCAGCGCCTCAGCAGACGGCTCGGGAGTCGTGCACTTGGAGTTAACGTCGCCAGCAATTCGCGAGATCGCCATGCTGGCTCGTTTCGCGGATAGGAGGTGCCGTCACGCTGGGTGAAGGAGACCAGCGGGGTCCCTGCACCGCCGTGTAGCGCAGTTTGACGCTCGGCCGCCGGGTGGAGGGACTGGCCCCACAGTGAGGAGCAAACCGCCGTCATTGGCGCGCTGCTGGTGGTGCGAGAGCCGTACGGCGTGTGGGCCGGGGTCACGCACCTTCCACGGAACAATCGCGTCGCCCTGTGCAGAGATTGCCGCTGTCTGCGGGTGGGTCACCCCGGGCCATCAAACGATCGACGGCCTGGTGCACGTCCGGACAGGGCTGCCAGTTGGCGGGTTGTCTCGATTCGACCACACTCAGCAGCGGCTCGATCTACCGTATGTAGTCAACGTCGCATCAGTCAGTGGGGAGGCGGACTTGCAACCGTTGACGAAGGATGAACTTCGATCTGCATATCCCGACAAGGGCGAGCAGATGAATATTTTCCGTCTAATGATCCTAAGTGAAATCCTAAGCTTCTGCCTAATCGCGCGCGACTACAAGCCGCCAACCAGCCTGAACAACCAGATCAAGTTGACCAATTACGGTCACGAGAAAGTTCAAGCCTTCGCCAAGAAGAGGATACCGATCCCCGAAGCGCGAGCGATATGCTTTCTTGAGTTCTCCTGGATCGACTTGCTGGTCGACCATAAGGCCACGGACCCAAAGGCAGTTCAGGAGGAAATTGGGAAGCAAATCCGAGAGCGCGCGATCATATATCCCTTTATCTTTGGGCGAGAATTGTATGACAAGGCTTACGAAAAGCTGGATCCTGAAAAAAGGGAACTAGACGTAGCTGACACCTTGGATTTCCTCTCGGAGACTCCGCAGGGTGTTTTTCAGATGCACGAATATGTGACCGGTCCATTTGGTCTACTCAGTAGCGAAGAATTGAGATTCTATCAACCACAGCGGTCCGCAAATTTGATTCACTGTAGCGACAAAAGCTGCCAATCTACACCCCGTCCACTTCTCGACCGCTACTGAGGCCCCCATAAATAAGCACCGAACGGAGGCAACTCGGGTCCTAACGAGAGAAAGCGAGATCCCTAGCGCTTGGGCATCTTTTCTATCAGACGCCTACTCCAAAATCGCGAATCCTGCGCGCGAAAATATGAGTGAGACTTTGATTCCGATTCTTGGGGACTGTCTCACTAAAACAGAGATAAAAGAGCTAACGAAATGGCTCCTAGATAACACCCGAGGGTCACTCCGGCAGACTTGCAGTGACCTGGGGCTTCGCGGCAGCGCAGCGGGGATTGTCGAGTCGATGGATCGGGCTCATCTCTTGCAGTTGTGTCTGACTGTAAGCGATCGCAACCTCACGCAGGGGATTGATACGCTTGTGCATCAAGGGGTCATTCGAGTGCCCAGGTCGGAAATTCGAGTGCCGCCGATCAACGCCGATTCAACTTTCGGCAAGTTTCGTTTAAGTGCAGAATTGGGTTACCACGGAATTCGCACTCGATCCGGCCGCATGAACTTGGCACCCCTGCGGCTGCGAAGTTTGATCGAGCGAATGTATCGACTCTCGGACGTCGTCGACCGCGAGGAATTGGAGTGGCAGCTAAGGGATATTGATGGAGAGAGCCTGGAAGCACGTCTAGAAAACTATCTCCTCGATTGCTCTCCAGATTCTGTGGTTCGGAGCTTGGTTCTGGCACGCAAGAGCAACGCTGTGGCGGCCTGCGAGATATTGCACTTGCGCGAAGGAGCGACTGAGAGCAAAGACTTCATCCCTCTGATCCTCTGGAAGCTGGGATTTGGATCGCCTAACGAAGCTGATCCTCACGCCGATTTCTGGAGGCTTCACGAGGAGATGGAAAGAATGGCAAGAATGGGGCCAGGTCGCCCTCTCTCTCCCTCGGTAGAAGACTTTAGAGGGGCGGCAGCAAATTACTTCGTCCACCTCGAAAGCGCTTTGGACGACGCAATCGCCTTCACTGTCTGGGCCCTCGCTCACGATCACGTAACTGACGGGCGACCCTTTATCTACGAACCAGATCGACAGCGAGACAGCTCATACAAATGGTTGCAATCTGCTGTCGGGAGTTCGGGAGATAAGGAACTCGTGTACGGCGAGAAAAATAGTCTCTACGCTCTATGTCGCGGGTTGCAATGTCTTGGCTCCGAGCTTAAGAGAATCGCCGGGATGCGTGACGCGCACGAGCGAGGAACCGACCGCCTTCCAAAGTGGGTCGAACATCAATCCTTGCAAAGATTCCCTTTCTCTCACGTCGTGCCATTTCTCGACCTGACGGACGATTCGCGGGAGATGATTCTTCGCAATCTGCAGGAAATTAGTCGAATGCTTGTATCGGAGCGAATTTACGACGCTCGAAATAGCTGGCTGCATGGCGGCAAGCAGGATCTTGACTTCAGCAACGTGCGTGCGACCCTGTCGGCGATTCGCGATGCCATGCAATTGATCGAAGACTGTGGATTCCTGAGGACAAATTTCGCCATCGTCTCCCATCGGTCGGATGGGTACGGTCGGCGGGTCACTACAGTAAGCAACCCTAGGGGCGTCACGCTGAATTTTCATGAGCCATCGCCATACTCCTGGTTGGGCCTGCCAAATGTGGGCAGCGGCGTACACGTTATTACCGCAGCCTGCTTCTCTGCTCCAAGTAATTTCCTGAGATTCCGATCTGAAGTTTCCTCCCCTTTCACTGAAATGTGGTCAGACTATCCACGAAGGAAGCCGCAGTCGCAGAAGGTAGGGCATGCTCTGGATGCGGTTGCCGGAGCCGCAAGTAGCCAGGGCAGGGGCGATGGTCCTATCCCACCCATGACTTGAGGCGCCTTGAATGTGGCGAACTGCGCCCATAGTGACCGGGCTCGTACGTCAAGAGTCTGTCTACGCTGGTCAGAGCGTGACCCTGGGCTCGTCCGCAGCCGTTCATCCTGTTATGCCAGCGGGGCGATTGGAGTACCTTGCTTCGCCGGACCTGGACATGACGGTCATGTCTTCTGCGGACTTCAGAGAGGTACCTGCGGAGGAACAACTTCCGGTACGGCTCGAAGATCCGCGAGACGTGGGGGTGTGTACCCTAGTGGCCCTTGCGGCACGGGTGGGGCACGGCCGCAATCTCCGCGGTCGTTGATGTCAGTCTTGGATGTCACCCAGTCGATGTTCAGCAGCCTCGCCGCCTGTGCGCTGAACGTGCCTGTTGATCTCATCGGCAGCTGTCTGAAGTACGGCGACACGGGTACCTTGGCTGAACCCAATGCCGAAGTGCGTTCCAGCTCGGCCTAGGAGGTCCCGAAGGAGGGCGGATACCCGCTCAGTTGCGCCCTCTTCCGCGATGGCAGAGGCTGGAGCGTCTTTGAAATCGGGAGCTTTCTCGGCGGCGGCTAGCCAAGCCATGAAGGTCTCAACTTCCCTGCTGGGGCGATCGCCTCTGGTCGCGATCCAGCGAGCCATCTGCTCTGGGTCCATCCAGTCTGGTGATTCCTGATGGCACGGCTTGCAGAGTAGGAGCAGGTTGCTCGCGTCGTCTGGTCCACCGAGGCTCCCGGAGATGATGTGAGCTCGTTCGAGGTTGGCGCGTTGCCACGAGGCTTGGGGAGTGGCCCGTTTCCATCGCTCGGAGAACCACCCGCAGGCGAAGCAACACGGCTCATCAAGAAACAGGTGCGGCGCGAAATCATCCCTTCTCGGGCTTTCATGCCAATGCTGTACAATTTTCCACTTACTTGGTACGGACATAGAGCCCCCTCTGGCTGCTGCCGACAGCGTGTTCAGTCGCCTATGACATCGGAGCCGGCGCTAGGTCGTCACCTCGTCGATCGCGGCGAGGATCAACTCAGGCATCGTGGCAAGGGCGCTGTCCAAGAGGTACTCGATCGCTACAGCGTCCTTGCTGCGGTTCACGTCAATCTGTGCAGTCCACTGGCCCGGCTGATAGCGAGCAAGCATCGATAGCGCGTAGAGCACCGCCCACCAGGCCAACAGAGGGTGCATCACGCGGTCATCACCGCCGAATTGCGCGTGGATTACTCGGGTGGAGTCTGAGAGGCTGCGCCCCTTCCACGGGGCGATGTCGCCGAACCTACGATTAGCGGCTTCTTCTCCGCCTACCACGTCCCACACCAGGCGGCAGCCGATCGTGCCTTGCCTCGAATCCCAGCTAGCCGGCCCGCTATCAGGGATGGCGCCAGTCGACTGGAAGCGGTACCCCGTCAACGACGGATAGTCGGCGAGCCACGCACGTACGGCTTGCTCACGATCCTGCGGATTCACGTGATCTCGAAGGCTTCCAGGCAAGCCGGACACCATCGCCTGCAAGGTGTTCGTATCAACTTGATGAGGCTCTCTACTGACTGAGAGCTGCGGACGGGTTGTCGCTTGCAAGGGCCAGAGGCTCACTTCCAAAATAGACGCCCACACGTCCGCGAGTCGGGCTTCGTCGGGCAGTGATCGTGATCCGAGCATCGCCGCGATTTGAGTGAACGACTGAGTTCCGGCTGCGCCCTTGTCCTTGATGGTGACCAAGCCCAAGTCCGGCTGGTCCATTAGGGCTGCGGTGATTCCATGGCCGTTTAGACGATACTTGTCGGCAGGGACGGGCGCGCACGCTGCGATGGCCCTACCTGCCTGGCTGAGCCCGTAGAAGAGTACGAGGGGCCTGGAAGCCGGTCCAACCGAGGCGGATGCGGTGAAGAGTTGCTCCGACTGCTCCAGTGCTGCGCTGAATAGTTTCTGACGCGCGCCTGTGCCTGCGTGCCCTGGCGGCTTCGAGCGAAGCTCTCGTAGGGCCCTCCATACTGCCGCTGTCGCGGGGTACGTCTGATCACGGTAAGTGGGATACGGCCTGCGAATCATGTCCATCCCCCAACGGATACGACTACGCTCTAGCATCCGTGACCTGTGCGTTGAAGCCCAGAGCGCGTAGTTGATCTATGACTAGCTGTCGTTTGCGGTTGTCGCCGTACGCCGCGGAACCGGCCCGCGAGAGCGCGAGCGGCCTCTACCGTGCCCGCTTGGACAGGTGCTTCGCGATCTCGCCAAGCTTGGCGATCACGGTCTCGCGCTCTAGAGCCGTCTCCTGCATGAGATCTAGATCGATCAGGTATGACATTTCCTCAACGGGCCCAGAGGGGCCGGTGGTCCTCACCTTGATGGTGTACTGGCGCGGCAAGTCGGCGAGTTCGTAGAAGCGGGGACCAAAGGCGAAGTACCACTCCAGTCGGCGTCCAGGCGGCAAGTGCGACAGCTTCCTGCTCAACGCAACCCTCAGCTTCTCGTCCCAATCATCCCGTTCCCCACCTTGAAGCGGCGGGTCAACCTTGATCTCCACGTTGCGGGCCACGGTGGGGCCAACGTTCTCCAGGGTGAAGACCAGAATCCCTGAGCCTCCAGCACGTGGCTGGATGTCTGGCACGACGTAGGGCTGGCTTGCCTCCCGCTGGATGCGCCTGTTCAGCATGAACTGCGCGTAGCTGAAGTAGAGCGCAACGAGGCTGACGAATGCCGCACATCCTGCGATCCAATTGCTCATGGCCGTGAGGGTACGGACCGGGACTGACAATGGTGAGCAGGTTTTGCGGCACTCGCACTCTCACCTCAACCCACCCCGGCTCCCATCCCGTCCGCCTTCGACCCACACTCCGTGGAGCGGGCGTGGTTCAGGGCGGCAAGGAGCAGCGGGCAGAGGTCGAGCAGTGTTCGACCTGTCTCCTGCGGCTGGCCCAACTCGGCGCGGCGCTCGGTGTTCACCTGGTCGTGGCCGGCCAACGCGTCGGCTCCGACCTTGACCCCGGAGTCACCGCCCCTGCGGGCCCAGTTGAGTGACCGGGTCTGTCACCGCGTCAATGACCCCGGAACTGCGGAAATGACGCTGCGTGACCTCAACAAGGACGCCCGGTGTCACGCCGTGCGCTCGCGGACGTCCACCAGGGTGCCGCCGGCGTACGAGACCACGCTCTTGGGGTCCATCGGGAACACCGTGTGCGGCGTGCCGGCCGCGGCCCACACCACGTCGTGGTCGAGCAGCCCCCGGTCGGCGAGGACGCGCGTCCGGGTGCGGTGGCCGAAGGGCGGTACGCCGCCGATCGCGTACCCGGTGGTCTCCCGTACGAGGTCGGCGCGGGCCCGCTTGACCGTCCCGGCGCCCAACTCCTCCCGTACGCGCTCCACATCGACGCGCGAGGAGCCGTCCATCAGCACCAGGACCGGGACGCCGTCGGCCTCGAAGATCAGCGACTTGACGATCTCGCTGAGTCCGCAGCCGATGGCGGCGGCGGCCTCGGCCGCCGTACGGGTGGCGTCCGGGAAGGTGCGGACCTGGCCGGTCAGGTCGTCCAGGCCCAGTTCGCGCAGGGCCTCGACGAAGCGAGGGTGGGCCGGGGTGTCAGGTGTGCCGCCGGGGTTGCTCATGGCGGGCACGCTAGCGGCACCGGGACGGCGAGTGCGAACGCGTTTCACCGATGTGCGCCGGCCGACCGCAGCCTCTCCGCCAGCGCGCGGGCGCGCCCCGCCAGCTCCTTGGGATCCAGTACCTCGAAGTCGTGCCCCAGCAGGAGGACATGCATGAGGACGAAGTCGAGGTTGTCGCCGCCGCTGAGCACTTCGCAGCGGTCGTCCCCGCGCGGCCGTACGACGGCCGCCGACGCCGAGATCTGTTCGCGCACCGTGTCGGCCGGCGCGTGCACGAGGAAACGCGCCCGGTGCGGATAGACCCGGCTCGCCACCCCCTCCTGCACGTACGCCGCCGCGTCGGGCGCCTCGCGTGGGCGGAAGCGCCAGGTCCGCGCGGACACGGCGGTCATCCGGTCGACGCGGAAGGTGCGCCAGTCGTCGCGATCGAGGTCGTACGCGAGGAGGTACCAGCGCCGGTCGGAGGCGACCAGGCGGTAGGGCTCGGCCCGCCGCCGTCGTACCTCGCTCCCGGAGGGGTAGTCGAAGCCGGCCTCGACCTCGTCACGGCAGGCTCTCGCCAGCGTCATGAGCACGTCCGGGTCGACCGGCGGGCGGCCGCTGCCGAAGAACGCGACCGAGCCGGAGAGCGCGCGCACCTCGTGCCGGAGCCGGGTGGGCAGCACCTGGTCGAGCTTGGTCAGCGCGCGGAGAGCGGCGTCACTCGCGCCGCCGCCGCCGCCGCCGCCGCCGACGCCACCACCGCCCGCGCCCGCGAGCAGCGAGACGGTGGTGGCGATGGCCTCCTCGTCGTCCAGAAGCAGCGGCGGCAGTTCCTGCCCCGGGCCGAGCTGGTAGCCGCCGCCGACACCCTGGCCGGCGTGCACCGGATAGCCGAGCGCGCGCAGCCGCTCGACATCACGCCGTACGGTGCGCGACGTCACCCCGAGCCGGTCGGCCAGCTCCGGACCGGTCCAGAGCCGGCGCTGCTGCAGCAGCCCGAGCAGCGTCAGCACCCGCTCCGTCGTACCCCGCTCGGCGGCCCCGCTCGCCATATCCATGGCACCCAGCGTGGCAGATCGCGGACCGATCCTGTCCGCCAGGGGTGTCACGGTGGGTGCCATGAACGCGGACGAACTCGACTGGAACCGGACGCTGCGCGAGCAGTGGGAGTTCCACTGGAACCATCAGCTCCGGGCCCGGCTCGACGGGCTCACCGACGACGAGTACTTCTGGTCGCCGGTGCCGGACGCCTGGAGCCGTCACGGCTTCCCCGGCCCCGACCCGGCGGGCTTCACCACCATCGCCTGGCGGCTGGACCACGTCATCGTCGACGTGCTCGCCGCGCGCAACGCGGCGCACTTCGGCGCGGCGTTGGGGTCGCGTGAGACCTGGGAGTACGCCGACGGCGCGGCCACCGCGCTCGACCAGCTCCAGACCCAGCTCGACAGCTGGCTGGCCGGGGTGTCCGGCCTCGACGACGCGGCGCTCCGGGTCCCGGTCGGTGCGAAGGAGCCGTACCCGGATGCCCCGATGGCGGACCTGGTGCTGCACATCCACCGTGAGCTGATCCACCATCTGTCCGAGGTCTGCCTGCTGCGGGACCTCTACGCACATACGAACCCCGCCGCACATACGAATCCCGCCACGCACGCGAATCCCGCCCCGAACGGAGCCACCCGATGAGCCGTCACATCCAGATCACCTTCGACGCCCACGACCCCGCCGCGCTCTCGACCTTCTGGCGCGACGTTCTGGGCTACGTCCACCCCGGCCCGCCCGGCGTCGACCTGCCCGAGGGCGCCGACCCGTTGGCCGCGTGGGGCGACTTCCTGGCGCGGATCGGCGTACCGGAGGGGGAACGCAACACGAAGTCGGCCCTGGAGGACCCGGACGGGCAGGGCCCCCGGCTGTTCTTCCAGCAGGTGCCGGAGGACAAGGTCGCGAAGAACCGCGTCCACCTCGACGTCCGTGCGGCTCCCGGGCTGGCGGGGGAGGAGCGGATGGCGGCGCTGGAGACCGAGTGCGACCGCCTGGTCGCACTGGGAGCGACGCGCCTGCGCCGTGACGAGCCCGCTCCGCCGCTGAGCACCGGCTACATCGTGATGGCGGATCCGGAGGGCAACGAGTTCTGCCTGGACTGACGGGGAGGGGGCTCGCCGCCGCCCCGGCGCCGGGGGGCCGGGGCGGGCGAGGACCGTTCCCCCAACGCACAGCGGCAGCCCGGCCGCCCGGTGTGCCCCGCCCCGCCCAGCCGGCGCCCTCCGTAGGATGCGGCCCATGCCGGACCCTGCCTCGCCCCGTCGTCCCGAGCCCTTCACCGCGCAGGCCTCGCCCGCCGCGCTGGAAGACCTCCGCGCGCGGCTGCGTGCGACGCGCTGGCCGGATGCGCCCGAGGACGCCGGTTGGTCGCTCGGGACCGACCTGGACTACCACCGGGAGCTGGTCGCCTACTGGGCGGACGAGTTCGACTGGCAGGCCCAGGAGGCGGCCCTCGCCCGGTTCCCCCGCTTCCGCGCCCGACTCGGCGGCCTCGGGATCCACTTCGCGCACGTCCGCGCCGCCGCGCCCACCGGGCCCGTGCTGCCGCTCGTCCTCAGCCACGGCTGGCCGGACTCGTTCTGGCGGTACGCGAAGGTCATCCCGCTCCTGACCGACCCCGGCGCGCACGGCGCCGACCCCGCCGACGCGTTCGACGTCGTCGTGCCCGACCTGCCGGGCTTCGGCTACTCCGACCGCCCCACCGGCCCGCCCCTCAACTCCATTGCCGTCGCCGGTCTTTGGGCCGAGCTGATGGGCCTGCTCGGCTACGCGCGCTTCGGCGCGGCGGGCGGGGACATCGGCAGCCACGTGAGCCGGTACCTCGCGCTCGACCACCCCGACCGGGTCGTCGCCGTCCACCGCACCGACGCGGGCGTCCCCGTCTTCACCGGCGATCCGGCCGACCTCGCCCCCGAGGAGCGGGCCTGGCTCAGGGACGCCGCGGCCTGGGGCGCGACCGAGGGCGCGTACGCCGCCATGCACCGTACGAAGCCCCAGACCGCCGCCTTCGGGCTCACCGACTCCCCGGCCGGGCTCGCCGCGTGGATCGTGGAGAAGATGCGGGCGTGGAGCGACTGCGACGGCGACGTCGAGCGCAGCTTCACGAAGGACGAGATCCTCACGAACGTCACGCTCTACTGGCTCACGGGCACGATCGGCTCGTCGATGCGCATGTACGGCGCGAACGCGGCGATCCCGCCCGCGCAGCTCGCCCGCCGCGTCGAGGTGCCGTCCGGCTTCTCGCTCTTCCCCGGCGACATCGTCCGCCCGCCGCGCGCGTGGCTCGACCGCACGGCGAACGTCGCCCGCGTGACCGAGCCCGAACGCGGCGGCCACTTCGCCGCGTTCGAGGAGCCCGAGCTGTACGCGGAGGAACTGCGCGCGTTCTTCCGCCCCTACCGGGCACCGTCGTTGGACTAGTACCCGGCGGGTGGTGGGTGTCCGGCTGGCGGATGGTCAGGGGAAGTACAGGGACGCCTTCTCCAGGACGTGGCCCGTGAACATTCCGCCCCAGGTGACTGGGCCCCGGTACATGGTGACGCCGCCGGCCCCCGGGGCGGACGTCTGTACCGTGACGGGGCGGCCGATCACTGTCGTTCCGACGAGCCGGGCGTCCTTGGCGGCCCAGTCCGAGGCGGACGGCCGGATGTTGCCGCTGATCAGGGCGGGCAGGACCATCAGGGCGTTACGGGCCCCGGGCAGGCCGCCGCGGAGGTCACCGGCGTACTCCATCGCCCACCTGGTGAAGCTCGCCAGCGACGTGTCGTCGGCCTCGGGCACGGCGGCGGCCAGGACGAACAGCTGAACCTTGGTGCCGAACCACCGTGCCTTGCGGTCCGACCGGCTGCCGATGACCACCTGGCTGTCATCCCAACCGGTCGCGGTCACCTTGCATCCGTCGGCGGTGAGCCGCCCACGGAGCGCTTCCAGATAGGCGGTTGCCGCGTCGGCCGACCGGGCCCCGCCGATTCCTTGCTGAGTCATGCGCAGATCCTCCGTCACCCGCGCGTCGGGCGGAAGACCGGGGCGAGCCATCCCCGTCAGGGCCCTGACGGCTCGATCTCCCCCGCGAACACGATGACTTGGTCGATGAGGCTCCGCCGCAGATGGACGACGTCCGTTCCCGCCAGTCGGGGGCCTCCGTCCGGTGTGGTGAAGACCCACTGGTACCGGGCCCACTCGTCCGGCATGTCCACCGCCGAGCAGCGCACCATCGTGCCGGTGCCCGCCGGGTGGCGCCGGATGTCCAGCACGAACCGCTCCACCGCCTCGATCCCCTCGCTGCGGCCCAGCGGTCCCCAGAAGACCACGTCCGAGGTCAGGGCCTGGGAGAGCAGCCCGGCCACATAGCTGTCGTCCGAGGCGTTGAACGCGGAGATGAACGTGTCGATCGCGGACCGCGCGGTCTCTTCATGCATGCACCCAGTAGTACCAGTTGCCTCACGGAACGCGCTCGTCCCGTGACAGCACCGGGCGCCTCACCCCGCCGAGAGCACCGCCGCGACCACCGGTCCCGCCGCGTCCCCGCCGTGCCCGCCGGACTCGACGCTCGCGGCGGCGGCCAGGTCGTCCTGGAAGCCGGTGAACCAACTGTTCGACGTGGCCTGCCCGTCGACCTCCGCCGATCCCGTCTTCGCGCCCTTGTCCCCGCCGAGCCCGGACATCGCCGTCCGACCGGTGCCCCACGAGGCCGTCGCCCGCATCATGTCGCGCAGCTGCTGTCCCACCGACCCCGGCAACTGCCTTTCCGCAACGGCCAGTTGACGGTCGTCCAGGTCGCGCGGGACGATGATCGGCTGGCGGAAGGTGCCGTCCTTCGTGGTGGCCGTGACGGACGCGATGTTCAGCACGTTCATCTGGACGGTGCCCTGACCGATGTACTGCGCGGCGGCCCCGCCCCCTTCCGCCTCCGGCACGCTGCCGTCCGCGGACGCGATGCCGGTCTGCCAGTCCAGCCCGAGGCCGAACACTTGCCGGGCCACCGACGGCAGCGCGTGGTCGTCCTTCGCTTCGTCGATCAGCTTGATGAAGGCGGTGTTGCAGGAGCGGGCGAAGCTCTGTGTGAACGTACCGCCCTGGATCTCGAAGTTGTCCAGGTTGTGGAACGAAGTGCCTTCGTAGAGCGCCGTTTTGGGGCACACGGCCGGCTTGCCCGCCCCGGCCAGGCCCTTCTCCAGCAGCATCGCCGCGGTCACGATCTTCATCGTCGAGCCCGGCGCCTGCTTGCCCAGCATCGCCGCGTTGAAGCCGTCCTTGCGGTTGTTGGCGACGGCGACGATCTCACCGGTGCTCGGCTTCACCGCCGCGACGGACGCCTCGCCGAACTTCTTCACGGCCTGCTCGGCCGCCGCCTGCACCTTCGCGTCGAGCGTCGTCCTCAGCTCGCCGGTCTTGCCCTTGGAGAGCGTCAGCAGCATCGAGCGGGGCGTGTTGTCGCCGTCGGTGTGGATCCACATCTCGACGCCGGACTTGCCGCCCGCCTTCTCGCCGTACTTGTTCCGCAGCTGTTCGAGCACCGGCGCGAGCGACGGGTACTTCTGCGCCGTCAGCTCGGTCCCGTTGCGGTCGACCGCCTTGATCGGCGGCTTCGCGGCCTCACCGGTGACCAGGTGCGTGTTCTTCTCCAGCTTCGGATGAATGACCGTCGGCACCCAGTCGACCAGCGGCTTCCCGCTCGTCAGCCCACGGACGACGGTCAACTCGGAGGCGTACGAGAGGGGCTTGCTCAGCCCCTCGAACTTCACCGTCGCCTTGACGGTGAAGGGCACCTTCGCGCCCGTCGCCTTCCCCGGAGTGATCACGGCGCCGGTGATGTGCGCCTGCTCGCTGTAGCCGGCGACGGCGTCCTTCGCCTCGGCCGCGTTGTTGG
Organism: Streptomyces sp. NPDC057137; assembly: GCF_042670825.1. Lineage (NCBI taxonomy): Bacteria > Bacillati > Actinomycetota > Actinomycetes > Kitasatosporales > Streptomycetaceae > Streptomyces > Streptomyces sp. NPDC057137. The sequence continues at coordinate 153,088 of NZ_JBHUUW010000004.1, read as the reverse complement.
TGTACGCGGCGGCGAGTTCGGGATCCTTGCCGTCGGCCCACGCGGCGAGGAAATCCTCGGCGGTGGTCCTGATCTCTTCCGCGCTGAGCGGCCCGGTCCTGACCTCGGTCGACTTCGACTCGGCCGTCGTACTGCCCCCGCCGTCCCCGTTGAGGACGTTGTACGCCCCGTAGCCGACCCCACCGGCCACCACGATGAACACGCCGCCGACGATGGCGACTTTCGCCCCACTGCGCATGAGTGCGATCCCCCTCCCCCAGGAGTGCCCCCGGCCACGTTTGAACGTGTTCAAAGGAGCAATGATTTCGCACTCTACGGGACGTGGGTGAACAGGGAAGGGGCCGTTATCGGACCGCGACGATCGCCACGACGACTGCTCGGCCAGTTCGGCGCGCGAACCCGGCGTACCGGCGCGGTCACACCCAGGTGTCGAACCACATCCGGTCCTGCCACTGGTCGATGGGGATCGTCTGCCCCGTGTAGATCGGCCAGAAATAGATGAAGTTCCAGACGATCAGCAGCACCAGCACACCCGCCCCCACCGCGCCGATCGTCCTGCGTCTCTCGTCCGAGCCCGCCGGGCCCAGCATCGCGCCGATCATCATCGACACCGCCAGGCAGAGGAACGGGACGAAGACCACCGCGTAGAAGAGGAAGATCGTGCGTTCCTGGTAGAAGAACCACGGGACCCAGCCCGCCGCGATCGCGCAGGCGATGGCGCCCGCGCGCCAGTCGCGGCGGAAGAACCAGCGCCACAGGACGTACAGGATCGCGAAGCAGGCCGCCCACCAGAGCAGGGGCGTGCCGATCGCCAGGACCTCCTGGGCGCACTTCTCCCCCGGGGCCGACGTGCAGCCCTCCGTACCGCCCCTCGGGTCCTCGTAGAAGTACGAGACCGGGCGGCCCAGGACGATCCAGCTCCAGGGGTTGGACTGGTAGGTGTGGCCCGAGGTCAGATTGACGTGGAAGCTGTAGACCTCGTTCTCGTAGTGCCACAGGCTGCGCAGCCAGTCCGGCAGCCAGGACCACATCCCGCCCCGGCCCTCGGTGGCGGCCCAGTCCCGGAAGTAGCCCTTGTCGGTGACGATCCAGCCGGTCCACGAGGCGACGTACGTCACGATCGCGACCGGGACCGTCGAGACGAAGGCCGGCAGCAGGTCACGCCTGAGCACGGCGAGATACGGGCGTACGGCGCCGGCGGTGCGTCGCGCGCCCACGTCCCAGACGACCGTGAGCAGGCCGAACGCGGCCAGGATGTAGAGGCCGTTCCACTTCGTCGCGAAGGCCAGGCCCAGCATCAGACCGGCGGCGATACGCCACGGCCGCCAGCCGAGCCGCAGCCCCCCGGCGACCGCGTCGTCCGGGCGCAGCACCCCCTCCGCGTCCACCGGCAGCGCGTCGGCGAACCGCCGTCTCGCCCAGTCCCTGTCCAGCAGCAGACACCCGAACGCGGCCAGTACGAAGAACATCAGCACCAGGTCGAGCAGCGCCGTGCGGCTCATCACGAAGTGCAGTCCGTCGACGGCGAGCAGCCCGCCCGCCAAACACCCCAGGAACGTCGAACGGAACAGCCGGCGGCCGATGCGGCACAGCATCAGTACGGAGAGCGTGCCGAGGACCGCCACCATGAAGCGCCAGCCGAACGGGTCGAAGCCGAACATCAGCTCGCCGAGCCCGATGATCCACTTGCCCACCGGCGGGTGCACCACATACCCGGGGTCGGTCGGCACCGGCACCTGCGAGGGGTCGGCCAGGATCAGCTTGTCGACGTCCTTGGGCCAGCTCGCCTCGTACCCCTGCTTGACGAGCGCCCACGAGTCCTTCGCGTAGTACGTCTCGTCGAATATCACCGCCTTGGGGCTGCCCAGATGCCAGAACCGCAGCAGCCCGGCGACCAGCGCCACCGCCAGCGGACCGAGCCACGCGGACCAGCGGATCAGCCGGTCGGCGTGCAGCGGCGGCACACCGAGCACCGTCCACAGGCGGGTGGACGGCTCCGTGTACGGCGGGACCAGCCGCTCGCGCAGCCCGATCACCGGTCTCGGCGCATAGCCGAACCGCCGCAGCCGCTGGGGCCATGACGGCGGCCTGTCCTCGGCGTCCCGACCCTGGAGGGCTTCTGGCGCAGTACTGGTCACCGCGCCATCGTAGGGAACGCCGCTGTGCGCCGTGGTCACGCGTCGGCGGACACGGCGGCGGACACGTCGGTGGACACGGTGGCGGACCGGTGGCGGCCCCCTGGCGGACACCGCTGCGGACCGGCCTCCCGCGCCGCCCTGCGAGGATGGCGTACGTGACTACTGTGCCCTCCCGGGGAACGGCCCCCGCAGCCCCGACCGGCGTTCTCGTCCTCGCCGGGACCCCCATCGGCGACACCTCCGACGCCCCGCCGCGCCTCGCCTCCGAGCTGGCCACCGCGGATGTCGTCGCCGCCGAGGACACCCGGCGGCTGCGCAGGCTCACCCAGGCGCTCGGCGTGCGGACCACGGGCCGCGTCGTGTCGTACTTCGAGGGCAACGAGAGCGCCCGTACGCCCGAACTCGTCGAGGCACTGGCCGGCGGCGCCCGCGTGCTCCTTGTGACGGACGCCGGGATGCCGTCCGTCTCCGACCCCGGTTACCGGCTCGTGGCGGCGGCCGTCGAGCGGGACATCAAGGTGACCGCGGTGCCGGGGCCGTCCGCCGTGCTGACCGCGCTGGCGCTCTCCGGGCTGCCCGTCGACCGCTTCTGCTTCGAGGGGTTCCTGCCGCGCAAGGCGGGCGAGCGGCTGGGCAAGCTCCGCGAGGCCGCCGACGAGCGGCGCACCCTCGTCTACTTCGAGGCGCCGCACCGGCTGGACGACACCCTCGCGGCGATGGCCGAGGTCTTCGGCGCCGAGCGCCGGGCCGCCGTCTGCCGGGAGTTGACCAAGACGTACGAAGAGGTGAAGCGCGGCGGTCTCGGCGAGCTGGCCGTGTGGGCGGCCGACGGCGTACGGGGCGAGATCACCGTCGTGGTCGAGGGAGCCCCGGAACGCGCGCCCGTGACGGACCCCGAGGAACTGGTGCGCAGGGTGCTGGTGCGGGAGGAGGCAGGGGAGAGGCGGAAGGAAGCCATCGCCGCGGTCGCCTCGGAAGCAGGGCTGCCCAAGCGCGAAGTCTTCGATGCGGTGGTCGCGGCAAAGAATGCTGCCCGGACAGGCCCCCGGGACGGTAAAGGACTATCTTGAAATGCAAAGCGCAGACCGTGTGCCAGGCCCTTTCGGCATGGGGAGGCCAAGAGCCTGCCATTAATCGACAGCGCTGATGCGCTCCCGCCCGAATAGGCGTCCACTGGATCGAGTGGAGAGGAGCTGGCATGAGTGAGATCACGGGCAACGCCGTCGCCCACGAGGCATATGCGTTCTGCTGCATGCGATGCGGTCACGGCTGGGAGCAGGCGTACGACATAGAGCACCACACGGACGGTTCCGGACAGCAATTCGTCGTCTACAAGGCGGACGGACTGCGGGTGCCTTCACCGCTGTCGAGCCCGACCTGCGTCAACTGCGGACACCACGTCGTGCGCATCATGCGCTCGGGACAGGTGTCCTCGGTGCACGCCCTGAGCCAGCAGAGGACCGCCCCCAAGGCGCCCAGAACGCCGAAGGAGCCGAAAGCACCCAAGGCGCACAAGGCGAAGGCGCCCAAGCGGACCAAGCCGATACCCGTGACGGACGAGGCGGGCGGAGCGGCCATCGGGGCCGTGGGCGACAGCGCGCAGGGGAAGCCGGCCCACCACTGGCACCTCTCCGACCTCCTGCACCCGTTCCACCGCAAGTAGCCCACCGCAAGTAGCCCGCTCCGGGCGCCGGGCGCCGTCCTCGTACGATCGTGCCCATGAGCCCGAAGAGCGCCAACAGCACGAGCAGCGCCGCACGCGCCACAAGCGCCAAGCGCGCCGACGAAGCGCCACCGGCACCCGAACCGCTCCGGGTGCCGGTCGCCGATTCGCACACCCACCTGGACATGCAGAGCGGCACCGTCACGGACGCCCTCGCCAAAGCGGCCTCCGTCGGAGTGCCGATCGTCGTCCAGGTGGGCTGTGACGTGAAGGGCTCCCGCTGGGCGGCCGACACCGCCGCCGCGCACGAGTCCGTGCACGCGGCGGTCGCGCTGCATCCCAACGAGGCGCCGCGCATCGTGCACGGCGACCCCGACGGCTGGTCGCGCCAGGGCGTCCGCGAGGCCGGCGGGGACGCGGCCCTGGACGACGCGCTCGCGGAGATCGACCGGCTGGCCGCGCTGCCGCATGTGAAGGCCGTCGGCGAGACCGGACTCGACTTCTTCCGTACGGGTCCCGACGGCATGGCCGCGCAGGAACGCTCGTTCCGCGCGCACATCGAGATCGCGAAGCGGCACGGAAAAGCGCTCGTCATCCACGACCGTGAGGCGCACGCCGACGTGTTGCGCGTGCTCGCCGACGAAGGCGCTCCGGAGCGGACAGTTTTCCACTGTTATTCGGGCGACGCGGAAATGGCCGAAATCTGTGCCGCTGCGGGCTACTTCATGTCCTTCGCGGGAAATATGACGTTCAAGAACGCGCGCCCGTTGCGTGAGGCGTTGGCCGTCGCTCCGCTCGAACTCGTTCTGGTGGAGACGGACGCGCCTTTTCTGACGCCCGTTCCGTACCGAGGACGGCCCAATGCGCCGTATCTGATTCCGGTGACGGTGCGTGCGATGGCGGAAGTGCGCGGAATCGACGAGGACGCGATGGCGACGGCGATTTCGGCCAACACGGCGCGCGCTTTCGGGTACTGAGGCGGCCGGTTCGGCTCGACCCCTGGGGACGCTGTGTAGTCGCGCTGCTTTGGAGAGTGACCGTCACTCCGCTAGTGTCCGCCGGGTCGCGTGGGGGCCGGACCGGACTTGTGGAGCGTCGAGCGTCATGAGCAGTACGCAGGGCAGTCACCGTGCCGGACATCGCCGTCCCGAACCGGCGCCCACCGTGGCGTGGTTCGACCCCACCGAGGCGCTGGTCCCGCACCAGCAGCCACCGCCCGCCGCCGTGCCGACCCCCGACCCCGGGAGCGACCCCGACCCCGACCCCGAGACCGGCCGTGGCTCCCGCCGCCGCCTCGTCCCGCAGGCCCTCGTCGTCGCCGTCCTGGCCGGCGGCACCTCCGCGTTCGTCGCCAACGACAAGGCCGTCGAACTCAGCGTCGACGGCACCCCGCGCACGCTCCACACCTTCGCCGACGACGTGGACGAACTCCTCGCCGACGAGGGCGTGCGGATCGGCGAGCACGACCTCGTCGCCCCCGGCCGGGGCGCCGAACTCACCAACGGCGACGCGGTCGTTGTCCGCCACGGCCGCCCCGTCATGCTCACCCTCGACGGCCGGCGCCGCCAGATCTGGACGACCGCCGACACCGTCGACGGCGCGCTGCGGCAACTCGGCGTACGCGCGGAGGGCGCGCTCCTGTCCGTCTCGCGCTCGTCCGCGATCCCCCGCAGCGGTCTGGCCCTCGACGTCCTGACGGAGCGCACCGTCACGTTCATGGCCGACGGGCGCGAGCGCACCATCCGTACGAACGCCGCGACCGTGTACGAGGCCCTCGCCCACGCCGGGCTCACCCTGCGCGGCGAGGACACCACCTCCGTATCGCCCGACAGCTTCCCGCGCGACGGCCAGACGATCACCGTGATGCGTATCACCGGCAGCGAGATCGTCCGCGACGAGGCCATCCCGTACGACACCGAACGCGTCCACGACCCCTCGATCCTCACCGGCACGGAGGTCGTCACGCGCCAGGGCGAGCAGGGGACGCGCCGCCTCACGTACGCCGTGCGCGCCGTCAACGGCGTCAAGCAGAAGCCCCGCAAGATCGCCGAGAAGATCGTCCGCACGCCCGTCACCCAGCGCGTCAGGGTCGGTACGAAACAGCGCCCGGCCTCCGTCGCGGGCGCCGACGGCCTCAACTGGGCGGGACTCGCCGCCTGCGAGTCGGGCGGCCGGCCGAACGCGGTGGACCCCTCGGGGACGTACGGCGGGCTGTATCAGTTCGACACCGGCACCTGGCAGTCCCTCGGCGGCAGCGGACGCCCGCAGGACGCCTCCGCGGGCGAGCAGACGTACCGGGCGAAGAAGCTCTATGTGCAAAGGGGGGCGAGTCCGTGGCCGCACTGCGGCCGTAGGCTGCACGGGTGAGCACCACAGAGCCCCCCGAAGTCCCCGACGACGCCTCCGGCGCGACCCAAGCCTCCGACGCCCTGCTCGGCCTGCTCGGCCCCGCGGACATCCGCGAGCTGGCCGCGGTCCTCGGCGTGCGCCCCACCAAGCAGCGCGGCCAGAACTTCGTCATCGACGCCAACACCGTGCGCCGGATCGTCCGCACGGCCGGTGTACGCCCGGACGACGTGGTCGTGGAGGTGGGCCCGGGGCTCGGCTCGCTGACGCTGGCGCTGCTGGAGGCGGCCGAGCACGTGACGGCCGTCGAGATCGACGACATCCTCGCCGCCGCGCTGCCGCGCACCATCGAGGCCCGGATGCCGGCCCGCGCCGGCCACTTCTCGCTGGTGCACGCGGACGCGATGCAGGTACGCGAGCTGCCGGGGCCGACGCCCACGGCGCTGGTGGCGAACCTTCCGTACAACGTCGCCGTGCCCGTCCTGCTCCATATGCTGGAGCACTTCCCGACGATCGAACGCACCCTGATCATGGTCCAGGCGGAGGTCGCGGACCGGCTGGCGGCGGCGCCGGGGAACAAGGTGTACGGCGTGCCGTCGGTGAAGGCCAACTGGTACGCGGAGGTCAAGCGCGCCGGGGCCATCGGCCGTAACGTGTTCTGGCCCGCGCCGAACGTCGACTCGGGCCTCGTCTCGCTCGTACGGCGCGCGAAGCCGCTCACGACCACCGCGTCGCGTACCGAGGTCTTCGCGGTCGTGGACGCGGCCTTCGCGCAGCGCCGCAAGACGCTGCGGGCGGCGCTCGCGGGCTGGGCCGGGTCGGCGCCGGCGGCGGAGACGGCACTGGTGGCGGCGGGGGTCTCGCCGCAAGCGCGGGGGGAGTCGCTGACGGTGGAGGAGTTCGCGCGGATCGCGGAGTCGAAGGGGGCGGTCGCGTGAGTGACACGGGCACGGGGATGGAAAGGGTGAGGGTGGGCACGGCGAGGGGGAGCGCGGTGAACGGTACGCACGCGGTGAACGGCACGGACACGGTGACCGTGCGGGTACCGGCCAAGGTCAATGTCCAGCTGGCGGTGGGCGCGGCGCGCCCCGACGGCTTCCACGACCTGGCCAACGTCTTTCTGGCGGTCGGCCTCTACGACGAGATCACCGTCACCCCCGCCGACGAACTGCGCGTCACCTGCGCCGGCCCGGACGCGCACCAGGTCCCGCTGGACGCGACGAACCTCGCGGCGCGGGCGGCGATCGCGCTCGCGGAGCGCCACGGGATCGAGCCGCGCGTCCATATCCACATCGACAAGGACATCCCCGTCGCGGGCGGCATGGCCGGCGGCAGCGCCGACGGCGCCGGGGCGCTCCTCGCGTGCGACGCGCTCTGGTCGCTGGGCTCGTCCCAGGCCGAACTGCTCGCCATCTGCGCCGAGTTGGGCAGCGACGTACCGTTCAGCCTGCTGGGCGGCGCGGCGCTCGGCGTCGGGCGCGGGGAGCGGCTGACACCGCTGGACGTCGGGGGCACGTTCCACTGGGTGTTCGCGGTCGCCGACGGCGGACTGTCGACCCCGGCGGTGTACGCGGAGTTCGACCGCCTCACCGCGAAGGCCGACGTCCCGGCCCCCGCCGCCGACCCCGCCCTGCTCGCGGCCCTGCGCACGGGCGACGCGACGGCCCTGGCGGCCACCCTCACCAACGACCTCCAGCCCGCGGCCCTCTCCCTGCGCCCGTCGCTCGCGACGACGCTCACCACGGGGACGTCGGCGGGTGCGCTGGCGGCCCTGGTCTCGGGCTCGGGCCCGACGACCGCGTTCCTGACGAAGGACGAGGAGTCGGCGGCGACGGTGGCCGAGGCGCTGCTGGCTTCGGGCAACTGCCGTACGGCGAGGGTGACTTCGGCGCCCGCGGCAGGGGCGCGGGTGGTGTCGTGATGGGCGGTTCGAAGACCGCGACCGCTGTTGCCGCCGCCGATGTCACCCTCGCCACCGAGCCGCTGGTCGCGCTCCTCCGGGAGATCGCCGAGGACTCCGACGGCCTCGTACAGCTCCGCCCCGGACTCTCCGACGCCCGGATGGACGCGTGGGCGGCGCCGGTGCCGGAGGAGATCCGCGTACTGCTGCGCGCGGTCGGCGGTATCCGGATCGCGTTCGGCCGCCGGAAGGACGACGGCACGTATCTCTTCTCGGAGATCGACTTCGACGAATCGCTCAACGACGGCACGTTCCCCCTTGGCGGGGACGGCAGTTGGTACGTGGAACAGGCCGGCGGCCCCGGCACCCACCGCTTCGTCCATCTCGACTCGGGCGACGGCTTCGTCTACGTCGATGTCGACCGTGAAACCGGCGCCTGGGGACCGGTGTTCATCTTCTGGGACGCCAACGACACGGCGCGGCTGGACAGTTCACTGCACGCCTGGCTGCACCGTACGGCTGTCTGCCTGCGCGACGCGCTGCGGGACGCCGACGGAAACCCGCACGCCTTCAGCTCCGCCTTCTCGGGGAGCTGGACGGACCACCACACGAACGTGCCCCAGGTGCCCACGATCCCCGCCGCCGAGGCGCGGACGAGCCCGGACCCGGTCATCCGCTCCGTGGCCACCGCCCTCCCCGACGACGGGGCGCTGGCCGACCTCCGCGAGGTGGACGGCGCCGCGCTGGTGATCTTCGACTTCCCGGAGCTGTGTCACTTCGGGCGGGCGCACGGTGGAGCCGTACTCACCGCGGTGCCGACGAATCCGTACGAGGACGACTGACCCGGATGTGCTGGTGCCCGTCCAGGGGGAACGGCGGCCGGGCGGGCAGGGTCTGCCGGTACACGTAGCCGGTCTTCTCCGCGACGCGGCACGAGGCGATGTTGTCGATCTGATGGAGCAGTTCGAGGCGGGTGACGCCGTCGAGGGTGTCGAACGCCCAGCCGGTCAGGGCCTCCAAGGCGCGCGGGGCGATTCCCCGCCCGCGCGCCTCGACGGCGGTCCAGTACCCGACCTCGGCGCAATCGCCCGGCACCGCACCCCGCTTGACGGCGACGTTGCCGACGAGCCGGTCGTCTTCGAGTCGATCGTCTTCGCGTCGGTCTCTTTCGAGCACGGCGAAACTGAGCCGCTGCCCGGTGCGCCACCCGTCCGACTGGATCGCCAGCCAACGCACGGCGTCCTCAACTCCCGTGACGGGCAGCCGAGTCCACTTGCGGAGGAGCGGGTCGCGGTAGATCTCGATCAGCGGCTGGATGTCGCTGTCCGCCCAGGGACGCAGGATGAGCGCGGGGTGCCCGGGGGTAAGCGGATCGACGCGGATTTCGACGTTCACGTCGGTCAACACGGCTCCTACCGGCTCTGCATGGACTCGGGGATCTCCGGGAACAGGCCGGTCACCTCGGCGGATTTCACGGTCTCGGCGGCCGGGGGAGGTGTGGCCTGCACGGGCTTGCCCGGGTCGCTGACGGTTACCCGCACGGGGTCGTCGTCGATCTCGAACTTGACCCCGTGTGGCAGGGGTTCGCCTTTCTCCGGTACGTAGACGGCGATCCCGTCGCCCTCCGGCTGCTCCACCATTTCCACGACTCGCTTCCCGTCCTGCGTGACGGGATTGAGCGCCTTGACCTCGTCGACCGAATCGGGCAGGTCGGCGAACGCCTTGTCCAGATCGCACAGTTTCAGCAGCGGGTCGCTCTTCAGATCGGAGGCCGCCGTCTCGATGTACTTTCCACGGGCCTTCTTCGCGGCCTTGTCGTGGAGGGCGACCGCGTCAGGGCTGATCTGCTCGGCGAGCCTGCGCCAACTTGCCAGCCTGGTGTCGTCGTACCGGTACCACACCCGCTCGCTTCCCAGTTGGACGACTTCCGCCTTGCCTTGATCGGAGTACTCCGTGGTGCCGACGCAGTTGCCCTCGTGGTCGATCTGGAGCTGTACGCGGCCCATCAGCGGGTAACTCCCGTCGATGTGGACCGTGTCGTAGCCCTTCAGGGTCTTGAGCGCCGAAGAAGCCCGCGCGGCTTCGTCCCCATTCCCATTCCCATCCCCATCGCTCTCCGAGCCGCCGCCGCACCCGGCCGTCCCGCCCACACCCAGCACCACGATCGCGCACAGCACCGCCGTACGCCGCCTTCGCTTCCCCACCCCGGCACGCCTCTCTCATCTGCTCTCATCCGCGAACTCACCTTGCGCGAGGAACGCTATCCCGGCCCCGCCCGAGCACGTCCGGGCGGCCGGTTGTCAGACCCCTGCGTTAGATTCCCGCCATGACTCGATTCGTCTTGGTGGCAGGTGCGTGGCTCGGCTCGTGGGCGTGGGACGAGGTGGTGTCCGACCTGCGTGCGGCCGGGCACGACGCGCACGCCCTGACGCTGTCCGGTCTCGCCGACAGACAGCATGAGCGGCACGACGAGCCCATCGGGCAGCAGACGCATGTACGGGACATCGTCGACGCCGTCGAGCGCCTCGACCTGCGCGACGTCGTCCTGGTCGGGCACAGCTACTCGGGCATCCCGGTCGGCCAGGCCGCCGAGCGCATCGGTGACCGGCTGTCGCGCGTGGTGTTCGTCGACTCGAACGTGCCGGTGGACGGCGAGTCGTTCGTCTCCGGCTGGCCCGACGGCCGGGCGGCGGTGGAGGCTTCGATCGCCGAGAGCGGTGGCTTCTGGCCGCCCCTCACGGCGGCGGATTTCGACGGCCAGGGCCTCACGGACGAACAGACCGCCCGCATCGTGTCCGGCTCGACGCCGCACCCCGGCGCGACCCTGACCGAGCCGGCGGAGCTGGAGCGCCCACTCGGCGGGCTCCCGGCGACGTACATCAAATGTCTGCTGGACTGGCCGGAGCCGAGCCCCGAGGTGGCCGAGCTGTTGAAGGGCGAGCACTGGCGGCTGGTGGAGATGAACACGGGCCACTGGCCGATGTTCTCGCAGCCCCACGAGCTGGCCCGGATCCTGCTCCAGGCCTGACCGACCGATCAGCCCTTTCGTTCGACCCCGGGCGCGCTCCACCACACGTTCGAGCAGTTCGGGCCATTGATCCTTGACCGATGATCCTGGCCGAAACCGGCCGCGACAGCCGTAAATACGCCCTGCCATTCTCCATGGGCAAAGAGCAGTGTTCCGCGTTGAGTGGAAGGCACGCCCATGGCTCTGACGGTCACATTCCAAGGCCGGACCCCGTTGGGTACCCCCGGTGGCGCCACGTCCTATGTCGTCTGGTCCTACACCGTCCAGCCCGGCAGCGCGGCCGATCTGCGCCCCGGGCAGCGGGTCGCCATGGCGCTGCCGGCCGACGCGGACGTACGCGATCCCGCGCTGTACCCCGGAGTGCCCGCCCTCGCCGGGGCCTTCCTCGAATCCGACGCCGGCGCCGCCCGTCAGTACGCGGGGCGGACGGTCACCTCGACCGGCAGCCAGACCATCGCCTTCGTGGCCCCCGCGGCGTCGACCGACCGCGAGCTGTTCCTCGTCACCCAGACGCTGGGCAGGGCGTGGACCGTCACCCCGTACGCGACGGTCACCGGCGGCGAGGCCGACAACTCGCACACCCTGCCCGCGCCCGTCCCCGGCCCGCCCGGTCCGCCGGGGCGACCGGTCGGCGACTTCGCCGGGTCACTCCCGTACGCCAGCGAGATCTTCGGCGTCTACCAGCCGCTTCCCGGCTGGCTCGGCTACTCCGGCGCCGGCAGGCTCGCCGTCGCGCGGGGCGGCGAAGGGCCGGCGCGCGAGCTGTTCGCGGGCGCCGGGGCGCGCGGCGGGGAGAGTGAGGCACTTCAGGCGCTCGCGCTGCCGAGCCCGCCCACCGAGGGCATCCTCTCGCCGATCGGCCTGGTCAATCTGTTCCGGCAGTACTTCTTCGAGTTCGACACCTTCCTCGGTGCCCCCGTCGGTCATCTCTGGCTCAGCCCCGGCGGCACGGTCGAGGTGGTCGAGACCTCCACCCGGCGCACGCTCGTCGAGCGGACCGCCGAACAGTCCGAGGAGACCACCCGCAAGACGGAGGAGAGCCTGACCGAGCAGACCGACGTGGCGGACGCGGTCAAGGAGGACAACACCAACGAGACCTCGCTCGGCGTGACCGCGAGCGCCGGCGCCAACTACGTCGGGATCGCCCACGCCGACGTGAGCACGAGCTACAGCACCAAGAACACGACGGGCAAGTCCTCGGAGCTGACGCACAAATACACCCGGGCGCAGAGTTCCAAGGTCAGCAGCGAGATCAACCGGAACTTCAAGACGACCTTCAAGACCGTCACGGAGACGACCGACACCTCCAGCCGCCGGTACGTCGTACAGAACACCACCGACAAGCTGGTGAACTACGAACTCCGCCGGAAGATGCGGAAGGTCGGCATCCAGGTCCAGCACATCGGGACCGAGATGAGCTGGCAGATCCATGTCGCCGACCCCGGCCTCGCGCTCGGCCTCGGCGAACTCGTGGACATCGTCCCCGCCCCCGAACTCAGCTCGCTCAGACGGCCCGAACCCCCGCCGACGCTCGCCCCCGTCCGCACCACGATCACCGAGGTCTACCCGGCCCAGCAGCACGAGACCAGCGAGAACGGACCGCACCTCGGCGAGGACTGGACGTACCAGGACGGCTTCGACCGGCTCTGGCACGGGCACTCCAACGAATATCTGATCGCGCACTTCAACTACACGGCGGTGCCGCCCGCCCCCGGCTACACCATCAGCGCCACCGACCAGGAGCCCATCCGGGTCGTCGAGGCCAAGTCGGGCAACGGCAGCGGCACCAAATTCCGCGGCCCCTGCGAGATCATCGACCGGCTCTCCGGTCAGTACCGGGTCAACTGCCAACTCGTGAACTTCGGGGGCGCCCAGTACGTCAGCCTCTCCATCGCGGTCAACTGGGACCCGCCGGCCCGCCACCCGGACCAGGACGCCTACGAACTGGCCCTGGCCGAGTACGAGAAGGAGGTGGCCCGGCTCCAGCGCGCGGCGTACGCGGAGGCGGTACGCCGCCGCCTGGAGATCGTCAGCAAGCTCGCCCGCCGCCCCTCCGAGGATCTGCGCAAGGAGGAGCGCCAGTCCGTCTTCGCCAACCTCATCTCCCAACTCGACCTGTTCGAGGGCGCCCAGCCCTTCCTCAGCTCCGAGCTGATCCGGCAGATGTTCGACGTCGACCGGATGCTGTACTTCGTCGCCCCGGACTTCTGGCGGCCCGGCCACGCCGCCGCCGGTGAGAAGTCCCTCGGCCGCCACCCCGTCCCCGCGCACGACTGGAACAGCACGTCGGCCGACCCGCTCGACGGCACGACCGTCCTCAGCCGCTACTCGCACACCGCCGCCGGCAACCCGCCGAACGCGGTCGATCCGGTACCGGTCGAGGACCTGGAGTGGCGGGTCAACTACCCGCTGACCGAGAACACCCAGCCCGCCCCGGTGGGCAGTTCGCTGGGCTGGCTGGTCCAGTCCGACGGCGACGAGCGGCGCAACGAATTCCTCAACTCCGCCTGGGTGAAGGCCGTGCTGCCGATCCGGCCGGGACACGAGCTGGAGGCGCTCGGCTGGCTGAAGGCCGCGGGGGTCGAGGGCGAGGCCGCGCTGGACAAACCGTACACATGGCAGGTCGGCGACCCCGATACGTACCGGAACAAGACCATCGGCGAGGTGCTCGAACTCCTCGCCGCCGAACTCCAGGCCAAGAACACCGACATCGGAAACACCCTGGAGACCGAGAAGGTCTTCGAGACGGGCTTCGACCCCCTTGAGGACGGCTTCCGCCCCGCCGAGCCCTACCAGGTCTTCGACCAGTGGACCGAGGTGCTGCCCACCGACCAGGTGGTGGCGGTCGAGGTCGTCTACGACCCCAAGACCGGCCAGCAGCGGTGACCGGGTGACCTTCGCGGAGGTCCGCTGGCGGCGCCCCGGCGAAGACCCCCACTTCCTGCTGCGCAGACGCTCCTTCGGCGGGGACGCGGGCGGCTCGGTCGAGCTGGAGCTGGCGTCCCTGGCGGCGGGGGAGCAGGCCCGCTGGGCCGAGGCGGGGGTGGGCACGCCCTGCCGCCCGGCGGCCGCGACCCACACCTCCGTGCGGTTCGCCGTCCCCGACGACGCGGTGGCCGCCCGGCTCACGTTCACCGTACGGCTGCGCGTCGGCGGCGAGGACGCCGAAGTGCTCACCGTGCGCCAGCGGTTCGCCGTCAGCCGGGGCCGTCTTCTCCCCGACGCGTACGACGTCCCGCGCTACGCCCTGGTGATCCGCGACCGGGGCGGCGGTACGGAGGTGGCGCAGCGGGTGCCCGGCTGGACGGACGGCGGGCGCACCCGCCGGTTCCTCGGCCGTCACCCGCTGCTGACCGTGGGCAACGACGGGAGCGTGGAGGTCGGTACGGAGTTCCTCGACGTCTCCGCCCTGTGGTGGGCGCTGCACTTCAAGCCCTCCCCGAACAACAAGGAGAACGGCTTCAACCCCTGGTACCTGGAGCCGCACTGCAACGACCGGCCGGAGCGGCTGCGCGTGCTGCTGAACACCCGCGTCGCCCCGATGCTCTGGTTCGCCTCCCTCCCCGTGACCGCCGCCGGTCAGGAACTGCCGGACGGCACCGGAATCGGCGGCTACGTCTTCTACCGGCCGGTCGCGAGCGCGTACGGCTACTCCTCCACCGACCTCAAAGGGCTTACCGACCCGCAGCACGCCACGAAGGGCATGCGCTATCTGGGCCGGTACCTGCTGCGCGGGCACACCACGGCCGGGGAGAAGGCAATCGGAGGCGTGCCCGACTGGCCGCAGCTCCTGGACCACAGCGTCAACGCGGACAATCCGCTGGGCAGTTACGCGTTCGCGCCCTGCGGCATGGACTTCGCCCTCGACCGCACGTCGCCCAACCTGCTCGCCGCCGAGAAGCAGCTCCGCGTCCTGCTGCTCCCGGCCGCGAGCGGCGGGGGCTACGGCGGCATCACCGGCCCCGGCCACGCCGACCGCGCGGCGAACGCCCTGCGCCTGCTGTGGACCCGCGGCGCCATCGGCGGCCCCGGCCAACAACTCCTCGCCCCCGGCACCCCCGCGCCCCCCGTACCACCCCAGACCGGTCCGGGCACACCGGCCACCGGCACGCTGCGACTGCTCACGGACGATGTGTGGGCAGGGGCGTACAGCAGCGGCGGGAACGCGCTGTGGGCCATGCTCGAAGACCCCGGCAACCGGAAGACGACCGGCCGGGCCGTCGTCTTCGACACCAACGGCTTCAAGGACAGCGGCCGCAGACTCCTCCTGGCGACGGCCAAGGCACGCCGCCGAAAGCTCCAGGTGCATCTGGTCTGGAGCCCGTACGACATGGGCCGGCCACCCACGTCGTTCATCGACTCCCTGCGCGCGGAGGGCACCCTGGTCCAGGTACTGCCCAAGGCGGGCGCCGCGTACTACAAACACCCGCCGAACGCCGACAACCGCTGGGCGGAGTACGTGTTCGCGGTCGCCAGGCCGTGGAAGGACGAGATGTTCGCCGAGCCGAAGATGTCCCAGTGGTGGCACCAGTTCCCGGTCTTCGGCGGCGAAGACCTGACGGGGGATCCGCGGGATCCCCGCTCGGTGACGTTCATGGAAGCGACGATGAACCCGTGAGACGGAGTCCGTGAGGCGCGCGGGTCGGGGGCCGGCGCTGATTTGATGGGCTCATGCGCCGTGAGCACTGCTCGACAAGTCGATGGCGGGGTTCTGAGCCGGTGCGGCTGCGGCGTGCGGGTCATACCGCCCGGCGGCGCTTCGTCTTCGGTGCGCCCCAGGGCCTCCCAGCGATGCCGGGCCAACTCGGCACGCACCAAAGGGCTGACACTCATCGCCCCTTGTCGGCCTTCCCGGCTTCCCGCGCCGCGTCCTCCAGCCGGCGGCGGTGGCTCTCCCATGGATACGGCTCGCCCGGCGGCATGTTGTCGTTGCCCCGGTGCAGTCCGACGGCCCCGTCGATCAGCTCGCGCACGATGTCGGCGTGGCCGGCGTGCCGGTTGGAATCGGCGATCACGGTCGCGAGTTTCGTCCGCGGTCGCCCACATGTCCGCGTTGGGCTCGGCGTCCTTCGTGTACCACCAGGGCGGCGGCGACTCCTCGCCGAAGAACGGCCGCCCGAAGGCATCGCCCAAATACCCCAACTCCACCGATGCGACGTGCTTGACCAGCCCCAACAGGTTGGTCCCGGTGCGCGTCATGGGACGGCGGATGTCGTACTCCGAGAGCCCGTCGAGCTTCCACAGCAGGGCGTCGCGAGCGTCTTGCAGGTAGCGGAGAAGGTCCGCCTTGGGGTTCGGTTCGAGCATGCCACGGAGTCTTCCACCCGGCACTGACACCGGGGTGGCCGCCTTTCACCGGCGCCCGGTCCGGCGGACTGCCATCATGCTGAGGTGGCCCACGACATAGTGTTCTTCCTCGCTCCCGACGACGCGACCGCCGCTGCGACGAACCGACTGCGACCCGGTCAGGCCTTCGAGTCCGTGACCTGCCGTTTCATCGAACCGGACAGCGCCATCGCGGAGTGGGACATGTACTTCGAGGAGCCCTCCGCCGAGTTCCCGCCGCGTGAGCGGCTCCATGCGTGGTCGTGGCCGGACCACGTCACCGCTCCCTTGAACGACGGTGTTGAGGTGTTCGCTCTACCGCCGCGGCTGACCCGGGCGTTGGCCGATGCCGGCTCCACCGAGCTGGCGGAACTGGCGGATCGCTGGACCGCGAGGCTCAGGGCCGAGGACGGGGACGAAATGACCGACGATGATCTGCCGGCGGTCCTGAAGGGCGTGTCCCGGCTGGCGGCGTCCGCGGTGAGCACGGGGACCGGCCTTTACAGCTGGAGCTTCTGACCGTCCGCCGGCGCGTCTTCGGGCTCCCCGGCCGCGACCAGTACACCGGCACACCGTCACGACCTCCCGTCGGCGAGCTCGCGCAGGAGCGCCGCGCCGGCGCCGTCCGCCGGGTAGTAGGACTCGATCGAGATCTCGTCGAGCGTGATGTCCTGCGGCGTTCCGAACGTCGTGATCGTCGAGAACAGACTCAACTCCCGCCCCTGGAAGCGGAAGACCATCGAAGTCGCCACCTCCGACTCCGGCGCCGGGGCCGATTCCTGCGGCCCGTCCGCCGCGAAGAACTCGTCGTACAGCGCACCCACCACGGGATCACCGGTCCGCGCCACCTGTCGCGACAACCGGGCACGGAGGACCGAACGAACCTCCGCGAGATTGACGATCCGGGACGCGAGACCTCGTGGATCGAGCCCGAGCCGGACCAGGTTGACCGGGGGGACGAGCAGATCGGGGTCGACGTCCGCGAGGAAGAGGTCGATCGGGGCGTTGGCCAGCACGATGTTCCAGCGCCGGTCCAGGACCAGCGCCGGGTAGGGCTCGTGCGCACGCAGCACCCTGACCACGGCGTCCCGTACGGCCGACATGTCCGGCTCGTCGAGCGGCCGTTCGCGGTACCTCGGCGCGAACCCGGCCGCCACCAGCAGCCGGTTGCGGTGCCGCAGCGGCACCTCCAGCTGGGCCGCGAGCCGCAGCACCATGCCGGCGCTCGGCCGGGACCGGCCCGTCTCGACCAGGCTGACGTACCTCGGAGAAACGCCCGCCGCCAGCGCGAGATCCAGCTGGCTCAGCTGTCGACTGTGCCGCCACTCGCGCAGCAGGCCACCCACGGTCTCCACGGCGCCGACCCTAGTCGCGCGCACCGGCCACGGTCCATGAACTGCGAGTTCATCGACAGCCCGCACTCGCGTCGCCACACTCCTCGACATGAGCACCGACAACACGAGCACCGACAACACGAGCACTGACAACACGAGCACCGACAACACGAGCACTGACTACAAGGGACTCGTTCTCAACTGCCTTGAGCTGTACGGCAAGGGCGACCTCGACGCCGTCGCACCACTCATGCGCGACGACTACGCGGATCACGGCCTGCCCTTCCAGACCTCCACGAAAGCGGAGTGGATCGCGGAGGCACGGAAACTGCCCCTCACCGACCTGCGGATCGAGATTCGCCGTCTCGTGGCGGAAGGCGACTACGTGACGATGTTCTCCCGGCGGTGGCTGCCCGGAGGCGCGCTCGACATCGCGGTGGCCGACATCTTCCGTGTCCAGGACGGTCTGATCGCCGAGCGCTGGGAGGTCGTCGAGCGAATCCCGGCGGACGCGCCGACGAACCCGGTGGCGGCGTTGTAGTCCGGCCGCCGGACCCACTCCATCCCCGAGGGGCTGGCCGTGGTGAAGACTGAGGCCATGGAGTTCTTCTGCTACCACCGCGACCGGCCCGGCTCCCTGGCCCTGCGCCATGAACTGCTGGAGCAGCACTGGTCGTACATGGACCGGTACGCGAAGGAGATGATCGCCCGCGGTCCGACCCTGGCCGGCGACGGCACACCCACCGGCAGCGTCCACATCCTCGACCTGCCGAACCCCGCCGCCGCCCGCGCGTTCGCCTTCGACGAGCCCGGCTACCAGGCCGGCGTGTACCGCGACGTGGCGCTGCGCCGCTGGCACAACGCGCTGGGGCGCACCATGTGGGACTTCCCCGGCGGCCCCGAGGACGGCAACCGCTACCTGGTGCTCGGCCTCGGCGCGGGACCGGCCGTCGACCTCGCCGTACCGTCGTCGTCCGACCGGGACGAGCTGATCGCGTACGGGCCGCTGATGTCCGACGACGACACCACCTGGCTGGGTACGGCGGCGCTGGTCCGCGCGCCGGACCCGGACACGGCCCGCGCCCGAGCCGTCCTGACCCCGGAGGGTTACGCCGACATCGAGGTCCACAACTGGCAGTTCGGCGGGCGGACTTGAGACGGGCGGCCTTGAGACGGCCGGTCCTGAGGCGGGCGGTCCTGAGGCGGGCACCGGGGGCCGCCGAAATCGGTTGTCCCGCGAAACCGGCTCGCTCTAAGGTGAGACGACTTCGATGAGACGTTCCCCCGGAAGCACGCCGCAGAACGGGAACGTCCCACCTCACTGAGGTGCCGGAGGGGCGGCAGCAACTTTGTCGACCCTTCCCCCTTCGGAGGCTTTCTTCATGAACGTCGGAATCGGCCTGCCCATCGGCGACCCCGCCACCCTGCTGACCTGGGCGCGGCGCGCCGACGCCGGGCCCTTCAGCACGCTCGGCCTGCTCGACCGGCTCGTCTACGACAATCCGGAACCCCTGGTCGCCCTCGCCGTCCTCGCGGGCGCGACCTCCCGTATCCGCGTCCAGACCGAAGTGTTGCTCGCCCCGCTGCGCGACACCGCCCTCCTGGCCAAGCAGGCTGCCACGCTGGACCGGATGACCGGTGGCCGCCTCGTACTCGGACTCGGCATCGGCGGCCGGGACGACGACCACCAGGTCACCGGCATCGACATGCGCACCCGCGGCCGACGGCTCGACGAGCAGCTGGCGGTGATGCGCCGTCTGTGGTCCGGCGAACCGTACGGCGACGGCGTCGGCCCCATCGGCCCCGCACCCGCCCGGCCCGGCGGCCCCGAGGTGCTGTTCGGCGGGTTCCAGCCCCCGGCGCTCGAACGCGTCGCGCGCTGCGGAGACGGCTTCCTCGCCGCCGCCGCGCCGTCCTGGGCGGGCGGGCTGTTCGAGACGGTCCGCACGTTCTGGCAGGAGTACGGCCGCGACGGTGAACCGCGCATCGTCGCGCAGGTCAACGTCGCGCTCGGCCCTCAGGACGTGATCGACGACGCCCGGACCAACATGCACACGTACTACGCCTTCACCGGCATGGCCGACCGGATGGTCGCCGGACTGCTCACGACGCCCGCCGAGATCCGCGAGGCGATCACCGGCTTCGCCGACCTCGGCGCCGATGAGGTCATGCTCTACTGCTACGGCGTCGACCCGGACCAGGTGGACCGCCTCGCCGATGTCCTGTGACGCCCAACTGCTTCGTCAGAGGCCGCGACGGGTGACGCCCGGCCGGGTGTTCAGTGACCACGTGTGCGTGCAGCGCGGGCACTGAAGGTGGAGGACCGGCCCGCTGTTGGCGATCAGATAGCGCCAGTGCTCACCGCAGTTGCGTGGGCCGGCGCAGTCGGCGCAGTGACGGGCGTCGTCGCAGACGGGGCAGGCCACCCAGGCGCGGCGGGAGGAGTCCGCCTGCGGGTCAATGGGAAGCCGCACGGCCCGTCCCGTCCCCCGGCAGGACACCCGCCGCCACCAGCATGTCGTAGGTGCGCTGCTGCTCCGCGTCCAGACCCGAGTAGAGCAGCGCGTACGCCTCGTCCTCGCCCTGGAGGGCGGCCACCGGGTCCCACTCGGGACCGAGCGCGGCCACGACCTCGGCCCGTCGCCGGGCCTCCTCGAAGGTCAGGTCGATCGTGAAAGGTATGAGGTCGGGGTTGGGGCCGGTGCCGGTGCCGTTGTCCTGATTCATGGCGAGACTTTCGCTGTGCCGCTGGAGGTTTTCGCTGGAACGCCACCATCTGTACCAGGCACGCGCGGCGGCAGGGAAGGGTGACCTAAGTCCCCCTGCTCGCCTCTGCCGCCCCCGAGCGACGGCCCGCTCCCGGATCGGCGGGCGGGGGTGGCCCGTTGTCGGCGTCCGGTCGTGGACTCGCCGGCAGGGCTGTGACGTACTTCACGGTCTTGCGTCGCGCAGGTTGCGTTCAAGGCCCCACCAGACGGCGGCGTAGAGAGTGAGCGCGCAGGCCAGCGCGGCGCCGCCGCCGACTGCCGAGTCCGAGAAGATCCCCTCCACCACCTGTTGGACCGGCGCAGGGTCGGCCGCGCCCGGTCCGCCCCGGTAGTCCTCCAGGGTCTGCAGGTTGGCCGCGGCGCCGATGAGGGCGGCGACGGCCAGCGCCGCTACGACGCTCCAGCGAGTCGGTGCCGGGAGTCCGCCCCGGCCGGTGCGGGTGTCGGCCGGGGCGGACGGATCGGCCGAGGCCCGGCGCGTACGGCGCCACAGGTGTACGGCGATGGCGACCAGGCCCCCCAACGTGCTGAGGTGCTGGACCACCCGTGCCAGCGTCAGATCACCCGCCACATGGGAACGCAGGAAGCTCAGGTGGGTGACCGCGTAACCGTCGGCGTGCGTGAAGGAGTCCCACGCCAGATGCGTCAGGACGCCGATCAGGGCGGACAGCAGCACCCAGCCGGCCCGGCGCGGGTAGCCACTTGTACGGCCGGGCGTCCCGGCCACGGAGAGTCGGCCGGGCAGCAGGTCGGCGGCCGGGCGCCGCACCAGCCGGTACAGCGCGAGGAGAGCAAGCGTGAACGGCAGCGCCACGGTCAGGCCGGGCAGCGTGTGGGAGTAGGTGGCGTTGAGGAACGGCTCGTACCAGGACTGGGCGCTCACGGGTATGCCCGCGCCGCCGAGGAAGTACGGCACGTCCGGAGCCAGTGCTCCGCAGACCAGGGCGGCCGGGCAGAACGGGGAGCGCAGCAGCGGCAGAACGGCTGCGGGATGGGACAGCGTGAACGGCAACGGGGGAGTCACTTCCGTGTCGGCGCAGGGCGCGCGGTGCGGGGCGGCGCACGCGGCCTCACGGGTCGAGCAACTGGATATGTCTTCCGAGAGTATATGTCGGCCAACTGACTATAGAGGCCGATGCCGGCCGCACAACACCGGCCCCAGGCGGTGCTTCAGTTATCGGGTCGGTCGGCGACCGCGAAGGCGGAGCGTGTGCGCGTACGCCGCCAACCCGCCCGCCAGCGGCACAACGGCGCCGATCGCCAGAACGGGAAGCAACTGCCCCCACGCTCCGGTGTAGGCGTACGCGAGGAACGGCGGGCAGGCCGCGGTCATCGCCACGGTCTCGGCCAGCCCCACCCTCACCCCCGGTCCCGGTCCCGTGCCCGGTCCCGTGCCCGGTCCCGGCGACTTCGACCGCAGAGCCAGCACCACACCGGTGGCCGCCAGCACGAGCAGGGGCCACAGGCCGTAATCCGTGCTGAACGGCAGTACGCGGGCATGGACGGCGACCAGCGGCAGCCACGCGACCGCGGCCATCGCGCCGGCCCCGGCGCACACTCGGGGCCCCGGCCGCAGGTCGGGCGGACACGCCAGCACGATCAGCGCGGTGAGCAGCGCCATGGCCGGGGTGACCACCGGGTCCCCGAACGCGGGCCCGCTGGCGACAGCGGCGGCGGCCAGCCCCGACAGTCCGACCGCGACCGCGATCACCCCCGCGTGCCACCGCCCTGTCAGTGCCGTGATCGCCCCGACGACGACCAGCGCCGGAGCGAGCAGCAGCGCGAGCGCGCCCCACGCGTCGGCGAAGAAGGAGACGGGCGTCGGCGGGGCGACCGTCCCGGCGTACCAGCGGGTCAGAATCACACCGCAACCGGCCGCCGCCGCGCCCACCGTGAACGGCGCCGCGTGCGCCAGCAACCGCCCGGCGGCCGTCGCGGAGCTGAGCCCCAGCCTCATCCGTACGGCGTGGGCGGCGATGTCCGCGCCCTCCCGGAACTTGCCGGTACGAGACGCTTCCGCCGCGGCCTGCCGGTAGACGGCAAGGATCTCCTCGCCGGACTCCTGGCGGTAGCGCCGCGGGTACAGGCGCAGAACCAGCCCGATCACGCCTCCGTCACCGCTGCCCCCGAGACCCCCAGCCGCCGGCTGGCCTCACGGGCCGTCGCCGCCATGCGCGCCGCCTCGGCGGCCAGCCTCTCGCGCCCGAGCGGTGCCAACGCGTAGACCTTGCGGGCCCGCCCGTCGACGACCTCCTCCCGGTGCACGTCGATCAGCCCGTCCTTCAACAGCCGGTCGAGAGCGCCGTAGAGGGTGCCGGTCCGCAGGACCACCCGGTCGCCCGAGAGCGACTTCACCTCCTGGGCGATGGCGTACCCGTGCCGGGGCGCATCCGCCAGGGCCGTCAGCACCAGGAGGGTCGGCTCCTGCAACACACGCTCACTCATCCGGCCAACATATGTCGCCCGGCGGCGTATCGACAACGGGCTCCGGGAGTCCTACTCGGTGTGGGTGCGGGCGAGCGTGAGGAAGAAGTCCCGGATGTCCTCGGCAAGCAGCTCCGGCACCTCCATCGCGGCGAAGTGCCCGCCGCGGTCGAACTCCGACCAGTGCCTGATGTCGTACAGCCGCTCGGCCAGCGGTCGTACCGACTGGGTGATGTCGTACGCGAACACCGCCACGCCGACCGGTACGGGGCACGGCTCGCGCCGCCGCGGCGCGTCGTGGTGCAGCCGCGCCGAGGACGCCGCGGTGGCGGTCAGCCAGTACAGCGAGATGTCGGTGAGCATCCGCTCGTCGCTGATCGGCGAGCGGGGGTCGGTCCACTGCGCGAAGCGCTCCGCGATCCACGCCAGCTGCCCGACCGGCGAGTCGGTCAGCGCGTAGCCGATGGTCTGCGGGGTGAGGGCCTGCAGGGCCTGGAACGGCGGCCGGTTCGCCAGCAGCTGTCCGACCTTGTCCAGTCGGGCCTCGTCCGACTCGGACAGCTCGATGCCGGCGTCCGGAACCGGCGCGGTCGGCAGGTAGTTGACGTGCACTCCGACGACCTGCCCGGGCGCCACCGCGCCGAGCGCCGTCGAGATGCCCGAGCCGAAGTCGCCGCCCTGCGCGCCGTAGCGCTCGTATCCGAGACGGCGCATCAGCTCGGCCCAGGCCCGCGCGATCCGGACGATGTCCCAGCCGCGCTCATGGGTCGGCCCGGAGAATCCGAAGCCCGGGATGGACGGGATCACCAGATGGAAGTCGCGCGACAGCGGCTCGATCACATCGAGGAACTCCAGGAACGAACCCGGCCAGCCGTGGGTGAGGACCAGCGCGAGCGCGTCCGGTTTCGAGGACCGGACGTGCACGAAGTGGATGTTCTGGCCGTCGATCTCGGTGGTGAAGTGGGGAAGTTCGTTCAGCTCGGCCTCGTGCTCGCGCCAGTCGTAGCGGGTACGCCAGTGTTCGGCCAGTTCCTTGAGGCGCCCCAGCGGGAAGCCGTAGTCCCACTCGGCGTCGGTGACCTCGTTGGGCCAGCGGGTGCGGGAGAGCCGGTCGGTCAGGTCGTCGAGGTCGGCCTGGGGGACAGCGATGCGGAACGGTTCGATCATGGCGCTGGCTCCTGGGGAATTCGTTAGACGACTAAACGTTGGTCAAGTAAACGTTTGGCACCCGAACGGTAGCACGATCGTAGGTGTGACTAACGATTCGCTAGACTTACCCCCATGGAGAACCCATCCGAGGAGACGCCCGCCGGCTGGAAGAGCCTGCCGAGCTGGCTGCTCACCCAGACCGCGAACCACGCGCACCGCCTGGTGGCCGACGGTTTCTCAGCCGTCCACGCCCGCGGCTACCACTACCGCCTGCTGGCGACCCTGGAGCAGTTCGGCCCGTCCAGCCAGGCCGGGTTGAGCCGCCGTACGGGCATCCACGTCAGCGACACGGTCGGGGCGCTCAACGAACTCGCGGACGACGGACTGGTCGAGCGCGCCACGGACCCCTCGGACCGGCGGCGCAACGTCATCTCGCTGACCACGGCGGGCAGGCGGCGGCTGCGCCGACTGGAGAAGCCGCTGGCCGAGAGCCAGGAGGAACTGCTGGCGCCGCTGTCGGGCGAGGAGCGTGAGCGGTTGACAGAGCTTCTGGGCAAGCTGCTGGACCACCACGACGGGCGGAGCGGTACCGCCGACGAGCTGCGGCGCTGAGGTGGTGGTCGGGCCCCGGGGAGCCGATCTCGGAAAACCCTTGCCACGCCAAGAACTTCCGAGGCGGAGCATGCGTCTGACCTCACGGGCAACACGCGCAGATGCGAGCCCGGCATGGCTACGACATAGGGAAGTTCATGCGATTTCGTAAGACGATCCCCGCGATCGCACTCGGTCTCGGAGTGGTGTCACTGACGGCGCCTCACGCCGTCGCGGGTACCGGCACCGCGGCGACGGCGACGGCGGCGGCGGATTCCCTCCAGCTCCAAGAGGCCACACTCACCGACAGCAACGGCAAGCCCTCCGGCGCCCTGTCGGCGAAGGCGGCGTCACGGACCGGGAAAGTGTTCTCCACCGGTGAGATCACCGGCGAGCACTTCTCGTCGATCGGCCTCAGCTGGAAGAAGGAGTCCGCCGTCGACGCCGGACTGACCGCCGAGACGCGGATCCACCGCGACGGTGCCTGGGAGTCGTGGCGGGACGTTCCGTTGGGGCTCGACGAGGGCGTGACCGAGGAGGCGAAGCGGGCCGGCGCGCCCGCCTTCTACACGGACGACGCGGACGGCGTGGAGGTCCGCTTCACGTCTCCGAAGGGCGGTCTGCCGCAGGACCTTCGGCTGTCGTTCATCGACCCGGCCGCTCAGAGCCGGGCCGTCTCTTCCTCCGACCGCCCGTCGCGGTACACGCAGCCCGGACAGCCGGAGGTGAAGCTGCGGAAGGACTGGGGCGCGGACGAGTCACTGGCCGATCCCGGCTACAAGACCCAGCCCTCGATCAAGGCCGCCCTCGTCCATCACACCGTGACGGGGAACAACTCCTACACCCAGGAGCAGGTGCCGGAGATCATCAACGGCATCTACGTCCAGCACATCACGGTCCTCGGCTACGGCGACTTCCCCTACCACTTCGTCGTCGACCGCTTCGGTGGCATCTGGGAAGGCCGCAAGGGCTCCATCGAGATGCGGCCCGGCACCGAGATTCCCGGCATCCTCGGCGGCCACGCGTCCGGCTTCAACACCAACACCTTCGGTGTCGCGATGCTCGGCAACTTCGAGCCGAACAACAACGAGGGCGGCGAGGACACCGGCCCCGACCCGAGGCCGACCGAAGCCATGATCACGAGCCTGGCCGACCTGCTCGCCTGGAAGGCCGACCAGTATCAGCTGCAGCCGGAAGGCACCACGCAACTCGTCTCGGCCGGCGGAGGCGGCACCAACCCGCACCCGGTGGGCACGGTGCTCGACGTACCGGTCATCTCCAGCCACAAGGACGTCAACGTGACGGCCTGCCCGGGCGGCAAGCTCTACGAGACGCTTCCCGCCCTGCGCCAGCAGGTGGCCGACCGGCTCGGCTGAGAAGCCGTCGGGCGCGCCCGTGCTCTGTCCGCCGGACACGGGCGCGTCGACTCAATCCAGGCGTGGGAGCGCCACTCACCTGACAGACCAACAACGAACGCCAGCCGGTTGATGGCAAAGTGGTTGTGCGACCCAGGCATTGAGGAGACACGGTGCAGTTCACGATGCGTCCCGCCCGTTCGCACGATGCTCCGGCGGTCAGGAACATCGTGTTCAAGCGGTCGGACTGGCTTGAGTCCAGGGGGCTGCCGAGCTGGCGGCAGGATGCGGGACTCGTCAGTGAGCTCACCGCGAATCCGGACGGTTCCATGTGGATTCTCGAGGCCGACGGGCGTCCCGTCGGCTGTACAACGTTGACGGACTCCACCCCCCCGATGGCATGGACCCCGGCGGAGCTGGCCGAGTCATCGCTGTACCTGTACACGACGGTCACGGACCCGGCGTTCAGCCGGTGGAAACCGGGAACACTCATTGCCTTGTGGGCAGTGGACCGGGCCTTCCGGGAGGGCGCTGCGTGGGTACGCCGAGGCTGCCGCTTCGACGGCCTCGTGGCTTACTACGAGCGCCAGGGCTTCACCGTGATTCACACGATGCAGAAGACCCACGGGCCCATGTACCTGATGGGACGGCGCGCCGAACGGATCGAGGACCTGCCGGACCGCCTCGCCGCCTCGGTCCCGGACCGCCTGTAGGAATCCGCAGTCCACACCAGGCCGGGGACGCTTCACAAGTAGGCGGTTACGGCGAGGTGAAGGTGGATGACCTCGATCAACTGCGAGTGACGCATCTCGTCGTACGTCTCGGAGCTCAGCGCATTCGTCGCGGCGCGGAGCCCGTCGGGGTCGATGAGCCCGGTCTCGAACAGCGGAGAGCCTTGCCCGATCATCTCGGCGAGCAGAGTCGTGCCGTGCTGGACGAGAGCTGCTTCCACCACTTCGGCGAAGCTCTCCCGCTCAGTTGGCCACGTCACTTCGGAGCCCATGCCAAGTGATGCGAGACGGCGGCGTTGGAGCCGCTTGAGCTCGCGCCAGTCCATCGGAAGCGCTTCCCCGAGTGCCACCATCGCTTCGTCGGCGAACGGGTGGACCGGCCACAGTCCGGCGCGGAGAAGCACCGGCGCGGCGCTTTCTAGGGACAGCAGCGTCATGGAGTTCACCGCGGCCGGAGGGGCGATGCCGTCGTCACCGAACTCCGCGACCTGAGCGACACGTGCGCCGATCCAAGGAAGGGAGTCGGCGTCCTTCATCGAGCCTGCCGCCCGATGGGGATGCTCCTCCTGTGACAGCGCGACCATCTCGTCCCCGCCGATTCCGGTGACGACCGAGTGTGCGCCGGTGGCCGCAATGCGCCGCGTCATGCTTACAAAGGGGTAGTGCAGTGGGTCCTCGTACGGACTGATCGGCGCGCCCTGGGCCCTCAGGCAGTCGGGGTGGAGAGGCGAATGTTCCATGGCGTCGACAACCGCGTCCACCGGGCCGAAGGACACGGCGGAGCGCATCTGAGCGCGGCGCCGGATCTGTTGTTCGCGACCGGGGCCTCCGATCAGAAGCGCGGAGGTGTTCAGGCGCCCGGGGAAGCGCTCGGCGGCGCGTGTGGCGACCGTGCCCGAGTCGAAGCCGCCGGTGAGGTGGAAGTGGGTTCGTTCCGGATCCAGAGGCCGCAGGTCCAGGGCGTCATCGAGGCATTGCACGAATGCGTTCTGAACGTCGGCGTCCGGCGCCAGCTGGCGCGGACCGGCGTGCAGAGCGGGCGCCGGATATCGCAGGAAGAGGTGGCCGCCGTAGTGGGCGGTCGAGCGCTCGGTCAGTCGGTGAATCCCCGTGAAGAGTGTGTGCCGGCTGTAGCGGGGCCGGTACAGGAGCAGACGTGCGGCTTCCCGGACGTTGATGCTTCCGGCGTACGGCCGCAGGTCGGCCATGTCCCAGGAGCCGTGAAGAGTTGTCTCGTCGTGGGCGAGGTAGAGGGGTGTGGTCCGGCAGGCTCCGGCGGAGACCTGAACCGGCTCGTTTGGGACGGTCTCCATCAGGACGTAGTCCGCGGGCCACTGCCGCGCGAGACCGCGTATGGCGTCGTATTCGCCGGCCGTCGTCGGGCGTACGTCCGGCTCGCACGACGGCTGCCCGGCCACACGCTCGCGCACCACCAGTAAGGTACGGCGCCCGTCCGTCACGGCGAGCTGCTCGACCATTGGGTGCGCGAGCGGAGTGATCTTCCCTCGCTGATCTCCGGTTACGTAGCGACCGGAGCGCCACTGCCACGTGTCGTCGGCGTAGGGGGTGAGCTGAAGCGTGAGCACGAGCCCTCCAAGTCCGAACGTCCGGGTCGAGTCGCTCCTGCAGGCCGCATCGTCAGATGGCGGTGGTGTCGTAGGTGTGAGCGCCGTCCGCCGAGCCTTGTGCCTTCTTGTACTCATGCGACTCGGCCGGGGCTTGGACCCGACGGACGGCCTTCGTGACGAACAGGTCGTCGAAGACTCGTCGGCGCTGCGGTGGTGGGGTGAAGTCACGAATCATGGAGATGCCCTCCGGGGCGGGATGCGGTGGGTTCTGTCACTGTGACGCTACTGAAAGTCAGTTCGACGGGCCAGAGCGCCCTTTGGCTGACGACCAGTTGGGGTCGCGTACCTCGGAGGCCGTGCGAGTGAAGGGCGCCGTCAGATCAGGTGGTCGAACTCGCCGGCCTTCACGCCGAGGAGGAAGGCGCGCAGCTTGTCGCGGTCGGTGGTGACGATCGTGTCCGGTGCGTCGCTCTCTCGGAGGAGGATCTGGCCGTTCACGTGGGCCAGTTCGACGCACTTGATCTCGCCGTCGTGTCCTGAGTACGAGGACTTCTGCCAGTTGATGTGGGCGCTAGTGGGGTTCGTCATGGTTGGTGGCTCGCGTTCTGTGAGTGTTGTGGTGTGTGGGTTGCGTTCAGCGCGGTACGAGGGGGAGTCGGCGGGCTTCCGGGGTCCGGAACAGGCGGTACGGGTGGACGGTCCACTCCAGCCAGGCGCTGCGCCTGCTGAGCGAGAGCCCGCAGGGTTCGCCCCGGTGCAGGGCGGCGATGGCGCCGACGCAGCCGCCGCCGTCGGCCCAACTGAGGGCACGCTTGCGCTCTTTGGGTGGGAGCGTGGGGGCGAGTGCGCGGACGGACAGCCGGATCTGGCGGATTGCCTCGGCGGGGGTGCGGGCGGAGTGGCGTTCGATCTTGTCGATGTCCGAGCCCGCGGCGGTGAGCGAACGGTACGTGACGTGCTCGTACCAGTAGCGGATTTCGGTGTCCGGGCATGGCGAAGCTGCGGGCTGGTGCATGGATGGGCCTTCCGCCGTCGCTTGGGATGCGGGGTTGTCCCCGCCTGTCGCCGGCATGACGGGCGGCCGGACGGGGACAACCTTTCGGGCCTCTCCCTGGCCGGGCCAAGGGCAGGGGGAGGTACGTCGCCACGGGCCCGACCTGCCGAGTTGGCCGGTCCGGTTGCGACGCATGGTGACGGTAGCGTGACAGGCGGGAGTGTCGCAACGGTGGGACGTCCCAAAGTTGCGCCGTGGTTGACGGGCGGGGGTCGGTGCCTCCGGAGGGGGGTGTCCGGACGGCATGATTTACGGCGCGTGCAACGCTCGTTGGACCCGAGGGAGCCAGGTTTCTCACGCGCCACAAATCAGCCTGAGTGTCCGAACACCCCCCTCCTGCGACCCCGCCCCCCTCACGCCGGAGGGGCATCCGTACAAGCGCGAACGCCCCCCGCCTGTGAAGGCGGAGGGCGTTCGCGATGCCGGGTTCGTCAGATCAGGTGGTCGAACTCGCCGGCTTTGACGCCGAGTAGGAAGGCGCGCAGCTTCTCGGGACTCGTGGTGACGATCGTGTCCGGTACGTCGCTCTCGCGGAGGAGGATCTGGCCGTCGGCGTGGGCCAGTTCGACGCAGTCTTGATTGTTGTCGGCTCCGGAGAATGAGGACTTCTGCCAAACGATGTGGTCGGTCATGCCGCGTGACTCACATTTCTTGTGCGATGCGTTGGATGAATTTGGTCGATTCGGCGACGCCGAGTGAAATGGTCGCGACCGAATCAAGAAGCGACCGATACTTCGCGAGTTGCGCCTCGGCGTCCAGGAAGCCACCGTCGAAAGCGCTGTCGACCTGGACGGTGTCCAGTTGCGGGATCGCGGCGCCTGCGTAAAGCATCGGGTGGATGGACCCGTTCAACTGGGCATCGAACGGAATGATGCGGATGGTCACGCTTGGCCACTGCGAGACCTGGTGCAGAAAATCGAGCTGGGATCGAGCAACCTCGACGGGGCCGTACCTCATGCGGAGCGCTGCCTCGTGGATGAATGATTCGAACTTCGGTGGGTTCGGGCGGTCGAAGATTTCGCGACGCCGCGTGCGGTGCTCTACGCGCGCGTTGATCTCCGATTTCGGCAGGTCGGAGACGCCACTCGTGAACAGCTCGCGGGCATAAGCCTCTGTCTGGAAGAGGCCCGGGATGTAGAGCATCTGGATAGCTCGCAAATACAGCGCGTGATGTTCCAGTTCCGCGAGATCGAGGAATCCCGGTGACAGGATCCCGCGATAGTCCTCCCACCACCCCTTTCCGCGTTCCTCTGCCATGCTTGCGAGCGCGTCAACCAGGTGCTTGTCCGTCGCCGAGCAATGCGCGGCGATGCGCCGCACGCGTTCCGCGCTGACTCCGTACCTGCCGGATTCCAAGTGGCTGACCTGGGCTCGTTCCCCGCCCAGGAATGCCGCGACCGCGCTGCCGGACAGGCCCGCCCGTTCGCGCAGCTTTCGCAGCTCGGTCCCCACCCGCTTCTGCCGGGCTGTCGGATAGGCCCTCGGCGGCATGGATCCTCCCTCTCTGGTGCCTACGAGTGTGCCGTCCCACTGTGTCACCGGTCCACCCGTCCGGGTGCGACTTGCGTCCCACTGTTGCACCGTCCCACTGTTGTGCCCTACGTTCTGCAACGTGCCAGGCCGCACGGCCGAAGTGCAGCCGTTTCAGCGGCCGTTGCCACGTCCGGCGGGTTGCGCACACCCCCAGCCCACGGCACAGGGAGACCACGACATGCCCCCAGTGAGCCCCACCCCCCAACACCACGGCGGCGAGAGTTACCGACTCGTCGTGCCCAACACCGCCCACGCCCCCCGCCTCGCCCGGGACTTCATCAGCACGCTCCTCCACGTCAGCGGCTACACCGCCCTCGTGGACGACGCCCGGCTCTGCGTCACCGAGTTGGTCACCAACGCCCACCGGCACACTCGCACCCGGCAGATCCGGGTCGAGGCCGTCGTCAATCGGAAGCAGGCCACCGTGTACGTCTGCGACAGCAACCCCTGGGCCCTGCCCGTGCCCGGTGGGGTGAGCACCGGAGTCGTACAGGAGGACGGGCAGGGGTTACGGCTCGTCGAGAGTCTGGCCCGCGCCTGGGGGCTCACCATCTACGGCGGGTGCACGCCCGCGTACAAGGCCGTCTGGTTCACCCTCGCCCGCTGACGCGGTCATGGGCCTCGCGGACAGCTCAAGTGCCGCCCAGCGCTTGCACAAGCCGCGACCGGTAGCGGGTCACCGGCTCGTGGTTGGAGGCTGTCATCCGCGTCAACTGGTCCAGATCGGCGATCAGGTCAACAACGTCGCTGCGGGGAGGCGGGGACTCCAGGAACGCGGAAAGGGCGTCTTCCGCTTCCTCCCAGCGGGCCACGGCGCACAGGCCGACGACGAGATTCCCTCTGCCGTTCACACCACGGTCGCCGGGTTCTTGGGCGTCCCTCGTGAAGCACTCGATGGCCCGCACCAAGTCGGGGCCGCCGTCGCCGCGTCCGGAGGCGTGAAGGGTCAACGCCCGTTCGTAGCGTGCCCAACCATTCGTAGGTTCGATCTCGATGACGTGGGTGAAGTCGGCGAGTGCTTCGTCGTGGCGGTTCAGGGATTGGTACGTCTGGCCTCGGCCGGCGATGGCCCACGCGTAGTCGGGGTTGACTTCGATGGCGCTGTTGAGGTCGGTGAGGGCTTCGTCGTAACGACCCATGAGCCGGTAGATCTCGCCCCGGCCGCAGATGATCCAGGCGGCTTGGGGGTTGAGTTCGATGGCGTGGGTGAGCTCGGTCAGTGCTTCGTCGTGGCGTTCCAGGGATGCAAGGGTCTGGCCGCGCTTGGCGATGGCCCACGCGTAGTCGGGGTCGAGTTCGATGGCTCGGGTGAGGTCGGTGAGGGCTTCGTCGTAGCGTCCCAGGGAACGGTAGGACTCTCCACGGTTGGCGAGGGCCAGGTCGGCTTGGGGATTGAGTTCGATGGCTCGGGTGAGGTCGGTGAGGGCTTCTTCGTGGCGGCCCAGGGACTGGTAGGCGAAGCCGCGGTTGGCGATGGCTCCGGTGTAGTCAGGGTCGAGTTCGATGGCGCGGGTGAGGTCGGTGAGGGCTTCTTCGTGGCGGCTCAAGGAATGAAAGGTGAGGCCGCGAGTGGCGATGGCTCCGGTGTAGTCGGGGTCGAGTTCGATGGCGCGGGTGAGGTCGGTGAGGGCTTCTTCGTGGCGGCCCAGGGAATGAAAGGTGAGGCCGCGAGTGGCGATGGCGCGGGTGTAGTCGGGGTCGAGTTCGATGGCGCGGGTGAGGTCGGTGATCGCTTCGTCGTAGCGTCTCAGGGACCAGCAGGTCGCACCGCGGCCGGCGATGGCCCAGTCGGCCTGGGGGTCGAGTTCGATGGCGCGGGTGAAGTCGGTGATCGCTTCTTCGTGGCGGCCCAGGGACTGGTAGGCGAAGCCGCGGCTGGCGATGGCTCCGTCGTAGTCCGGGTTGAGTTCGATGGCTCGGCTGAAGTCGGTGATCGCTTCTTCGTGGCGGCCCAGGGACTGGTAGGCGAGGCCCCGGTTGGCGATGGCCCAGTCGGCCTGAGGGTCGAGTTCGATGGCTCGGTTGAAGTCGGTGAGCGCGTCCTCGTGGCGTCCCGTCTCCCGGTAGATCTCACCGCGGCTGGTGATGGCCCACATGTAGTTGGGGTTGAGTTCGATGGCACGGCTGAAGTCGGTGATCGCTTCGTCGCGGCGGCCCAGGGACTGGTAGGTCTGGCCGCGCTTGGCGGCGGTCCATGCATGGTTGGGGTTGAGTTCGATGGCGCGGTTGAAGTCGGTGAGCGCGTCGTCGTAACGTCCCATGAGTCGGTAGGTCTCGCCGCGGCTGGCGATGTCCCACGCATGGTTGGGGTTGATCTCGATGGCCCGGTCGAGGTCGGCGAGGGCTTCCTCGTAACGTCCCGTGAGCCGGTAGGTCTCGCCGCGGCCCGCGTAAAGCCGTGAGGAATCGGGGGCCAGCCGCTGGGCTGCCGCGTAGTCGGCCAAGGCGGCGTCATAGTCGCCCGCGAATCGGTGGTCCCGCGCGCGGACCAGGCGGGCCAGTGCGCGGGCCTCGGTGCCGAGTTCAGGGGCGGTGAGCAGCGCCGTCAGTACGGCGATACCCGCCCCGTCCTGTTCCGCCGTGGTTTCGAGGCGTTGGCCCCACGTGATGAGCACAGGCGAGTCGGCGTCGTGGCCCGCCTGGCCGAGGACCTGGGCCCAGCGGCGCAGGGTCGCCAGGTCGTGGTCGATCGCGTGGATGGTCTGCAGCAGGGCGTCGGGCAGTGCGGTGCGGGGGGCCGCGCACAGGCGGTGGTAGGTCTCGTTGAGGCGGTGTTCGCGCCAGGTGGCGTCGTCCCAGCAGGCGTCCGTGTCGGTACCCAGCCCGGCTTCGACAGCTCGGCGCCACTGTTCGAAGGCGTCCGCCAGGCGGGTGTGCTGCCGCTGCCAGCGGGTGGGCGACTGCGTCCGTTGCAGGCGGAGCATCGTGTCGCGGACGACGTCGTGGTAGCGGCAGCGGCCGGCCTGGTGGGAGACGAAGGCCAGGGCGCGAAGCCATGGGTAGCCGTCGGCCGTGGAGTCGGGGGCGGCGACCCGGTAGATGTCCTCGTCGAGCTGGAGGGGCAGTGCGCAGGCCCGCGCGGCTTTGCGGCGCTCGGCGTCCGGTTCCCATTTGAGGAATCTCTCGACCGCGGTCTCGGAGCGGTCGATGACGGTCTCGTCGGCGTTCTGGCCGCCGCTGGCGAGCATGTCGACCAGGAGTGGCAGTCGTCCTGACAGACGCAGGACCAGTTCGACGTTCTGCTCGCTGGTGACTCCGCGAGTGGCGAGCAGCGTGCGTGCTTCGTCCTCGGTGAACACGTCCAGGCCCACCTCGACGACCTGGCCCAGATGGTCTCCCCAGACGCGCGGCTCCAGTTGCGACCGGCCGGACAGCACGATCTGCGCGTTGACCGGCAGGGTGCCGTGGTCCTCGGTGAAGATGATGCTCTGCAACCAGGCGTCGAGAACCGGGCCGGTCCGCTCGTACACGTCGAAGAACAGCACCACCCGCTCGCACCGCTCCGCCACCTCCGCCAGCTCCTCCAGGAACACCGGCGTCAGGCCCGCCAACGGCTTCATCACGAGTTGTACGTCATCGTGATTGCGCAGCCGCGTGTTCAGCATCGCCCGCATCCGGTCCGCCCCGAGCGCGACCTGTCCCGGATCCATCGCTCCGGCGAACGCCCCCACCACCGGCAGCATCCCCAGCCCCGCCAGGCCGAGCTGTGCCGCGACCGTGCTCGACGGTGACGCGGGCGTGGGCTCCCCGGCACCCGCTTCCCCGGCCCCCGCTTCTCCGGCGGCCGGTTGCTGCGCGGGTGCTGTGCTCTCGGCCTGGTGACGGCGCTGACGGTACGTGGCGAGCTGTTTGTCGAACTTCTTCAGCGGATGTCCCTGCCGGCCCAGCCGGTCGCTGACCGTCTCCATCGCTTCGAGCGCGTCATGCACCTCGTCGTCCACGAAGGCGGTGACCACCGACGTCTGCTCACGCGCGGTCGCCTCCCACTGGTGCACGAGCGTCGACTTCCCCACCCCGCCGTTGCCGTGCACATGGAACAGATAGGGGAAGTCGACCTCCTCGGGATTGCGCGCGAACGTCTCCCGGAACACCGCCAGTTCGCCACGGCGCCCCACGAACCCCGCACTCTCGCCACGCCGATTGATCTCCTGCCGAGACGGCCTGCGCACGGCCACACCAACCACCCCCTGGATGAGGATTCATGATGTCGCGTCACCTGGACGGCCGGTACCCCCGACCGGGCCGACGCGCCGGAGCGCGCGTCAGGCCCGGTGCCGCGAGTGCGGCACCGGGCCTGACGTGAGGAAGGGTTACGCGGGGTCGATGCGGGAGACGCTGCCGCCGATGGCGAGCGCGTACAGCTCGCCGTCGCCGCTCTGGACGAAGGAGATGACCTCGCCGCCGTTGACTCCGAGGTCGCCCTGCCCGGTCACGGCGCCGTTCTCGATCGTCAGGGTGCGGAGCGTGCCGTCGCAGTAGTCGCTGTAGACGTACTGCCCCTGGAGGTCGGGGATCGCGTCGCCCCGGTAGACGAAGCCGCCGGTGACCGAGCAGCCGAGGCCGTTGCGGTCGTACTCGTGGACGGGCGGGACGTGGTTCGCGGGCTCGGTGCCGCCGCGGAAGGGGTGGTTGCCCTCCATGGAGGCCCAGCCGTAGTTCTCGCCGCCCTTGCTGTCCCCGGAGGCCCAGTCGATCTCTTCCCACTCGCTCTGGCCGACGTCGGCGATCAGCATGTCACCGGTGCCGGAGTCGAAGGAGAACCGCCAGGGGTTGCGGAGCCCGTACGACCAGATCTCGTCCTTGGCGTTGGGGTCGTTCACGAACGGGTTGTCCGCCGGGATGGCGTACGGCTCGGCGCCGGTCGGGTCGATCCGCAGGATCTTGCCGAGCAGCGTGTCGAGGTTCTGTCCGTTGCCCTGCGGGTCGCCGCCCGAACCGCCGTCGCCCAGCGCGATGTAGAGGTAGCCGTCGGGGCCGAACTTGATGTCCCCGCCGTTGTGGTTCTCGAACGGCTGCGTCTGGGTGAGGACGGTGCGCCGGGTGTCCGGCTGGATCGCGCCGTCCTGTACCGCGAACTCGTCGATCGTGCTGGTGCCCTCGAGATTCGTGAACGAGATGTAGAAGTGCGCCAGTTCGTTGTCGAACGCGATGCCCAGCAGGCCGCGTTCGCCGTCGGTGGTGGTCTCGGCGGAGATGTCGAGCACGGGCTCGCCGAGCCCCTGGTCGGTCAAGACCCGTACCGTGCCAGCGCGTTCGGCGATCCAGACGGTGTCGCCGGGGCCGGCCGCGCCTGCGATCGGATTCTGGGCGGTGGCCACTTCCGTGAGCGCGACCGCCGCCTGCTGTGGGGCGGCGGTGGTGGGCTCGTCGGCGGATGCCGGGCCTAGGGCAAGGGTGCCGATGAGGCAGATGGTGCCGATGATCGCCGAGCTTCTGGTGCGAACTTTCACCGTGACTCCTAGAGGCGGCGAGTGGGGGGACCCGGCTGCTCGGGCGGAGCTGTGCGGAGTTGTAGGGGCGTCGCCCGTGCCAGCACGCAACCTGGGTGGGGGGATTGAGTGCTACTGGTCACGGGTGAGGATACAGAGACAGGTGTGGTCTGGCCTAGACCAATACCCGTCCAGTTGTCTCCGCCGATTTACGTCGCCCCCTCCGTCTCCGCCCATGGGACGGCCCGGTGCCGCGAGTGCGGCACCGGGCCTGACCTGAGTAGGGGTTACGCCGGGTCGATACGGGAGACGCTGCCGCCGATGGCGAGTACGTACAGCTCGCCGTCGCCGCCCTGGACGAAGGAGATGACCTCGCCGTTGGTGACGCCGAGGTCGCTCTGGCCGGTCACCTTGCCGTTCTTCAGCTGCAGGGTGCGCACCGTGCCGTCGCAGTAGTCGCTGTACACGTACTGGCCCTTGAGGGCCGGGATCGCCTTGCCCCGGTAGACGAAGCCGCCGGTGACCGAGCAGCCCAGGCCGGTGCGGTCGTACTCGTAGACCGGGGGTGTGTGGTTCGCGGGCTCCGTGCCGCCCCGGAAGGGATGGGTGCCCTCCATGGAGGCCCAGCCGTAGTTCTCGCCGCCCTTGCTCTTCGCCGAGGCCCAGTCGATCTCCTCCCAGTCGCTCTGGCCCACATCGGCGATCAGCATGTCGCCCGTGCCGGAGTCGAAGGAGAACCGCCAGGGGTTGCGGAGCCCGTACGCCCAGATCTCGTCCTTGGCGTTGGGGTCGTTCACGAACGGGTTGCTCTTCGGGATCGTGTAGGGCTTGCCGCTGTACTTGCCGCCGGCCGGGTCGATCCGCAGGATCTTGCCGAGCAGGGTGTCGAGGTTCTGGCCGTTGCCGTGCGGGTCGCCGCCCGAGCCGCCGTCGCCGAGTGCGATGTAGAGGTAGCCGTCGGGGCCGAACTTGATGTCGCCGCCGTTGTGGTTCTCGTACGGCTGGGTCTGGGTGATGACGGTGCGCCGGGTCTGCGGCTGGAGCTTGCCGTTCCGCAGGGCGATCTCGTCGACGGTGCTGGTGCCTTCGAGGTCCGTGTACGAGATGTAGAAGTGCGCGAGCTTCTTGTCGAATGCCACCCCCAGCAGGCCGCGTTCGCCGTCGGTGGTGGTCTCGGCGGAGATGTCGAGGACGGGCGCGCTGAGTCCTTGGTCGGTCAGGACCCGTACGGTTCCCGCGCGTTCGGCGATCCATACCGTGCCACGCGGCCCGGCGGCGCCGGCGATGGGGTTCTGGGCCTTGGCCACTTCCGTGAGCGCCACTTCGGCCGCCGGACGCGGGCCGCGAGGCTCGTCGGCGGAGGCCGTGGTCAGTGCGAGGGAAGCGGCGATGAGGGAGATGGTGCCGATGATCGCCGAGCTTCTGGTGCGAACTTTCACCGTGACTCCTAGAGGCGGCGAATGGGGGACCCGGCTGCTTGGGCAGTGTTGGGTGGGCGTCGCCCGCGCCGGCGCGCAACCTGGGTGAAGGATTTGTGTGCTGCCGGTCACGGATGAGAATACAGAGACAGGAGTGCTTGGACTAGACCAATGCGTCGGTCCGTTCACCGTCAGGCCCACCACCCGGACCGCCCGCCCGGCCCACTCCCCGCGCCGACTACCCTGGGCAGTCGATCCATCCGTCCCGTAGCAGGAGTGAAATGGCCGTCAATCTGGTCAATGTCGAGGCAGTCACCAAGGTGTACGGCACCCGTGCGCTGCTCGACGGTGTCTCTCTCGGCGTCTCCGAGGGAGACAGGATCGGGGTCGTCGGGCGGAACGGGGACGGCAAGACCACCCTCATCCGGATGCTCGCCAAGCTGGAGGAGGCCGACACCGGGCGGGTCACGCACAGTGGCGGGCTCCGGCTCGGGGTGCTCACGCAGCACGACTCGCTCGATCCCGAGGCCACCGTCCGGCACGAGGTCATCGGGGATCTCGCCGACCACGAGTGGGCCGGCAACGCCAAGATCCGGGACGTCCTCACCGGGCTGTTCGGCGGGCTCGACATGGCCGGGTTCCCGCAGGGGCTCGACACCGTCATCGGGCCGCTGTCCGGTGGCGAGCGGCGCCGGATCGCGCTCGCGAAGCTGCTCATCGCCGAGCAGGACGTGATCATCCTCGACGAGCCGACGAACCATCTCGACGTCGAGGGCATCTCCTGGCTGGCCCGCCATCTGCGCGAGCGCCGCTCCGCGCTCGTCGTCGTGACGCACGACCGGTGGTTCCTGGACCAGGTCTGTACGCGGATGTGGGACGTGCAGCGCGGCGCGGTGCACGAGTACGAGGGCGGCTACTCCGACTACGTCTTCGCCCGCGCCGAGCGCGAGCGCATCGCCGCCACCGAGGAGTCCAAGCGGCAGAACCTGGTGCGCAAGGAGCTGGCGTGGCTGCGGCGCGGCCCGCCGGCCCGTACCTCCAAGCCGCGCTACCGCATCGAGGCCGCCAACGAACTGATCGCGGACGTGCCGCCGCCCCGCGACACCTCGTCGCTGATGAAGTTCGCCAACGCGCGCCTCGGCAAGACGGTCTTCGACCTGGAGGACGTCACCGTCCAGGCCGGGCCGAAGGTGCTGCTCAAGCATCTGACCTGGCAGCTCGGCCCCGGCGACCGCATCGGCCTCGTCGGCGTCAACGGCGCGGGCAAGACGTCCCTCCTGCGCGCGCTCGCCGAGGCGGCCCGTACACAGGGCGACGTCCAGCCCGAGGCCGGGAAGGTGATCGTCGGCCGGACCGTCAAGCTGGCGTATCTGTCGCAGGAGGTCAGCGAACTCAAGCCCACGCTGCGGGTGTTGGAGGCCGTCCAGCAGGTGCGCGACCGGGTCGACCTCGGTACGGGGCGGGAGATGACCGCCGGGCAGCTCTGCGAGCAGTTCGGCTTCAGCAAGGACAAGCAGTGGACGCCCGTCGGTGACCTCTCCGGCGGTGAGCGGCGCAGGCTGCAGATCCTGCGGCTGCTGATGGACGAGCCCAACGTGCTGTTCCTGGACGAGCCGACGAACGACCTCGACATCGAGACGCTCACCCAGCTCGAAGACCTCCTCGACGGCTGGCCCGGTTCGATGGTCGTCATCAGCCACGACCGGTTCTTCATCGAGCGGACGACGGACAAGGTGTACGCGCTCCTCGGCGACGCCGCCCTGCGTCATCTGCCGCGCGGTATCGACGAGTACCTGGAGCGGCGGCGCAAGGTCGTCGAGTCGGCGCCTCCGGCGTCCGCCCCGGCGCGCTCCGGTGGAACACCCGCGCCGGCCGCCGCGCCCGCCGCGTCGGCGAAGGACAACCGCGCGGCGAAGAAGGAACTCCAGCGGATCGAGCGTCAACTCGACAAGATGTCGACCCGCGAGACCACCCTTCACGGACAGATCGCCGAAAGCGCCACGGACTTTGACAAGGTGGCGAAACTCGACAGTGAACTCCGTGAACTCGTCGCGCAGCGCGACGAGTTGGAGATGCGCTGGATGGAGCTGGCCGAGGACGCGTAGAGGTCCCGTACAGACCTCGTAACGACAGCATCACGGGCCGGTCCTCCCTTGGGAACAGGGGCGGACCGGCCCCTCCCGTACAGGGGTGCGAGTGATACAAAGAAGGCCCGCTCGACTGACGTGACACTGCGGATTCCCAAGCCCGAATCGCTCCATTCCGGTGGCCCCGGCTGACACGAACGACAGCCGATTTCCAGCCAGCAGGAATAGCGGGGGAGACCGATCGGACGAAGGACCGTACGACAAGGGGGAAGCGCTGATGACCCAGCCGCCCAGCCAGCCACCGCCGCCGGGACAGCAGCCGGGCCAACAGCCGGGATACGGGTACCCGCAGGGGCCGCCGCAAGGGCAGCCGCAGTACGGCTACCCGCAGACGCCGCCCGTCCCCGGCCAGCCGCCGGGTCAGCCGGGCCAGCCGCCTCAGCCGGGGCCGTACAACCAGCCCGGCCCGTACGGGCAGCAGCAGCCGCAGGGCCAGCCCGGCCCGTACAACCAGCCGGGTCCCTACGGCCAGCAGCCCGGCCCCTACAACCAGCCGGGACCGTACGGCCAGCAGCCCAACCCGTACGGCGGTGGCGGCGGCTACCCGCCCCAGCAGTTCCCCGGCGCGCCCACCCCACCCCCGGGCGGCAACGGCGGCGGCAGCTTCTTCAAGCGCAAGCCCGGCGTCGTCATCGCGGCGGCCGTCGCGGGCCTGCTCGTCATCGGCGGCGGCACCTGGTTCTTCGCCGGTGGTGACGACGACAGCGGCGGCAAGAAGAACGTCAGTAAGGACAAGGACGCCAAGCCCACCGGCGAGTCCACCCCGGACGACGGCGACGGCACCGGCGGCGGGCGCGACGCGCAGGACGACCTCAACGCCGGGCGCAAGGACGGCGAGTCGAAGGTCCTGTGGCTCCAGAAGAACGACGTCGACCTGCCGAAGAACGGCTCCGACGTGTACGGCCCGTGGTTCGCCGGCGATGTCGTCGTCAAGGCCATGTACAAGAAGATCGCCGGATACAGCGCCGCGGACGGCAAGCAGAAGTGGACCCTCACCCTGCCCGCCGAGGTGTGCGCCGCCCCCTCGACGTCTACGGACGACGGCAGGATCGTTCTCGGGATCAAGGACGGTGTCACGGAGAAGTCCGACTGCTCCGTCCTCCAGGAGATCGACCTCAAGACCGGCAAGGGCGGCTGGAAGCAGGAGCTGAAGCAGCAGGGCAACTTCGACTTCCTGTCCGACATCACCCTCTCCATCAACGGCGACACCGTCTCCGCGGCCCGCACCGGCCACGTCAACGCCTTCCGGATGAGCGACGGCAAGGCCCTCTTCGACAAGGTGCCCGGCAACTGC
Source organism: Streptomyces sp. NPDC057137 (assembly GCF_042670825.1). Classification (NCBI taxonomy): domain Bacteria; kingdom Bacillati; phylum Actinomycetota; class Actinomycetes; order Kitasatosporales; family Streptomycetaceae; genus Streptomyces; species Streptomyces sp. NPDC057137. The sequence continues at coordinate 111,893 of NZ_JBHUUW010000004.1, read as the reverse complement.
CAGCCCAACGCCGTCGCGAGCGGCCCCCGGATGATCGCCGCCGAGTCGTGCCCCGGCGGTGACATCGACAAGCAGCAGAACCAGGTGCAGGAGCTGGACCCGACCACCGGCAAGGCCCGTTGGACGTACAAGCTCAAGACGAACTGGGAACTCGACAAGGTCTATTCGAGCAACCCGATCGTCCTGTCGCTGACCGAGCCGGACAAGAAGTCCTGGGCCATCGTCGCGCTCAACGACAACGGCACCGTGCGCTCCCAGATCGACGGCGGCAAGGACAAGTTCCAGCCCAACTGCGGCGGAAGCTTCATCGTCTTCGGCGCCAACCTGGACGGCTGCACCGGCGTCGCCGCCGACGCCAGCACCTTCTACATGGCGACGCAGCCGAGCGAGACCGGATCGAGCGGCACCAACGAGGTCATCGCCTTCAACCTCGCCAACGGCAAGGCCAAGTGGCGCGCCAAGGCCCCGGCCGAGCGCGTCATGACGCCGCTGCGGATGGAGGGCGCGAACGTGGTCCTCTACTTCGAGCCGGCGTACGACAAGGGCGGCGCCATCGCGACCCTGGCGCCCACCGGAGGCGCCCCGAAGGTGCTGCTCCAGAACCCGCAGTCCACCTCCGAGATCGAGAACTCCTTCTACGACTCCGAACTGGACTACGTGGACGGGCGGTTCTACGTGACCAGCAGCCGGGTCAGCGCCACCGACGACAAGGCGGAGATGGAGACGAAGACCATGATGGCGTTCGGCAAGTGACGCGCCATGTCTCTCCCTCTCTCCCGCTCCGTACGCACACTCATCTCTCCGAGGTAAGCACGCCATGACGCAGCCGCCCCAGCCGCCCAACGAGCCCCCGCAGGGCGGGTTCGGCAAGCCGCAGGAGCCACCCGCCGGTGGCTTCGGCGCACCGACCGAGCCGCCCCCGGGTGGCTTCGGCGCCCCGACACCGCCGCCCGAGCAGCCCGGTTACGGTTACCCGCAGCAGCCCCCCGGGCAGCCGCAGTACGGCTATCCGCAGCAGGGCCAGCCGCCGCAGCAGCCCCCCGGCCAACCGGGATACGGCCACCCGCAGCAGCCGCCGACCCAGCCGACGGGTCAGCCGCAGTACGGGTACCCGCAGCAGGGTCAGCCCCAGTACGGGTACCCGCAGCAGCCCGGCTACCCGCAGCAGCCGGGTCAGCCGTACACGCAGCCCGGTCAGCCGTACGTCCAGCCCGGCCAGGGCGGCCCCGGTACGCCCGGCGGCGGCAAGAAGATCAGCACGCAGGCGCAGATCATCATCGCCGCGGTGGTCGCCGTCGTCCTGATCGTCGGCGGTGGCGTCTACTTCGCCTCCGGCGACGGCGACAAGGACGACCAGGCCAAGACGTCCGACTCCAAAGACACCCAGAAGGACGGCGAGGACGGCAAGTCCCTCGGCGGCGGCAAGGAGAAGCCCCCGGCCAACACCAAGTCGAAGGTCGCCTTCCAGCTGCCGCAGCCCAAGGTCGGCGACATCACCGACGTGTCCGGCTCGTGGATCACCGACAAGGCGTACATCAAGACCGGTGTGAACCAGATCGTCGCCTACGAGCCGGACACCGGCAAGCAGCTCTGGACCATCCCGCTGCCCGGCCAGGTCTGCGCGGCCTCGCGCCATGCCACCGAGGACAACAAGACGGCCGTCGTCTTCGCCGCGAGCAAGCCGACCGCCAAGGAGAAGTACGTCCAGTGCACCGAGGTCGGCGCGATCGACCTCTCCCTGGGCAAGCTGCTGTGGACCAAGTCCGTCACGGGCGGCAACGCCGGTGACGACAAGGCCGCCTTCCGTGAGGTCACCCTCAGCGGTACGACCGTCGCCGTCGGCGGCACCGACGGCGGCGCGGCCTTCGACCTCGGCTCCGGCGACAACCTGTGGAAGCCCGAGATCAAGGCCGACGGCTGCTACGACATGGGTTACGGCGGCGGCGAAGGACTCGTCGCGGCCCGCAAGTGCGGCTCGTACGACGACCCGACGGTGCTCGTCCAGAACCTGAAGCCGTCCGACGGGTCGCCGATCTCCGAGTTCAAGCTGCCGGCGGGCGTCGAGTACGTGTCCATCGTCTCCACCAAGCCGCTCGTCGTCGCGGCCGACGTCGGCGACACCGCCGGTGACGGCAGCAGCATCTCGGACTTCTTCTCCATCGACGAGAAGACCGGCAAGCTGCGCGCCAAGATCCCCGTGGACGCCGACAAGTACGCGGCCAACTGCGGGGCCACCGAGGTCGAGCAGTGCAGCAAGCTCGCCGTCGGCAACGGCAAGATCTATGTGCCGACCGAGGAGCACGAGGGCACCGGCGAGGACTACGGCCAGACCAACGAGATCGTCTCCTTCGACCTCGCGACCGGCAAGGCCACGACGGACCGGGCCGACGCGGGCGAGCGCTACGCGATGTACCCGCTGCGCATGGACGGGTCGAACATCATCGCGTACAAGTGGCCGCCCTACGACAAGGGCGGACAGATCGTCTCCATCGACGGCGGGACCTTCAAGGAGACGGTTCTCATGGAGAACCCGGGCGAGGAGTCGGTCCGCGAGGCCGAGACCAGCTTCTCGCTGGACGGCGCGGAGGTCCGGTTCGCCAACGGCCGGATGTACACCTCGGAGACGCTGATCAGCGAGCCGAGCACCGCCGGCGACCGCAAGGAGTACCTCGTGGTGGCGTTCACCACGAACTAGCACCGCCTCGTAGCGCGTGTGTGTTCTCGATCGCCGGGTGGGCCGCGTACAGGCGGCCCGCCCGGCGATCGACGATCATCCGGCCATCTGATCCGCGCCGAATAGCGGCGAATTCGACAAGTAGGCGTCTTCTTACCCGTACGGGGGCGCGCGACTTCGGCCGAGCGTGTAGCTTGCCGGGTCAGGAGGGCCGGGGGGCCCGGAGCCTGCGGGGGATGGGGTTGCTCAATGGGCGTACGGCTCATGGTGGTTGACGACCACCGACTACTCGCGGAGGCGCTCGCCTCGGCCCTGAAACTGCGCGGGCACCGGGTGCTCGCCGCGGCGGCGCCCACGGCAGGCGCCGCCGAACTCGTCGTGAGCCGGGCGCCCGAGGTGTGCCTCATGGGGACCGCGGCACCGGACGAGCCCGGCGCCTTCGACCCGATCGTACGGATCAAACGGGACCGCCCGCAGGTGGCGGTCGTGGTGCTCGGCCCGGTGCCGAACCCGCGCGGCATCGCCGCCGCCTTCGCGGCCGGGGCATGCGGATACGTACGGCACGACGAGCGCATCGAGGGCGTCGAGCGGGCGATCGTGAAGGCGCGGGCGGGCGACGCGGCCGTGGCGCCGGGGCTGTTGCAGGGCGCGTTCACCGAGCTGCTGAATCCGGCGGTCCAGCCGGACGACGAGGGGCAGCGGCTGCTGCGGATGCTCACCCCGCGCGAGATCGAGGTCCTGGTGCGGGTCGCCGAGGGGGAGGACACCCGGCTGATCGCCGCCGGCATGGGCATCGCGCCGAGCACGGCCCGTACGCATGTGCAGCGGGTCCTGATGAAGCTGGGCGTCGGCTCCCGGCTGGAGGCGGCGGCGCTGGCCGCGCGGACGGGGCTGCTGGACCGGGCGGTCGTGACGGTCCTGCCGGACGGGCCGAGACACGGCCCGCCCGGCGATTGAGCGCCCGGCGACTGCGGACTACTCCTTGGCGTCCGCGCCGTCCGTCGCGGTCGGCGGCGGTAGCTGCGTCGGGCGCAGCTTCATCCAGCCCAGGAAGAACAGGCCGAGTGCCAGCATCGCCAGCCCCGTCCAGAGGTTGATGTTGATGTCCTCGGCCTTCTTCATGTCCGCGTCGGACACGAAGACACCGGCGACGGTGACGATCACCCCGTACAGCGTGAACAGGCCGCCGATGATGAGACGGATGTCGAACAGGCGGGCCGCCGTGGCGGACTTGCCTTCCAGTTCGGAGACTTCTTTGTGCAGGTCGGACATGGTGTGTGCCTCCGCTTCGGTCAGAAGGAGTACGGGATGTAGCAGGCCGCGGCGATGACGATCGCGCCCCAGCCGAGCAGGGCCGGCTTGCGGTACCACGCGTCGTCGCCCTCGGCCGGTGCCTCGCTCATGCCGGGCGACGTCGTCCCGTACACCAGGCCCGCGAGTTCGGACTCCGGCTTGGGCGCGGTGAACAGCGTGACCACGACCATCACCACGGCGCCGGCGACGAAGCCCACGATCGCGGAGACGAAGTTGGCGCCCTGGTCGCTGGGGATGTCGATGACGCCCTGCTTGTAGATCCAGAAGTAGTTGATCATCGCGGCCGTCGTACCGGCGACCAGACCCCAGGCGCCGGACTTCATCGAGGCCCGCTTCCAGAACATGCCGATGATGAAGACCACGAACATCGGCACGTTGAAGAAGGAGAACAGCGTCTGGAGGTAGCTCATGATGTTGGAGAAGCTGGCGGCGATGAAGGCCGTGCCGACGGAGGCCGCCACACCGATCGCGGTGATCAGCCGTCCGAAGCGCAGGTAGTACGCGTCCTCGCGGTCCTTGACCACGTACTTCTGCCAGATGTCGGTGGTGAAGACGGTGTTGAAGGACGACACGTTCGCCGCCATGCCGGCCATGAAGGCGGCCATCAGACCCGTGACGGCGATCCCGAGCACACCGTTGGGCAGCAACTCCTGCATCAGCAGGGGGATCGCGTCGTTGTACGTGAGGTCCGAGCCCGCCGTGCCTATCTTCGGCACGATCACGGCGGCGACCAGGCCCGGGATCATCACCAGGAAGACGATGAAGATCTTCGGGAACGCGGCGATCAGCGGGGTGCGCTTGGCGGCGGAGAGGTTCTTCGCGGAAAGCGCGCGCTGCACCTCGGCGAAGTTCGTCGTCCAGTAGCCGAAGGACAGCACGAAGCCGAGCCCGAGGATGATCGTCAGCCAGTTCGCGCCGAGCGGGTTGGCGTCGCCGATGCCCGTACCGCCCCAGGCGCTCAGGAAGTTGTCACCCTTGCTCGCGGTCAGCGAGTCGGTCAGACCGTCCCAGCCGCCGACCCGCTTGAGGCCGAGGATCGTGAGGGGTATGAGCGCGGCGAGGATGACGAAGAACTGGAGCACCTCGTTGTAGATCGCCGACGACAGACCGCCGATGGTGATGTACGCGAGGACGAAGAAGCCGGCCACGACGATCGAGACCCACTGGGGCCAGCCCAGCAGCGCCTCGACCACGATCGACAGGGCGTAGAGGTTGACGCCCGCGATCAGGATGGCGGCGAAGGCGAAGAGGACCGAGCTGAGCAGGTGCGCCGACTTGTCGAAGCGCTGGAGCAGGAACTCGGGGACGGACCGCACCTTGGAGCCGTAGTAGAACGGCATCATCACCAGGCCGAGGAAGACCATGGCGGGGATCGCGCCGATCCAGTACCAGTGCACGACGGCCACGCCGTACTGCGCGCCGGTCGCGGCCATGCCCAGGATCTCGGTCGCGCCGAGGTTGGCGGCGACGAACGCGAGGCCGGTCACCCAGGCCGGCAGGGATCTGCCGGAGAGGAAGAAGTCGAGGCTCGTCTTGACGCTCGCCCGTGCGGCGAAACCGATGCCGAGGACGACGATGAAGTAGATCGCCAGGATCGTGTAGTCGAGCCCGTTGGTGGGGAGCCGAAGTCCTTCGGCCAGGTAGTACGTGGGGGACTGCATGGGGGTACCCGCTTCGTCGCGTGAACGTTAACTCTCAACTGGTCGGAACTTACGCCTGCCATTACCGAAACTGAACACTTTTGATGGTGTTCTTTGTTCGATCGTGATCGAGTGAACCGGCCGTTGACGTACGTGTGGCCTCGTGGTTAGTTATGTTGGATTCTGTTTGAGTGTGGGCCCGGCGTGCGGGCCCGGGTGCGGCCGGAGGAAGAATCGATGAAGAAGACGGTGACGGCGCTCGCCGACGGCCGGGAGTTGATCTACTACGACTCCCGTGACGACGCCGTACGCGACGCCGTGGACCTGCGGCCCCTCGAACCGATCTCCACCACCTCCGAGATCCGCCGCGACCCGCTGCTCGGCGACTCGGTCGCCGTCGCCTCGCACCGCCAGGGCCGCACCTACCACCCGCCGGCCGGCGAGTGCCCGCTCTGCCCCACCGACGCCGCCGCGGGCAGGCTCAGCGAGATCCCCGACAGCGACTACGACGTGGTCGTCTTCGAGAACCGCTTCCCCTCCCTCGCCGGGGACGCCGGACGCTGCGAGGTGGTCTGCTTCACCTCCGACCATGACGCCTCCTTCGCCGATCTCACCGAGGAGCAGGCCGGTCTCGTCCTTGACGTATGGACCGACCGCACCGCCGAACTCGCCGAACTTCCGCAGGTGGAGCAGGTGTTCTGCTTCGAGAACCGCGGGCCCGAGATCGGGGTGACCCTTGGTCATCCGCACGGGCAGATCTACGCGTACCCCTTCGTCACCCCGCGAACCGAACGGATGTCCCGCTCGGTCGCCGAGCACCGGGCGGCCACCGGAGGCAACCTCTTCGACGACGTCGTGGAGCGCGAGCGCGCCGCCGGCCGGGTGGTTCTGGCGGGCGAGCACTGGGTGGCCTTCGTGCCGTACGCGGCGCACTGGCCGTACGAGGTGCACCTCTATCCGCTGCGCCGGGTGCCGGACCTGCGGGGGCTCGACGAGGCGGCGCGCGCCGAGTTCCCGGCGGTCTATCTGGAGCTGCTGCGGCGCTTCGACCGGATCTTCGGCGAGGGCGAACCGCCGACGCCGTACATCTCGGCCTGGCACCAGGCGCCGTTCCGCGCCCCCGGGCGCGACGATTTCGCCCTCCACCTGGAACTTTTCACCATCCGCCGGACGTCGGGCAAGCTGAAGTTCCTCGCGGGATCCGAGTCCGGAATGAACGTCTTCATCAACGACGTGCCGCCGGAGACCGCGGCCGAGAGACTGCGAGAGGTAGCGAGCGCGTGAGTGGCAAGTATCTGGTTACGGGCGGCGCGGGGTATGTCGGCAGCGTGGTCGCCACGCATCTGCTGGAGGCCGGGCACGAGGTGACCGTGCTCGACGACCTCTCCACCGGCTTCCGGGAAGCGGTCCCGGCGGGCGCCGAATTCATCGAGGGCCGGGTCCAGGACGCGGCGAAGTGGCTGGACCCCTCCTACGACGCGGTGCTGCACTTCGCCGCGTCCTCGCAGGTCGGCGAGTCCGTCGCCAAGCCCGAGAAGTACTGGGACAACAACGTCGGCGGATCGATGGCGCTGCTGGAGGCGATGCGCACGGCGGGCGTCCGGAGGCTCGTCTTCTCCTCGACGGCGGCGACGTACGGCGAGCCCGTCTCCACGCCGATCACCGAGACCGACCCGACCGCGCCGACCAGCCCGTACGGCGCCTCCAAGCTGGCCGTCGACCACATGATCGGCGGCGAGTGCGTGGCCCACGGTCTGGCGGCGGTCTCCCTGCGGTACTTCAACGTGGCGGGCGCGTACGGGAGTTACGGCGAGCGGCACGAACCGGAGTCGCATCTGATCCCGCTCGTGCTGCAGGTCGCCCTCGGCGCGCGGGAGTCGATCTCCGTGTACGGCGACGACTACCCGACCCCGGACGGCACGTGCGTACGCGACTACATCCACGTCGCCGACCTCGCCGACGCGCATCTGCTCGCGCTGGACGCCGCCGTGGCCGGCGAGCACCTGGTCTGCAACCTCGGCAACGGCAGCGGGTTCTCCGTCCGCGAGGTCATCGAGACCGTCCGTACGGTCACCGGCCACCCGGTGCCGGAGGTCGCGGCCCCGCGCCGCGCGGGCGACCCCGCGGTCCTGGTCGCCTCCGCCGCCACGGCGCGCGAGCGCCTGGGCTGGACCCCGAGCCGCGCCGACCTGGCGGGGATCGTCGCGGACGCGTGGGCGTTCGCACGCCGAGAGGAGACACACGGGTGAGCGGTGCGGAGAGTGTGAGCGGTGCGGAGAGTGTGACGGCGCAGTTCGAGGAGTTGTACGGCTCGGCGCCCGAGGGTGTGTGGGCCGCGCCGGGCCGGGTGAACCTGATCGGCGAGTACACCGACTTCAACGACGGCTTCGTGATGCCGCTCGCGCTGCCGCACACCGCCGTCGCGGCGGTGTCGCGGCGCACGGACGGGGTGCTGCGCGTGCACTCCGCCGACGTTCCGGGCGGTGTGGTGCGGCTCGCCCTCGACGAACTGGTGCCGCTGTCGGACACGGGCTGGGCGGCGTATCCGGCGGGTGTGGTGTGGGCGCTGCGCGAGGCGGGGCACGCCGTCACCGGCGCCGACATCCACCTCATGTCGACCGTGCCGACGGGCGCCGGGCTCTCGTCGTCGGCGGCGCTGGAGGTCGTGACGGCGCTCGCGCTGAACGACCTGTACGAACTCGGCCTGTCCGCGCCCGAGTTGGCGGTGCTCTCCCAGCGCGCCGAGAACGCGTTCGTCGGCGTCCCCTGCGGCGTGATGGACCAGATGGCCTCCGCGTGCTGCACGGACGGCCACGCGCTGTACCTCGACACCCGCGACCTCTCGCAGCGCCAGGTGCCCTTCGACCTGGCGGCCGTCGGGCTGCAACTCCTCGTCGTGGACACACGGGTGAAGCACGCCCTGGGCGACGGCGCGTACGCGGAGCGACGCGCCGGTTGCGAAGCCGGCGCGCGGGCGCTCGGCGCGCGCACGCTGCGTGAGGTCGAGTACGCGCATCTGCCCGCCGCCCTGGAACGGCTGGCGGGCGAGGAAGAGAACGTACGACGCTACGTCCGCCATGTGGTGAGCGACAACCACCGCGTGGAGCGGGTCATCGCGCTGCTCGACGCGAACGACGTCCGCGCGGTGGGCCCCCTCCTGATCGACGGCCACACCTCACTCCGCGACGACCTCCGGGTCTCGTGCGACGAACTGGACCTCGTGGTCTCGTCGTCGGTCGCGGCGGGCGCGCTGGGCGCGCGGATGACGGGCGGCGGCTTCGGCGGCTCGGCGATAGTCCTGGTGGAGACGGCGGACGCGGACACGGTGACGAAGGCGGTCCTGGAGGCGTTCGCGTCGGCGGGCCACACGGCACCCCGGGTCTTCCCGGCGGTCCCGTCCCGGGGGGCGCACCGGTTGGCCTGAGGGTCCGGGCGCGCGCTCAGGCCAGGCGCTTGGTGAAGAAGTACTCCGTGACGCCCGGCGGGTAGTCCGGGATGTGGCCCGCCAGGTCGTAACCCTGGCGCCGGTAGAACGCCGGGGCCTGGAAGTCCCAGGTCTCCAGGCGGGCATGGAGGCAGCCCCGGGTACGGGCCAGGTCCTCCGCCTCCGAGAGGAGGCGGGTGCCGAGGCCCGTGCCGCGGTGGGCGTCGTCGACCCACAGCAGGTCGACATGGAGCCAGCGCGCCCACACATGGGCCGCGAGGCCGCCCGCGAGCGCGCCCGTCGACTCCTCCATCAACCACACGTGCAGCGGGACTTCCTCGTCCTCCGCCGAACCCCGCAACTCCCGCAGGACCGGTGAACGGGCCGTGTTGGTCGCCCGCAGCCGTTCACCCAGCAACGCGCGTCGTTCTTTGTCGACTTCTGTCTCGATACGAAACATGTGCCCCACCCTAACCAGCCGTCGCCGATCAGTTCTGTAAATAGTCTTCCGCTCCGGGCCCCCGCCCGTACGCTGATGCACAGCACCGGTGGGGGCCGGTGCTGATCAGGGAAGCGAGACAGTCGGGTACGACGCCCGGGGTGGGTGGGCAGCCGCACGGCGGCGGCCGTGGCGGCACAGTGTCCACGCGACGCGAACCCCATCCCACTCGGGCGCCGTACCCGCGTCGTCCGCGCCCCGACATCTGGGGGTGTCAATTGGTCCGTATCAGGGTTCTCGTGGTGGACGACCACCGCATATTCGCCGAGTCGCTGGCAGCCGCTCTCGCGGCGGAGCCGGACGTGGACGTCGCCGCCGCCGGCAGCGGACCCGCCGCGCTGCGCTGTCTTGAACGGGCGGCGACGGAGGGGCGCAAGTACGACGTGATGCTGGTCGACGCCGAGCTGGGCATCGTCGCGGGTCCGGGCAGCGGCCCGGTGGCCCGCGCCGTACCCGACCACGGCGACGCCGGTCTCGGGCTCGTCGACGGCATCTCGCTGGTGGCGGGCGTCCGTTCGGGGCAGCCGTCCGTGCGCTGCGTCGTCCTCGCGGAGAAGGACGACCCGAGCCGCGCGGCACTCGCGCTCCAGGCCGGCGCGTCCGGCTGGGTCGCCAAGGACTGCTCGCTGCAGCGGCTGCTGGCGGTGATCAGGGGCGTCCTGCGCGACGAGACGCATCTGCCGCCCGCGCTGCTCACGAACGTCCTGCGGGAGCTGACCGCAGCGCGCAAGCACCGCACGGACAGCGAGCGGCTGGTCGACTCGCTGACGCCGCGCGAGCTGGAGGTGCTGCGCTGCATGGTGGCGGGCCTGGGGCGCAAGGCGGTGGCCGAGCGCCTCTTCCTGTCCCCGCACACGGTCCGTACGCATATGCAGAACGTGCTGGGGAAGCTGGGCGTGCACTCGACGCTGGCGGCGGTCGCGCTGGCCCGCCGGGCGGGAGTCGGCCCGGTGGACCTGGGCGGCGGTACGGACGCGGTGCGGGTGGGGTGATTCTTACGAGCCCGTCCCGCGATCGACGGCGGGACGGGCGTGGCTCACGAAGCCATGGACCGGGCCGGACGGCCGTACGTCAGCCCGGGACGTTGTCGAACGGCGCGGTCAACCGGCGCAGCAGCGCGGCCAGTTCGCCGCGCTGCCCGCGCGACAGCTCCGCGAGGATCGCGCGCTCCTGCGCGAGCAGGCCGGCCAGCGCCTGATCGGCGCGGTCGCGCCCCTCGGGCGTGAGCCGTACGAGGACCCCGCGCCGGTCGCTGGGGTCGGGCAGCCGTTCGACCAGGTCCTTCTTCGCCAGCCGGTCGATGCGGTTGGTCATCGTGCCCGAGGTGACCAGGGTCTGGGTGAGCAGCTGACCGGGGGAGAGCTGGTACGGCGCGCCGGCCCGCCGCAGCGAGGTCAGGACGTCGAACTCCCACGGCTCCAGGTTGTGCTCCGAGAACGCGAGCCGCCGGGCCCGGTCGAGATGGCGCGCGAGCCTGCTGACGCGGCTGAGCACCTCAAGTGGTTCCACGTCGAGGTCCGGCCGCTCCCGGCGCCATGCTGCGACCAGACGGTCGACCTCGTCCTCCATGACGATCAGTGTAGAGGGTCTGTCGACATGAAGTCTCTTGACGTCAAGATATACTTGGAGGCAGGCTTGGGCATGGTCGGGCGCGGACGGGAATCCGCTCGTCCGCTCCGTATCCCGAGGGGGCTTCATACATGAGTTCGACAGCGAATCCGGCGACCGGCCCGGCGGCCACTCCCGCACCGACCTGGGACCCGCAGCAGTACCTCCACCACTCCGTCCACCGCACCCGCCCCTTCCTGGACCTGCTCGGCCGCATCCCCGAACTGCCCGACGGGAACCGGCCCGCACGGATAGCCGACATCGGCTGCGGCCCCGGCAACGTCACGGCGCTCCTCGCCGAACGGTGGCCCACCGCCCACATCACCGGCTTCGACCTCTCACCCGAGATGCTGGCGCAGGCGGAGAAGGAGTACGCGGGCCCCACGGCCGGCGGCGGCCGGCTGGACTTCCGGCCCGCCGACGCCGCGCACTGGACACCCGAGGAGCCGTACGACCTGATCGTCTCCAACGCGGCCCTCCAGTGGGTCCCCAACCACGCCGAATCCTTCGCGGGCTGGATCGACGCCCTCACCCCCGGCGGTACGTTCGCCTTCCAGGTCCCCGGCAACTTCACCGCCCCCAGCCACGCGCTCCTCGGCGAACTGTGCGAGACCCCGCGCTGGAGCGACCGCCTCGACAGCCACGGCCGGCGCTTCGTCCACATCCTGGACCCCGCCGACTACCTGGTCCGCCTCACGGACCTCGGCTGCACGACGGACGCCTGGGAGACCACGTACCTCCAGCTGCTCTCCGGCGAGGACCCGGTGCTCGACTGGGTCAAGGGCACGGCCCTGCGCCCCGTCCTCACCGAACTCGCCGACGACCCGGACGAGGCGGCGGAATTCCTCGGCCAGTACGGCGACCTGCTCCGCAAGGCCTACCCGCCGGGCCCGCACGGCACGGTGTTCCCGTTCCGCCGGATCTTCGCGGTGGCCCGGAGGCGAGCCTGATGATCACGGCCGTCGACCATGTCCAACTGGCCGCCCCGGCGGGCTCGGAGGCCACGCTGCGCACGTACTACGTCGACATCCTGGGCATGACGGAGATCCCCAAGCCGCCCGCTCTCGCGGTACACGGCGGCTGCTGGTTCCAGGCCGGCCCCGTACAGCTCCACCTCGGCATCGAGCCGGACTTCCGCCCGGCGAGAAAGGCCCACCCGGGCCTGCGGGTCACCGGTATCACCGCGTACGCGACCCGGCTGTCCGCCCGGGGCGCCCCGGTGACCTGGGACGACAACCTCCCCGGTCACCGCCGCTTCTACTCCGACGACCCGGTGGGCAACCGACTGGAGTTCCTGGAGCCGGTGACCTGAGCGGTCGGGCGCCGGGCGACGGCAGAACACCGGGGCGCCACGCGAACGTGGCGCCCCGGCGGTGATGACCACGGGCCCCGGCCCGGCTCGCTCTCAGACCTTGCGATGGCCTATGAGTCGTGGCTTGGCCTCCAGATTGCCCAGCCCGTGCCACGCCAGATTCACCAGATGCGCCGCCACCTCGTTCTTCTTCGGGCGGCGGGTGTCCACCCACCACTGGCCCGTCAGCGCCACCATGCCCACCAGGGCGTGCGCGTACAGCGGGGCCAGCTTCGGATCGAAGCCGCGGGCCTTGAACTCCATGCCGAGGATGTCCTCGACCTGCGTGGCGATGTCGCTGATCAGCGACGCGAACGTGCCGGTCGACTGCGCCACCGGCGAATCGCGGACCAGGATACGGAAACCGTCCGTGTACTCCTCGATGTAGTCGAGGAGCGCGAACGCCGCCTGCTCGCACAGCTCGCGCGGATGGCCCGCAGTAAGAGAACTCGTCACCATGTCGAGCAGCTGGCGCATCTCGCGGTCGACCACGACCGCGTACAGCCCCTCCTTGCCGCCGAAGTGCTCGTACACCACCGGCTTGGAGACGCCCGCCTTCGACGCGATCTCCTCCACCGACGTGCCCTCGTAGCCCTTCTCGGCGAACAGGGTGCGGCCGATGTCCAGCAGTTGCTCGCGACGCTCCTTGCCGGTCATCCGGACCCGGCGGGAGCGCCGGGGCGCGCCAGAGGTGGTCCGGCTCTTGTCGGTGTCGCTCTTACCGCCGTCGATCGCCACGTTGCCAATCATGCCGCGTTGGGATGGTCAATTTTCCGTCGGGCTTCCAGCCGTCCGGCGTCGGGCCAGCGCACACTGTGCACCCAGCCGAACGCCTCGAACCACCGGATGAGGCGGGCGCTGGAGTCGATCTGACCTCGCAGCACACCGTGCCGCGCGCTCGTCGGGTCCGCATGGTGCAGGTTGTGCCATGACTCGCCACAGGACAAGACCGCCAGCCACCACACATTGCCTGACCGGTCACGCGACTTGAAGGGCCGCTTGCCCACCGCGTGGCAGATCGAGTTGATCGACCATGTCACGTGGTGCAGCAGCGCCACCCGTACCAGCGAGCCCCAGAAGAACGCCGTGAACGCGCCCCACCACGACATCGTCACCAGCCCGCCGACCAGCGGCGGGATCGCCAGCGACACGAACGCCCACAGCAGGAACTGCCGCGAGACCCGGCGGATCGCCGGATCCTTGATCAGATCCGGCGCGTACTTCTGCTGCGGCGTCTGCTCCTCGTCGAAGAGCCAGCCGATATGCGCCCACCACAGGCCCTTCATCAGCGCGGGAAGCGACTCGCCGAACCGCCACGGCGAGTGCGGGTCGCCGTCCGCGTCCGAGAACTTGTGATGCTTGCGGTGATCGGCGACCCAGCGGACCACCGGACCCTCCACGGCCATCGAACCCGCCACGGCCAGCGCGATCCGCAGCGGGCGCCTCGCCTTGAACGAGCTGTGCGTGAAGTACCGGTGGAAGCCGACCGTGATGCCGTGGCAGCCGATGAAATACATCGCCACGAGCAGCCCCAGATCGAGCCAGCTCACGCCCCACCCCCAGACCAGCGGAACGGCGCCGAGCAGGGCGATGAACGGAACGACGATGAACAGGAGGAGCGTGATCTGCTCCAGCGAGCGCTTGCTCTCCCCGCCGAGCGTGGCGGAGGGGGCGGAGGGCGCGGAGGGGTCGGCGAGGGTGGAGGAACCGTCCGGCGCAGGCTGGGCCTGGGAGGAGTCGCCGAGAACGTCAGGGCTTGTCGACATGGGTGTGTCCCCTGGGGGTGTGGAATGCGGCATTCTGCCCGTTTACGGGCGCGTAACTTACGGCAACGTAAGTATGGCAGCGAGAAGGCACGCGACAAGGGGCCTGTGGATAACGACGCGCGAAGGACACCTATCCTTGTGACGTCGGACAGCGCGGTCCGGTCGAACAATCTCTCCAGAACCTCTCCTCCCGACGTGCTCGAACACTGCAAGGAGCCGCACCTGTGAGCAGTGCCGACCAGACCCCGACCGCCGAGGGCGCCGTAGCCCAGGCCACCGTGACCGAGGGCGCCGCGACCGCCAATGTGGAGCTGCGCTCCGACATCCGCCGGCTCGGCGACCTCCTCGGCGAAACCCTCGTACGCCAGGAGGGCCCCGAACTCCTCGACCTCGTCGAGCGTGTCCGCGCCCTCACCCGCGAGGACGGCGAAGCAGCAGCCGCGCTGCTCGGCGACACCGACCTGGAGACCGCCGCGAAGCTCGTCCGCGCCTTCTCCACCTACTTCCACCTCGCCAACGTCACCGAACAGGTCCACCGAGGCCGCGAGATGCGCGAGCGCCGGGCCGCCGAGGGCGGGCTCCTCGCCCGTACCGCCGACCGGCTCAAGGACGCCGACCCCGAGCACCTGCGCGCGACGGTCAAGAACCTCAGCGTCCGCCCCGTCTTCACCGCGCACCCCACCGAGGCCGCGCGCCGCTCCGTACTGAACAAGCTCCGCCGCATCGCCGAACTCCTCGAAGTCCCGGTCATCGCCGCCGACCGGCGCCGCCACGACCTGCGGCTCGCCGAGTCCATCGACCTGATCTGGCAGACCGACGAGCTGCGCGTCGTACGGCCCGAGCCCGCCGACGAGGCCCGCAACGCCATCTACTACCTCGACGAACTGCACGCCGAAGCCGTCGGCGACGTCCTCGAAGACCTCGTCGCCGAACTGGAGCGCGTCGGCGTCGAGCTGCCCCCCGGCACCCGCCCCCTCAGCTTCGGCACCTGGATCGGCGGCGACCGCGACGGCAACCCCAACGTCACCCCCGCCGTCACCTGGGAAGTGCTGATCCTCCAGCACGAACACGGCATCACCGACGCACTCGAACTCATCGACCAACTGCGCGGCCAGCTCTCCAACTCCATCCGGTACGCCGGCGCCACCCAGGAACTCCTGGACTCGCTCGCCACCGACCTGGACCGCCTCCCCGAGATCAGCCCCCGCTACAAGCGCCTCAACGCGGAGGAGCCCTACCGCCTCAAGGCCACCTGCATCCGGCAGAAGCTCGTCAACACCCGCGAGCGCCTGGCCAAGGGCACCCCGCACAGCGCCGGCCGCGACTACCTCGGCACCTCGCAGCTCCTGGAAGACCTCACCCTCATCCAGACCTCCCTGCGCGCCCACCGCGGCGGACTCTTCGCCGACGGCCGCATGGACCGCACCATCCGCACGCTCGCCGCGTTCGGGCTCCAGCTCGCCACCATGGACGTACGCGAACACGCCGACGCCCACCACCACGCGCTCGGCCAGCTCTTCGACCGCCTCGGCGAGGAGTCCTGGCGGTACGCGGACATGCCGCGCGACTACCGGCAGAAGCTCCTCGCCAAGGAACTGCGCTCCCGCCGCCCCCTCGCCCCCACCCCGGCCCCGCTGGACGCCGCCGGCGAGAAGACCCTCGGCGTCTTCCACACCGTCAAGCAGGCCTTCGAACGCTTCGGCCCCGAGGTCATCGAGTCCTACATCATCTCGATGTGCCAGGGCGCCGACGACGTCTTCGCCGCCGCCGTCCTCGCCCGCGAGGCCGGACTGCTCGACCTGCACTCCGGCTGGGCCAAGATCGGCATCGTGCCGCTCCTGGAGACCACCGACGAGCTGCGCGCCGCCGACATCATCCTCGACGAGATGCTCGCCGACCCCTCCTACCGACGGCTCGTCTCCCTGCGCGGCGACGTCCAGGAGGTCATGCTCGGCTACTCCGACTCCTCCAAGTTCGGCGGCATCACCACCAGCCAGTGGGAGATCCACCGCGCCCAGCGACGCCTCCGCGACGTCGCGCACCGCTACGGCGTCCGCCTCCGCCTCTTCCACGGCCGCGGCGGCACCGTCGGCCGCGGCGGCGGCCCCTCGCACGACGCGATCCTCGCGCAGCCCTGGGGCACCCTGGAGGGCGAGATCAAGGTGACCGAGCAGGGCGAGGTCATCTCCGACAAGTACCTGATCCCCGCCCTCGCCAGGGAGAACCTGGAACTGACCGTCGCCGCCACCCTCCAGGCGTCCGCGCTGCACACCGCGCCCCGCCAGTCCGACGAGGCGCTGGCGCGCTGGGACGCCGCCATGGACACCGTGTCCGACGCGGCCCACGGCGCGTACCGCAAGCTCGTCGAAGACCCGGACCTGCCCGCGTACTTCTTCGCCGCGACCCCCGTCGACCAGCTCGCCGACCTGCACCTCGGCTCACGCCCCTCCCGGCGCCCGGACTCCGGCGCCGGACTCGACGGGCTGCGCGCCATCCCGTGGGTCTTCGGCTGGACACAGTCCCGGCAGATCGTCCCCGGCTGGTACGGGGTCGGCTCCGGCCTCAAGGCGCTGCGCGAGTCGGGTCTCGACCCGGTCCTGGACGAGATGCACGAGCACTGGCACTTCTTCCAGAACTTCCTCTCCAACGTCGAGATGACCCTCGCCAAGACCGACCTGCGGATCGCCAGGCACTACGTCGACACCCTCGTGCCCGACGAGCTGAAGCACGTCTTCACCGCCATCGAGGCCGAGCACGCGCTCACGGTGCAGGAAGTCCTGCGGATCACCGGCAGCGAGAAGCTGCTGGGCTCCAACCCGGTGCTGCGCCAGACGTTCGCCATCCGCGACGCGTACCTCGACCCGATCTCCTACCTCCAGGTCTCGCTCCTCGCGCGCCAGCGCGCGGCGGCGGCCCGCGAAGAGGCACCGGACCCGCTGCTCGCGCGGGCGCTGCTGCTGACGGTGAACGGGGTCGCGGCGGGTCTGCGCAACACGGGCTGACCTCGGGCAGGACATCTCTCAGAGCGCCGGACGGGCCGATCGCGGCTCGTCCGGCGCTTCTGTGACCGGTGTCAGAGCGCGAAGAACGCCGCGGCCAGCAGCGCCGCGCCCGCCAGCGCCGTCCCCCACGCCGTACGCGTCAGCCGCAGCCCGCCGCCCACCACCGGCGCCGCCAGCAGCAGCGCACCGCCGAGCGGCACCCACGCGAGCAGCGCGCCGGATGAGCCCGCGCGGACCAGCTCGTCCGTGCCGGGCTTCAGCACCACCTCGTAGTCCTGGCCCTTCTTCACCGCCACCGACCGCTCGATGGGCGCCCCGGCGCGCGGCGCGGGCGGGCCCTCGGGGTCGTACGTACCGGTGCACGCCGTATCGCCGCACTCGGTGACCGACAGCGTCCCGTGCTCGCGGCCCTTGGAGAGCAGCACATGCTGCGCCGTACCCCAGGACGTCCAGAAACCCGCGGCGAGCAGCAGGGCGGCGACGAACCCCATCGCGGCGCGACGGCCCACCGACAGTGCCAGTTGCGACGAGCTCGGCTTCATGGACCGCGATCCTTGGCCATCCGGACGCGGTCGGTCAACTTGTGGCTGACGAATGGTCGTTGTTGTCAGGAGTTGTACGCGCTCTGCGCCCGCTCCAGGCCTTCCGTCACCAGACACTCCACGGCGTCCGCCGCGCGGTCCACGAGGAAGTCCAGCTCCTTGCGCTCCACGGAGGAGAAGTCCTTCAGTACGAAGTCGGCCACCTGCATCCGCCCCGGCGGCCGGCCGATCCCGAACCGGACGCGGTGGTACTCGGGGCCCATCGACTTCGTCATCGACTTCAGACCGTTGTGACCGTTGTCCCCGCCGCCCAGCTTCAGCCGCAGCGTGCCGTAGTCGATGTCCAACTCGTCATGGATCGCCACGATGTTGGCCGTCGGCACCTTGTAGAAGTCCCGCAGCCCGGCGACCGGCCCCCCGGACAGATTCATGAACGACAGCGGCTTCGCCAGCACCACCCGCCGGCTGCCAGGACCCATCGGCCCCACCCGGCCCTCCAGGACCTGCGCCTGGGCCTTCTGCGCCCGCTTGAACGAGCCGCCGATCCGGCCCGCGAGGAGATCGGCCACCATGAAACCCACGTTGTGGCGGTTGGCCGGGTAACCGGGGCCGGGATTGCCCAGGCCCACGATCAGCCACGGGGCGGTGACATCGGTCGTCATCTGCGCTGCGTCTCCTCAGGACGAAGAAGGAAGAACGACGGGGTGGCGGGCACCGGCCCGCCACCCCGTCGGGCAAAGCGTTCATCAGGATCCGGCTGAGGCTCAGACCTCGGCGGCGGCCTCGTCGGAGGCGTCGTCGGCCGCCGGCTCCTCGGCCTGCGCGGCCAGGACCTGGATGACGACCGCGTCCTCGTCGGTCACCAGCGTCGTGCCCTCGGGCAGCGGAACGTCCTTCGCGACGATGGAGGCACCGGCCTCCAGGCCCTCGACGGAGACCGTGACGGACTCGGGGATGTGCGTGGCCTCGGCCTCGACGGTCAGGGTGCTCAGCACGTTCTCCAGGAGGAACGGGCCCGGGGCCAGCTCACCCTCGGTGTGCACCGCGACCTCGACCGTGACCTTCTCGCCGAGCTTCACCGCGAGCAGGTCGACGTGCTTGATGAAGCCCTTGAGCGCGTCACGCTGGACGGCCTTGGGGATCACGAGCTCCTTGCGGCCCTCGATGTCGATGCTCAGCAGCGCGTTCTTCGTCTTGAGCGCCATCATCAGGTCGTGACCCGGCAGGGACACGTGAACGGGCTCGGCACCGTGACCGTAGATGACCGCGGGAACCTTGTTCTCACGACGGGTACGGCGGGCGGCGCCCTTGCCGAACTCGGAACGGACCTCAGCGGTGATCTTGACCTCAGCCATGACTGCACTCCTCGTAGATGACACATAGGTGACGATTGAGACTGGTGGTCACCCGGCCACGACAGGCGGCCTGCTACGAAGAGCGCGTCGATAACGGACGGCCGCGAATGAAAGCGGCCTCCCTCGCCGAGCAACTCCGTGAGTCTACCCGGCGGGGAGGCCGCCCCAGAAATCGATCTTCGGATCCGTGGGTGGACCCGCGTACTACGCCTGACTACGCCTGCTCGTCGAAGAGGCTGGTCACCGAACCGTCCTCGAACACCTCACGCACCGCGCGCGCGATCGTCGGCGCGATCGACAGGACCGTGATCTTGTCCATCTCCAGATTGCCCGGGTCCGGAAGCGTGTCCGTGAAGATGAACTCGCTCACCTTCGAATTCTTCAGCCGGTCCCCGGCCGGGCCCGACAGCACACCGTGCGTCGCCGTCACGATGACGTCCTCCGCGCCGTGCGCGAACAGCGCGTCCGCGGCGGCGCAGATCGTGCCACCCGTGTCGATCATGTCGTCCACCAGGACACACACCCGGCCGGCCACATTGCCCACGACCTCATGGACCGTCACCTCGTTGGCGACGTCCTTGTCACGGCGCTTGTGCACGATCGCCAGCGGTGCGTCCAGCCGGTCGCACCAGCGGTCCGCCACCCGTACCCGCCCGGCGTCCGGCGAGACCACCGTCAGCTTCGAACGGTCGACCTTGGTCGCCACGTAGTCCGCCAGGATCGGCAGCGCGAACAGATGGTCCACCGGACCGTCGAAGAAGCCCTGGATCTGGTCCGTGTGGAGATCCACGGTCAGGATGCGGTGCGCGCCGGCCGTCTTCATCAGGTCCGCGACCAGACGGGCCGAAATCGGCTCACGCCCACGGTGCTTCTTGTCCTGCCGGGCATATCCGTAGAAGGGAACGATCACCGTGATGCTCCGGGCGGAAGCCCGCTTCAGAGCATCGATCATGATCAACTGCTCCATGATC
The DNA here is from genome assembly GCF_042670825.1 of Streptomyces sp. NPDC057137. Taxonomy (NCBI): domain Bacteria; kingdom Bacillati; phylum Actinomycetota; class Actinomycetes; order Kitasatosporales; family Streptomycetaceae; genus Streptomyces; species Streptomyces sp. NPDC057137. Next base: position 91,747 of record NZ_JBHUUW010000004.1, on the reverse strand, counting down.
CACTTATTGATCGGAGCGGTGTGGCTCTGGATCAGAAAACAGTCCGCGCCGCGGGCGGACTCCTGATAGCGCACGTAGATCTCACCGTTGGCGAAATCGAAAGCCTTGGTCGGCACTATCCCGACACCCAGCGTATGGGCGACCGCCTCGGCCAGCTCGGGGTGGGCGCGGCCGGAAAAGAGCATCAGCTTCTTCTCGCCGGTCGTCTTGATCCCGGTCACAGCACAGTCTCCTCAGACGTGTTGATTGCCGCTGCACCCGCGCGTCCCTGCGAGCCAGCCGAACGTGAGCATCTATCACGGTACGCGCTGCACGAGGCGCCTGTTTCCGGTCAGCTTTCGAGCGCCAGCTCCTCGGCCGCGGCGGCGGCGGCCTGCGCGGCGGCACTGCCCGGCCGCTTACGGGCCACCCAACCCTCGATATTCCTTTGCTGGCCCCGCGCGACGGCCAGCGAACCCGACGGGACGTCCTTCGTGATGACCGACCCCGCAGCGGTGTAAGCACCGTCCCCGACAGTGACAGGCGCCACAAACATGTTGTCTGAACCTGTCTTGCAGTGTGAACCGATCGTCGTGTGGTGCTTCGACTCACCGTCGTAGTTCACGAACACGCTCGCGGCACCGATGTTCGTCTGCTCACCGATCGTCGCGTCACCCACGTAACTCAGATGCGGCACCTTCGAACCGGCGCCGATCGTCGCCTTCTTCATCTCCACGAACGTCCCGGCCTTCGACTTCACGCCGAGCTTCGTACCGGGACGCAAGTACGCGAACGGGCCCACCGAGGCCCCCTCGCCCACCTCCGCGTCGATGGCCACCGTGTTGTCGACACGGGCGCCCACGCCCACGAAGGTGTCCGTCAGACGCGAGTTGGGGCCCACCTCGGCGCCCTCCGACAGATGCGTCGAACCCAGCAGCTGCGTCGCGGGATGCACGATCGAGTCCGGCTCGTACGTCACCGTCACATCGATCAGCACCGACCCCGGATCCACCACCGTCACACCGGCGGTCATCGCCCGCTCCAACAGCCGCTCGTTCAGCAGCCGGCGCGCCTCGGCCAGCTGGACGCGGTTGTTGATGCCCAGGATCTCGCGGTGGTCGGCCGCGACGGAGGCGCCGACCCGGTGCCCCGCCTCGCGCAGGATGCCGAGGACGTCGGTCAGATACTCCTCGCCCTGGCTGTTGTCCGTACGCACCTTGGCGAGCGCGTCCGTGAGCAACTGACCGTCGAACGCGAACACCCCGGAGTTGATCTCCCGCACCGCGCGCTGCTCGTCCGTCGCGTCCTTGTGCTCCACGATCCCGGTGACGGCCCCGCTCGCCTCGTCCCGCACGATGCGCCCGTACCCGGTCGCGTCCGGCACCTCGGCGGTCAGCACGGTGACGGCGTTGCCGTCCTCCTCGTGCTGCGCGGCGAGCGCGGCGAGCGTCGAGCCGGCCAGCAGCGGGGTGTCCCCGCACACGACGACGACGGTCCCGTGGGGGGCCTGCCCCAACTCCTCGACGGCCATCCGGACGGCGTGTCCGGTGCCGTTCTGCTCGGCCTGGAACGCGGTACGCACACCGGCGTACGTCCCGTCCAGATGCCCCTCGACCAGCTCCCGGGCGTGCCCGACGACGACAACGAGATGCTCGGGCTCCAGCTCCCGCGCGGCGGAGACGACATGACCGACGAGCGAGCGCCCGCAGATCTCATGCAGAACCTTGGGTGTCTTCGACTTCATGCGGGTGCCCTCACCCGCTGCGAGGACGACGACGGCGGCCGGGCGATTGGCGCTCACGGGAATGCCCTTCGGCTTCGGATGCTTGGGGTGCTTGACATCCGGAGGATACCGGGGGGTTTCGGGAAGGAAACGAAGGCGGGTCCTGACCGGAGAGGTCAGGACCCGAACTTGCTTGCTCCGCCGCTAGGACTCGAACCTAGACCGAACATCTCCAAAGGATGCCGTGCTGCCGATTACACTACGGCGGACCGCGCCTCAGGGGCCTGAGAGACCTCGGCCCGAAACGCTGGCATCTACTATGCCGTACCACCACCCCTCGACGCGACGGTAAAGATCAGCACTCTGCTGCACCTGGACGACCAGACAGCCGCGATAGTCCTCACCGGTGTTCTTGCGGATGGTCTTCGGGTTGTGCTTCTTAAGCGTCGTCCTGCCGAAGCTCTCGACACTCGCCTGGACGAGGTCTGCCCAGTAGCACTCCGCCTTGCGGACATCCGCGTTCTCGTGAATCAGCACGCGGTACCTGTGCTGCTGTCTCGGGACTTCGAGCAGGTCCAGCCAAGCCACGAAGATCCTGATCATCCCCGGGTCGCTGTTCACGAATGCCACCCGTTCCCGCCGTGCGTGGGGCTTGTCCTTCGTTCCCTCCGCCCAGTACAGGCCGACCCCCAGCAGGAACAGCTCGCGGTCCGACATCGTGCCGATGCTCTCGGCTGCCGCGCTTTTCGTCTCCTGGCGCTCCCGTTCGCGCCGCTGAAGCGTCGCCGCCCACCCGCGCTTGGCGATCGCCGACGCCTCCTCGCGCGTGCGCTTCGGTGGCTTCGGCAGATCCCGCACCCATAACGAGATCGAACCCTTCGAGCACCCCAGCTCCACCTGGATCTGGTCGTACGTGAGCCCCTGGAGCCGTAGCTCCCGCGCCCTGTCCCGCAGGTCGTCCTTCGCGTTCGGGCGCTTCGTCCATTGCGGGGCCGGTTCGCCGTCCAGCAGGCGGTTCAGGATGTCGTTGTTGTCGACCTGGATCCGGTCGCGGATCTGGCGGCGGCTGAGGCCTTCCCGGCGCAGCGCCACCGCCTGTTCCCTGAGTGCCTCGAAGTCGGCGTATTTGCTGTTGATTCCTGTCATGCAGGAGATCATCGTCCGGAATGCGGACGTCCGGCTCGAATGTGTGCTCGGTTCGCCGGATGGTGTGATCGACGTCCGTTCCCCTTGTGCAAGGCCTGTTCGCGTGCTGTTCGCACTCGCCGGAAATTGAGTCGCGGGCGCCCGTAGGCTGGACGGTATGACCACAACGGGGGCACACGAGGAGGCCGAGGGATTGACCACCCGCGGGTTCTGGTGGTGGAGACGGCGGCGCAGCGTCGTGCTGGATGTGGGGCTGGCCGGTGCGTCCGCCCTGGAGTGTGCGTTCGAGGGGATCCGGTTCGCGGGCAGTGCCCAGTTGCCGGTGGCCCTCGGCGTGGTTTTCGGGGTGCTGGTCGGGTCCGTGCTGGTGTTGCGGCGGCGGTTGCCGATGGCCGTCGTGCTCGTCTCCGTCGCTGTCACGCCGGCCGAGATGGGCCTGCTGCTCGGGATCGTGGGGCTGTACACGCTCGCCGCGTCCGACGCGCCCCGCCGCATCATCGGCGCGCTGGCCGGGATGTCGCTCGTGGGGACGCTCATCGTCGTCTTCGTACGGACGCGGCAGGACGTCAGTGGTGTGGACATCGACTCCGCGCGTTGGTACATCCCGCTGATCGCTGTCTTCATGGCGCTGAGCATCTCGTTGCCGCCGGTGCTCCTGGGTCTGTACGTGGGGGCCAGGCGCCGGCTCATGGAGAGCCTGCGGGAGCGGGCCGACAGTCTGGAGCAGGAGTTGTCGCTGCTCGCGGACCGGGCCGAGCAGCGGGCGGAGTGGGCTCGTACGGAGGAGCGGACGCGGATCGCGCGTGAGATGCACGACGTGGTGGCGCACCGGGTGAGTCTGATGGTGGTGCATGCCGCCGCGTTGCAGGCGGTGGCGTTGAAGGATCCGCAGAAGGCCGTGAAGAACGCCGCGCTGGTCGGGGACATGGGGCGGCAGGCGCTGACGGAGCTGCGGGAGATGTTGGGTGTCCTGCGCGCCGGGGAGCAGCAGGCGGCGCGGAAGGTGGCCGACGTGGCGCCGGGGGGTGGCGTGGGCCGTTCCACGGTGCCGTTGGCCTCGGTGGGTGTCGCGGCCGCTGCGGCGGCTGCCTCGGCCGCCGCGGAGGCCGGGCCGGGTATGGGCGACATCGAGTCGCTGGTGGGTCAGTCGCGGGACGCGGGGATGGTGGTGGAGCTGGCGGTGCAGGGGGCGTCGCGGGCGTACGCGCCGGAGGTGGAGCAGACCGCGTACCGGGTGGTGCAGGAGGCGTTGACGAATGTGCACAAGCACGCGGCGGGGTCGAAGGTGATGGTGCGCCTGGCGCACCGGGAGGCCGAGGTCGCGATGCAGGTGGAGAACGGCCCGTCGTACGGCGTGGCCGACGCCGGGCTGCCCAGTGGTGGCAACGGGCTGGTGGGGATGCGGGAGCGGGTGCACGCGCTGGGCGGGGTGTTCGTGTCGGGGGAGACGGACGCGGGGGGTTTCCGGGTGTCGGCGGTGCTGCCGCACCGGGACGCCGCGTAGGTCCGGTCCGGGGCCTGTCCGGCTCTCAGTCGGACGTGAGCCGTTGCGGCTGGGCTCCTGTCACCAGGGCCGCCAGCGCCTGGTCGATGTGCGGGCCCAGATACCAGTCGCCGGTGTGGTCGATGGAGTAGACGCGCCCTGTCGCGTCGACGGCGAGTACGGCCTGGCTGTCGCCCTCCTCGCCGATGGGGCTGATCTCCGTGTCCAGGGAGCGTCCGAGGTCGCCGAGGGTACGGGCGAGGTGGATGCCGGCCAGTGGGTCGAACCGTACGGTCGTCGGGGCGATCTGCCGCCCCGGTCCGGGCCCGGTCACCGTCAGCCCGCCGAACTCCGCCCAGATCTCGACGACGGCCGCGAACACGGCGTGCACGTGTCCGGCCGGGGTGATGTGGGCGCGCAGTGTGTCCGCCCATTCCTCGGCCTGTCGCATGTCCCAGCGGCCCGGCTGCCAGCCGGCCTCGCGCAGGGCGACGTCGACGGCGACGGGGAAGCGGGTGGTGGTGAGGTCGGGCATCGGGGCGGTCAGCCGTTCTGCGTCGGGTCGACGGGGCGTACGCCGAAGTGGGCGAGCATGGCCGAACAGGAGCGGCAGGGCGGCGCGTAACTGCCGTGGAGCGGGTCGCCGTCCTCGCGGATGCGGCGCGCGGTGAGTTTGCCGTGCTTGAGGGACCGGCGGGCCTCGCCATGGGTGAGGGGCTTGCGCTGGGCCCGCTTGGAACGGGCGCCCTCGACGGCGGTGAGGTGCCGGGAGAGCAGGATGGCTTCGGGGCAGCGACCGGTGAATCGTTCCCGCTGGCCGCTGGTGAGGGTGTCCAGGAAGTCCTGTACGAGGGGGTGCAGGGCGGGCGGCTGGTCGGCCTTGCCCGCGGTGCACGTGAGATTTTCGCCACGCACGGAGAGCGCGGCGGCGACGGCGGGCAGGATCCCGTCGCGGCGCTGCCGGAGCGGGGGCGGGCGGTGCGGTTCGGTGCTGCTCCAGCTCAGACGCGGGTCTCCGGAGGTTCCGGCGGTCGTGCCGCCGGTCGTCCCGCCCGCGGGCCCGGCCGTTCCGTCCGCGGTGCTGTTCGTGGCCCTGTTCGTGGCGTTGTCCGTGGCGAGCCGCCCCGACGGTCTCCCCGGGTGGTCCGGCGAGCCGAGGCGGGGATCTCCCGATGTGTCCTGTTGTGCTGTGTGCAAAGCGCTGTCCCTCCCTACGCAATCCCCACGCAATCCCCAGAGTTGCGGGGGACAGCCTGCCAAATGTGACACGTCGTGGGGAAGCCGGGGCGGTATCGGGGCGTGGCGTCGTCGCTGCGTGACCTGGGGTGACCGGTTGTCACCGGTACCCGAACGGGTGCCCCGGCGAGCGCCGGCGGCGGGGCGGAGGGGCGGCGTCCCCTGTTGCTCCACCGCATAGGCTGTGTCGAACCAGTCAGAAGCCAGCAGGGGGCATCCGCCATGACGACAGGTCGGCTCGGGCAGCAAGCCGCGCCACCGAACGCGGCTTACGCCGGGCAGGTCGTGCAATTCCCGGACCCGGTCCGGGCGTCCCGCCACCCCAGGGGTGTGCCGGTGGACGGCAACGGCTTCCCGGACTTCTCGCCGTACGCGCGTGCCGCCGCCGAGATCGCCGAGCCCCCCGAGGGCTTCGGTGTCGACGAACTGCGGCTGACGGACTACGTGTCCGCCAACGCCGCGCTGCACGCCGACGGCCACGAACTGTGGGACACGATCCCCGCCGTGGCCACTCCGCACGGCTGGACCTGGCACCACGCGCCGGGATCGCGCCGGCTGCTGCTGGTGCCGGTGGAGGTCAAGGCGCTGCTTCGCCATCACGGCGGGCTGGCGACGACGCTGGTGGATCACGACAAGCGCGGGACGCGTCCTCTTCAGGAGACGAGGCCGGTGCACTTCGGGCTGCCGAAGGGCTCGGTGTCGGTGACCGAGCAGCAGTTGCTCGGTGTGGAGGAGGACCTCGGTTACCGGCTGCCCGGCGCGTACCGCACCTTCTTGAAGGCGGCGGGCGGCTGCGCCCCGGTGGGCGCTGCGTTGGACGCGGAGTTGGGGCTGCTGGTGGACCAGCCGTTCTTCACGGTGCGTGAAGAGGCGGCGGTCAACGACCTGTTGTACGCCAACAAGTGTCTGCGGGACCATCTGACCAAGGACTATCTGGGTGTGGCGTTCGTCCAGGGCGGCATTCTGGCGGTGAAGGTGCGGGGCGAGCAGGCCGGTTCGGTCTGGTTCTGCGCGTACGACGACGCACGCGACCGCGACGGCTGGAGCGTGCAGGAGCGGGTGGAGCGCCTGCTGCTGCCCTGTGGCGAGGACTTCGACGCCTTCCTTATGAGGCTGGCGGGCAATCCGCCGGAGCTGGACACGGTGGCGAACCTGATGGTGGACGGCGGCTTCGCCCGCGCCGTCCCGGTGGAGGGGTGAGCGCGATGGTGACATTCGCTCAGGCGCAGGAACGCGCGGACGAGTGGGTCAACGGCGACGTGCCCGCGTATCAGCACCGTGAGGTGCGGGTGCGGGAGTTCGAGCTGGGGTTCGTGGTGTGGGCGGAGGACCGGGCTGAGGGTCCGAGGTCGGACGGCGGGCTGCAGCGGCTGGTGATCGCGAGGGACAGCGGTGAGGCGACGCTGTGGCCGGGGCTGCCGGTGGGTGAGGTGATCCGGCGGTACGAGGAGGAGTACGGGTCGCAGGCGCAGGCCCAGGAGCCGCCGGGGGCCCCGCAGCGTATCGATCTGAATCAGACGTCCTTCCTGTTGACGCCGCCGGAGTGGTTGCAGGACGCGGCGGACCGGATGGGTGTTCCGGGGGCGCAGGGTTCCGGCGCTTCGGGTGCGGGGGCTTCGGGATCGAGTTCCGGTTCGGGCTCCTTGGGAGGCGGTGGATACGGGCAGGGTGCTTCCGTGCCCGCTCCCGCTCCCGCTCCCGCGTCGGCGGCCACGCCGTCGGCCTCGGCGTCACAGAGCAGCAGTACTCCGGCCGGGGCCACGCCCTGGGCCGGTACGGATACCAACGCCGCCGGTGAGGATGTCTCCGTGGGGCTTCCGGCGACGGTCTTCGCGCCGCCGCTGTCCGGGGCGGACGACGACGACACACCGCCGCCCGGTCTGGCGGCCGAGGCGCCGACAGCGCTGATGTCGGGCGGCAGTCATCTGCCGCGTACGACGGTGGCCCCGGGGCTCGGCTCGGCACCTTCGGCTCCCGGTGTGCCGGGCGCCCCCGCTCCTGGATCCGGTCCCGGTGACATCGCCGACGCGGCGACGAGCAAGGCGACGGCGCCGCCGCGCGGCGCGCGTGGCGGTGCTTCGGCTCCGCCGCCGCCCGGTGCTCCCGGTGTGCCGGGGGTTCCGGGACCGCCCGGTCCTCCCGGTGTGCCCGGCGCCGCCGGCGCCCAGCCGTCCGGTCCGGGTGCTCCCGGCGCTCCGGCCGGTGGTTACCAGCCGACGCAGTTCGCCCCGCACCTCGGTTCGGGCGGCCCGCAGCCTCCCGGCCCGCCGGGTGCGCCGGGAGGCCCGGGTGGGCCTCCGTCCGGTGGTGTGCATCACGCGGCGACGATGTTCGCGGATCCGAGCCAGGGCGGTCAGGCCCCGCCGTCGGCCGGCCCCCGGCCGCCGGGTCCCCCCGGCGCGCCCGGTGCTCCTGGGATGCCGCCGGGTCCTCCCGGCCCGCCCGGTGCCCCGGGTGGGCCTCCGTCCGGTGGTGTGCACCATGCGGCGACGATGTTCGCGGATCCGAGCCAGGGCGGCCAGCCGGGTGCTCCCGGCATGCCGCCGGGCCCGCCCGGTGCCCCTGGCGCCCCCGGTTCGCCTCCCCCCGGCGGTGTCCACCACGCGGCGACGATGCTGGCCGGTCCCGGTCCCGGTGCCGTACCGGGTCCGCCGCCCGGTGTCCCCGGCACGCGTCCGCCGGGCCCGCCCGGCCCGCCCGGTGCGCCTCCCGGCGCCCCGCCCGGCACGTACGGCTATCCGCAGCAGCCCACCGGCCTGCCGACGGTCGGCCCCGGCTACCAGGCCGTGCTGCGCTACCGCGCGCCCGACGGCTCCGAGGCGCAGCTCATCCGCCGCTCGGCGCCCGGCACCCCGCACCCCGAGTGGCAGTTCCTGCACGAGCTGCGCGCCATGAACGTGCCGCCGCAGCAGGTGCTGGAACTCCACACCGAGCTGGAGTCCTGCGAGCTGCCCGGCGGTTACTGCGCGCGGATGATCCGTGAGACCTGGCCGCAGGTGCGGATCACCAGCGTCGCCCCGTACGGCAGGGACCACTCCAGTCGTCAGCAGGGCATGCAGCATCTGCTCACCCATCAGGGCGAGTTGCACCAGGTCGCGGACGGTCCGGCGCGTCCGGCGCCGGTACGCGCTCCGCTGCCGCAGGTGCCGCCCGCGCAGCCGGTCCCGCCGGAGGCCATCGCGCAGGAGCTGGCGGGCGCGTTCGGCCCGCAGGGCATCTGCCGCTTCGACCAGCGGGCGGTGTCCCGTCAGGGCGTACCGGAGATCGTGGCGCGCACGCTCGTGTGGGCGGGCCTGCCGGGCGATTTCGGCCCGTTCTTCTGGGCGCAGCCCGCACAGCCGGTGGTGCCGACGCTGGCCGAGCTGGCCGCGCAGCGGCAGGTGCAGCCCGCGGCGGACGCGGGGTCGTATCTGGTGATGGGCAGTGACTTCGGCCGGGCGATCTGTGTCCAGTACGGCACGGCGCACATCATGGCCGTGTCGGTCGAGACGGGTCCGGGCGGTCAGACGATCCCGCCGCAGTTCGTGAACACCGGGCTGCCGGAGTTCACGCGCTCGATGGCGCTGCTCGGCCGCATGTGGCGACTGCGTTTCGGCCTCGATCCGGAACAGGCCGGCCGCTGGACCGTCGACTTCCAGGCGCAGCTCGCCGCGATCGATCCGGCGGCGCTGTCGTCGCCGGAGAGCTGGTGGTCGGTGCTGCTGGAGCAGATGTGGGACGGGCTGCTCTGACGACGGCCGTACAGGTGCTGACGGGGCGGTGAGATCCGCCACGTACAGACGCTCAAGAGGCGCCCCCGTGGATCACGGTGGGCGCCTCGCCCGTTCCCGCGCCCGGGTCGGGCGACGGACGGAGATGGCTTGAACGCGTCGGCCGCGTCATCTGTACGGAAGCGGAATCAGGCGCCCGGCGTCAAATGCCGCATCCTTGAGCAGGATGGACGGGTGGGGCGTTTCGTAGGGACGCCTGTCTCGTCACCGTAGGTCGGAGAGAGGCTTCAGGAATGGCTGCTGCACGGGCATCGGCTCACGGCTTCGACCCCGCCCGGGGCCGTGGTTACCGCCCCGAGCAGGTCGACCGGCGGGTCACGGAGCTGTCGAGGGACCGCGAGGACGCCGAGGCGCAGGAGCAGCGGCTGGCCGCTCTCGCCGAGCGTCTTCAGTTGGAGGCGGAGCTGCTGCGGCAGCAGGTCGAGGCGCTGCCGCCGCAGACGTACGACTCACTGGGCGAGCGCGCCCGGAAGATCCTGGCTCTGGTCGCCGAGGAGGCGGACGGGGCGCGTACGACCGCGCGGGAGGACGTGCAGGCGGCGTACGACGAGGCGGGCGAGGCGGTCCGCCGTACGCGCGAGGCGGCACGGGCGCACGCGGAGGCGGCGGCGGCCGACGCGGACGCGTACGCGACGCGGACCGAAGAGGGCGCGCAGGGCGCGGCCGACGAGCAGCGGACGGCCGCGCGCCGGGACGCCGAGGAGGTACGGGGCGCGGCGCTGGCCCGCTTCGACGAGATCCGGCAGCGTACGGAGGCGTTGCTCACCGAGCTGTCGCGGGAGCACGCGGAGCGACTGGCCGCGACGACGCGGGAGTTCACGGACCGTGAGGCGCAGGCGGAGGCGTACCAGTCGGAGCTGGCGACCCGCTCGGACGCGCAACTCGCTGACGCGAAGCGTGCCTTCGCGGAGGCGGAGGAGCACGCCCGGCATCTTCAGGAGGACGCGGCGGCGCGCGCGGAGGAGCTGGTCGGGCAGGCGCGGGCGGCCGAGGAGCGGACGGTACGGGAGACGGAGCGGATCCTGCGGGAGCACACCGAGGTCCGTGAGGAGGTGCAGGCGCGGATGACGCATGTCCGCAACAGCCTGGCGGCACTCACGGGCCGGGCGCCCGCGGAGGCGGAGAGCTAGGCTCCCGGCCTCTTCAGGAGGTGTCCGTCGCGGGGTCGGTCGCCTTGTGGGGCCGCGCGGCCGGGGTCGGGGCAGGGGCGGGGTCCGGGTCAGGTGCCGGGTCCTGGTGGACGGGGAAGCGGCGCGGTGCCACGAAGAGCAGCACCAGCAGGCAGAGCGCGGCGGCCAGCGCCGCCCCCAGGAAGACGGAGTCGACCGCCGAGTCCACCGCGCGGCGCAGGAAATCGGCCGCGCGGTCGGTGAGGGCCGCCGGGTCGTCCAGGGCGTGTGCCACGGAGTCGAGGTCGCCCGGGAGGCCGGTGCCGGGCGCGTCGGCGAGCTTGTTGGTGAGGACGCCGTTGGCCAGCGCCCCGAAGAGCGCGGCGCCCACGCTCTGGCCGAGCTGTCGGCAGAAGAGGATCGACGCGGTCGCCGTACCGCGCTCCGACCAGCCGACCGACCCCTGTACGGCGATGATCAGCGGGAGTTGGAACAGTCCGAGCCCGGCGCCGAGCACCAGCATCAGCAGCGCAGGCTGCCATGCCTGGCCGGGGAAGGGCAGCAGGGGGAAGGCCAGCAGGACCAGCAGTGCGAAGGACATACCGGTGATCGCGGTACGGCGGAAGCCGATGCGGTTGTAGACGCGGTCGCTGAGGGCCGCGCTGATGGGCCAGGTCAGGGTCATCGCGGAGAGGACGAAGCCGGCGGCTATCGGGCCGAGGCCGAGAACGGACTGGGCGTACGTCGGCAGGAAGACGGTCGGGGCGATCATCAGCAGCCCGAGCGCGCCGAGCGCGAGGTTGACGGCGGCGATGGGGCGGCGGCGCCAGACCCAGCCGGGGATGATCGGCTCGGCCGCGCGCCGTTCGACGAGGAACGTCACGACGGCGAGGAGCGCGGTGCCGGCGAGGAGCGCGAGCGAGGGGGCGGAGAGCCAGGGCCAGGCGACTCCGCCTTGGACGAGGGCGGTGACCAGGAGCGTGCCGGTGGCGAAGACGGCGAGCGCGCCGGCCCAGTCGACACGGGGACGAGGTGGGGCGCCGGTTCCCGGGCCCCGTTTCGTACGGGCGGCGGCCCGGGTCTCGCGGTCGCGTGTGCGGCCGGGTTCGTGGAGGTGGCGGACGGTGAGGTAGAGCGCGAGCGCGCCCACCGGCAGATTGATCACGAAGATCCAGCGCCAGTCCGCGTAGCCCGCGAGCAGTCCGCCGAGCGCGGGTCCCGCGATGGAGGACGTGGCCCAGACGGTGGAGAGCTTGGCCTGGATCTTGGGGCGTTCCTTCAGCGGGTAGAGGTCGGCGGCGATGGTCTGCACCGTGCCCTGGATCGCGCCGCCCCCGAGGCCCTGGACGACGCGGAACGCGATCAGGGACCCCATGTTCCACGCGGTGGCGCAGAGGACCGAGCCGATGAGGAAGAGGATGATGCCCGCGATCAGCACGGGCTTGCGGCCGAAGGTGTCGGAGAGTTTTCCGTACAGCGGGAGCGTGACCGTCGCGGCGAGCAGATAGCCGGAGAAGAGCCAGGAGAAGACGGAGAAACCGCCGAGGTCTCCGACGATCTGCGGGACGGCGGTGGAGAGGATCGTGCCGTCCAGCGCGGCCAGCGCCATGCCGAGCATCAGGGCGGCGACGACGGGACCGCGGCGGGGCTCGGGTATGGCGGTCACAGGATCCCTTCCCTATGCAGGTATTTCCCTGGGACACCATCTCACTTGACCCTCTCGCCGCGGCAGGGTGCGGGGTTCCCTCCCGGAGACGAACCCTCAGACGCGCTCCACCTGAGGGTGGAGAGCCCTTAGGTGGTTCTCCCTACTTCCGGCCAGGGCCGGTTCGTCCCGCTGGAGGAGGAGAAGAGGGGGGCCTGTTCTTTAAGTTGGTCTTACACCGCAGGGGGGCCGGTCGGGGGGCCGGTGGGTGAGGGGGAACGGGGCCCGAGGGGGGCGGGCCCCGAGGGGGGACAGGGCCCGAGGGGGGGCTAGCCCCCGGAAATCCTGCGGAAAACCACAGGGGAAGTCTGCGCTTTTCCCCAGCGCGCCGGGGGCCTCGGGCGCGCAGAATCAAGTCAGAACCGGCCAGGCCCCCACGCCGCACACCGGATCGCACCGCATCGCATCGCCACCGCACGAGCACCGCATCAACGCCGCACGACCATCGCATCACCACCACACCGACACACGGCGCGAGGCGCGCACCGGGCCTCATGACGCCTGAATATCAACGGACTTAGGAGACTTACCGTGACAACGGCTGTAACCATCCCCAAGCACGGGGGCACGGGAGGGCGTTTGGCCGTCGCCGCGCGAGCGCGGCAGGTCGTCAAGGCCTACGGCTCCGGGGAGACCCGGATCGTCGCGCTCGACCATGTCGATGTGGACGTCGCCCGCGGGCAGTTCACCGCGATCATGGGCCCGTCGGGCTCCGGCAAGTCGACGCTGATGCACTGCCTGGCCGGGCTCGACACCGTGTCCTCGGGGGAGATCTACCTCGACGAGACCGAGATCACGAAGCTCAAGGACAAGAAGCTCACGCAGCTGCGCAGGGACCGGATCGGCTTCATCTTCCAGGCCTACAACCTGCTGCCGACGCTCAACGCCCTGGAGAACATCACGCTGCCCATGGACATAGCGGGCCGCAAGCCCGACAAGCAGTGGCTCCACCGGGTCGTGGAGACCGTCGGTCTCGCCGGCCGGCTCAAGCACCGGCCCACCCAGCTGTCCGGCGGTCAGCAGCAGCGCGTGGCCGTCGCCCGCGCGCTCGCCGCCCAGCCCGAGATCATCTTCGGCGACGAGCCGACCGGAAACCTGGACTCGCGGGCCGGCGCCGAGGTGCTGAGCTTCCTGCGCAGGTCCGTGGACGAGCTGGGGCAGACCATGGTCATGGTCACGCACGACCCGGTCGCCGCGTCCTACGCGGACCGGGTGCTGTATCTCGCCGACGGCCGGATCGTGGACGAGATGTACAACCCGACCGCCGAGCAGGTCCTCGACCGCATGAAGAACTTCGACGCGCGGGGGCGGACGTCGTGACCGTCGTCAAGACCTCGCTGCGCAACTTCCTCGCGCACAAGGGACGTATGGCGCTCTCCGCCGTCGCCGTCCTGCTGTCGGTGGCGTTCGTCTCCGGGACGCTCGTCTTCACCGACACCATGAACACCACCTTCGACAAGCTCTTCGCCGCGACGTCCTCCGACGTCACCGTCAGCCCCAAGGGTGCGGCGGCGGCCGACGAGGCGCCGTCACAGACCGGCAAGCCCGAATCGCTGCCGGCCTCCGTCGTCGGCCGCGTCGAGAAGTCGCCGGGCGTGAAGTCCGCCGAGGGCGCCGTCAGCAGCATGAGTGTCACGGTCGTCGACGCCGAGAACAAGAACGTGGGAGCGTCCAGCGGCGCCCCGACGATCGCGGGCAACTGGACCGACAACGACCTCAAGTCGATGGAGATCACCTCCGGGCACGCGCCGCGCGGTCCCACCGAGGTCATGATCGACGCCGACACCGCCGACAAGCACGGCCTGAAGCTCGGCGACGAGCTGCGCACCATCGTGGTCACGGGAGACCTCAAGGCGAAGATCGCCGGTATCGCCACCTTCAAGGTGACCAACCCCGGTGCCGCCATCGTCTACTTCGACACCGAGACCGCCCAGCGCGGACTCCTCGGTGAGACCGGTCTGTTCACGCAGATCAACGTCGTGGCCGACCAGGGGGTGAGCGACGCCCAGTTGAAGGCGGACCTCGCCGGGTCGCTCGGGGGCACGTACAAGCTCCAGACACAGAAGGAGATGGCGGATTCGAGCAGGGACAGCGTCGGCTCGTTCCTCGACGTGATGAAGTACGCGATGCTCGGCTTCGCCGGGATCGCCTTCCTCGTCGGCATCTTCCTGATCGTCAACACCTTCTCCATGCTGGTCGCCCAGCGGACCCGGGAGATCGGCCTGATGCGGGCCATCGGGTCCAGCCGCAAGCAGGTCAACCGCTCGGTGCTGCTGGAGGCCGTCCTGCTCGGCATCGTCGGCTCCGTCGCCGGTGTCGCCGCGGGCGTCGGACTGGCCGTCGGCCTGATGAAACTGATGTCGTCCATGGGCATGGAGCTGTCCACCCAGGACCTCACCGTGAAGTGGACGACCCCCGCGATCGGGCTGGCGCTCGGGGTGATCGTCACCGTCCTCGCCGCGTACATACCGGCCCGCAGGGCCGGGAAGATCTCGCCGATGGCGGCGCTGCGTGACGCCGGTACGCCGGCCGACGGCCGCGCCGGACTGATCCGGGGCGCGATCGGCCTGCTCCTCACCGCCGGTGGCGTCGCCGCGCTCCTCGTCTCCACAGGGGCCGAGAAAGCGAGCGAGGGCTCCCTGTTCCTCGGCCTGGGCGTGGTGTTCACCCTCATCGGCTTCGTCGTCATCGGCCCGCTGCTCGCCGGTTTCTTCGTCAAGATCCTGAGCGCGGTCGTGCTGCGGGTCTTCGGTTCCGTCGGCCGGATGGCCGAGCGGAACGCGCTGCGGAACCCACGGCGTACGGGAGCCACGGGCGCGGCCCTGATGATCGGCCTGGCCCTGGTGGCGTGCCTGTCGGTGGTCGGTTCGTCGATGGTCGCCTCGGCGACGGACGAGCTGGACAAGACGGTCGGCGCGGACTTCATCATCCAGTCCGACACCGGTCAGCCGATCGTGCCGCAGGCCCAGAAGGCGCTGGAGAAGGTTCCGGACATCGCGCACGTCACCGAGTACAAGAGTGTCGAGGCCAAGGTGACCACGCCCGACGGGAAGACCGCCGACGAGGACCTGACGGCCGCCGACTCGACGTACGCGCAGGACCTGCGCCGCGAGGTCGTCGCCGGTGAGCTGTCCGCCGCGTATGCCAAGGACTCGATGTCCGTCGGCGACATCTTCGCCAAGGAGCACGGCGTCAAGGTCGGGGACGAGCTGACCGTCGCGTTCAAGGGCGGTGAGAGCGCCGAGCTGAAGGTCGCGGCGATCACGTCGGACGACGTGTCGGTGGACAAGGACGCCAAGTACATGTCCATAGCGACCGCCGCGCGGTATCTGCCGGCGGAGAAGATGCCGAAGAACGTGATCATGTTCGCGGCGGCCGAGGACGGCAAGGAGAAGCAGGCGTACGCGGCGCTGAAGGACTCGCTCGCGGCGTACCCGCAGTACAAGGTCCAGGACCAGACGGACTTCAAGCAGGATCTGAAGGACCAGATCGGCCAGTTGCTCAACATCGTCTACGGCCTGCTCGGACTGGCGATCATCGTCGCGGTGCTGGGAGTGGTGAACACCCTCGCGCTGTCGGTCGTCGAGCGGACCAGGGAGATCGGACTGCTGCGGGCCATCGGCCTGTCGCGCCGTCAACTGCGCCGCATGATCCGCCTGGAGTCGGTGGTCATCGCCCTCTTCGGAGCACTGCTCGGCCTCGGTCTGGGCATGGGCTGGGGCACGGCGGCACAGCAACTCCTCGCTCTGGAGGGGCTGGGGGTCCTGGAGATCCCGTGGCCGACCATCATCGGGGTGTTCGTGGCCTCGGCCTTCGTGGGACTGTTCGCCGCGCTCGTCCCGGCCTTCCGGGCCGGCCGGATGAACGTCCTGAACGCGATCGCCACGGATTAGGTCCTGTCCGCCGGTCAGGGGCCAGGCCCCTGAGGATGGCCAATAGTCGGCCAACGTAGGTGAATTCGGCTCCGGTGGGCGTCCTCCACGCTCACCGGAGCGGAATTTGTTGTTCCTGGTCAGGGAGGTGCTGACAACAAGCTGCGCGCGTAGATGCAGCAAGCTGACAAGCCTCGGCCCCCCATTTCGAGACACCCGCTGTCATCGTCGTCCCACCGGAAGCGATCCGGTCCGACGGAACGATTCAACAGGGGGAATTGTGCTCGGTGTACCGCACTGCAACTCCAAGAAGATCACGGCCCGTTCGCGCACCGCTCGTACCGCACGTACCGCCCTCGTCCTTGGTTTCTGTACGGCCGCACTGACCCTGTCCGCGGGGGCCGCCGCCGCCTCCGCGCCGGCCGCCGGCGACGTCGTGGGCACGAGCAAGCTTGTCAACGGCTGGGACTGAGGCGTAGCCGGTGCGGTTTCAGCTCCTCG
The DNA here is from genome assembly GCF_042670825.1 of Streptomyces sp. NPDC057137. Lineage (NCBI taxonomy): Bacteria > Bacillati > Actinomycetota > Actinomycetes > Kitasatosporales > Streptomycetaceae > Streptomyces > Streptomyces sp. NPDC057137. Next base: position 75,223 of record NZ_JBHUUW010000004.1, on the reverse strand, counting down.
GGCCGCTCAGCATCACGGACGGCTCCGACACCGTCGTCCTCCAACCGTCCAAACCCACCATTCTCCTCGCCTCACTGCTCCTGCATGCGAACTCGGTCGTCTCCGCCGACTACTTGCAGCGGACCATGTGGGGCGAGGAACAACCCGCCACCTCCCGGGCCGCGCTCCAGACGTGTGTGCTGCGGCTGCGCCGGCTGTTCACCAAGCACGGGGTGACCGAGACACCCATCGAGGCCGTGCCCGGTGGCTACCGGATCACGGCCGGGCCCCGGCATCTCGATCTGATCGGTTTCCGGGACGAGGTACGGCGCGCCGAGGAGACCGCCGACCCGGAGAGCGAACTGCACGTGCTCAAAGGGGCGTTGTCGCTGTGGGAAGGCTCCGTCCTGGCCAATGTCCGCTCCGACGTACTGCACCGCGACGAAGTCCCCCGGCTCGTCGAGGAGCGGCTGCGGACCCTGGAGCGCGCCTGCGACCTCAAGCTGCGACTCGGCCGCTGCGGCGAGGCGCTGGTGGAGCTGTGGAGCGCCAGCCGGGCCCACCCCGGACACGAGCGGTTCCGTGAACAGCTCATCGAGGCGCTGTACCGCACGGGCCGGCAGACCGAGGCGCTCGCCGAGTACCGGCTGGTCAAGGACTATCTGCACGACGAGTTGGGCGTGGACCCCTCGCCCGCGCTGCGCCGGCTGGAGATGGCCATCCTGCGCGGCGAGGACCTGGGGCCCGCCGACGACCGGCACCCCGCCGGTCCCGCGTACGTCTCCGGCGGCGGCGAGCGGCAGCACCCGGCTGCCTCCGCCACGGTGCCCGTGACCGCCACGAAGCAGGCCGCGCCGCCGACGGCGATGGTGGGGCCGGTCGCGGCCGTGCACTCCTTCACCGGGCGCACCGCCGAGACCGCCGCGCTGCTGGAGCGGCTGACCGCGCCCGGCCACGACCCCGTCACCCTCCTGGTGTCCGGGGCCCCCGGTATCGGGAAGTCCGCACTGGCCAGGCACCTCGCGCACCAGGTCAAGGACGCCTTCCCCGCGGGGCTGTTCATGGTCCGGATGGTCGGCCCGGACGGTACGCCCCGCAGCCCCGACGACGCGGCGGCCGAGGTGGCCGCCGCCCTGCGCGACCAGGTACGCGGCGAACGCGCACTGCTCCTGCTGGACGACGTGGTCGACGCCGACCAGGTCAGGCCGTTGCTGCCGGCCGGCGCCGACGGCGCGGCGATCGTCACCAGCCGGCGCGGCCTCGCCGGTCTCGTCGCCACCCACGGCGGCTGGGTGCTGCGGCTCGGCACCTTCGCCGAGGAGGAGTCGTACGCGCTGCTGCTCGCCGTCCTCGGTGCCGAACGCGTCGAGGCGGAACCGGAGGCGGCCCGCAGTCTCGCCGAGGCCTGCGGCCACCACCCGCTCGCCCTGCGCATCATGTCGGCCCGGCTGCTCACCCGGCCGGCGCTGCGGCTGGCCGACTCCGTCAGCTGGCTGGCGGAGGACCCGCTGGCGCGGCTCTCGCTCGCCGACTCGCCCGAGCTGTCGGTGCACCGCGTGCTCGGCGGCGCGCTCGACCGGCTCGACCCCCGGCTCGCCGACGCCTTCCTGAAGGTCGCCGCGCAGATCCCCGACCACTTCACGGCCGAGGACAGCGTGCGCGTACTCGGGATGTCCCCCGTCGAGGCGGACGACGTACTGGACCGGCTCGCCGACGCCGGACTGTTGGAAGAAGGGCCGCCCGGCCCGTACCGGGTGCACGAACTGCTCCGTGTGTACGCGCGCAGAACAGCGCCGTATCGATCCCGACCGATACAGAAGGTGTGAATCCCATGGCTGCAGAAGCGACAGCGACCCCGACGGCCGTCGCGCCTCCGGCGGGTCAGGGAACGGCGGTTGAGGGAACGGCGGTTCAAGAAGCGGCAGTTCAGGAAGCGGCGGTTCAAGAAGCGGCGGTTCAGGACACGGCCGCGACCGCCGTGTCCGCCTTCGACGCGCTGGCCGGCACCAGGCCCCGGGTCCGCCGGGACGTGCTCTTCACCGAGACGCCCGGCGGGGTCCTCTTCCACAACGCCGACGGCGGTTTCCACCTCACCGGCCGCACCGCCTACCGCTTCGCCTCGCTGATGGTGCCGCACCTCGCGGGCCACCACCGGCTCGCCGACATCTGCCAGGGCTTCGGCCCCGCTCAGCAGGCCATGGCCGCCGAACTGGTCAAGACGCTGTACGAGCGCGGCTTCGCCCGTGACATCCCCGAGGACGAAACCGCCACCCCTGAGACCTCCGACGCCCGCACCCCCGTCCCCAACACTCTCCCCGACCCCCTCACCGACGCGGTCACCACCCGATTCGCCGCCCAGATCGCGTACGCCGACCACTACGCCGACGGCGCCCTCGCCCGCTTCCGCCGCTACCGCACCACCCGCGTCGCGATCCTCGGCACCGGACCCGTCGCCCGCTGGTGCGCGCTCAGCCTCGTCCGCAACGGCGGAGCCCATCTTGCCGTCGAGGGAGACGCGCACAGCGACCGGACCCTGCTCGCCGAGATCGCCGAACTGGCCGCCCAGGACTGCCCGGTGACCGTCGACAGCCTCCCCGCCGACCCCGACTGGACCGCGCTCGACGGCTACGACATCGTCGTCGTCACCGGCGCCGACGCATCCGTCCGCACCCACGCCCTGCTGTCGGCGGGCGTGCCGGAAGGCACCACCCTCATCCCCGCCTGGACGTTCGGCCGCAGGTCGGTCACCGGGCCGCTCAGCAAGGCCGGTTCGACCGGCTGCTGGTCCTGCGCCGTGCTGCGCCTCGGCGGCAACACCGACGCCGGAACCGCCGCCGACATCTGGAGCGAGGTCGCGGGCGGCGCCACCGCCCGCGCCGCCGGGCGGTCCCCGCTGACCGGCCCCGTCGCCGCGATGTCCGGCAACCTCCTCGGCTACGAGATCTTCCGCCTCACCACCGGGGTGCTGCCGGCCGAGACCGACGGACAAGTCCTCGTCCAGGACCTCGAATCGCTCGACGTCATGGCCGAGCCCGTCCAGCCCCACCCGCGCTGCGCGCTGTGCGCGCCCGCCACCGAAACCCCGCGCCCCGCCCTCCCCGGCGGACTGACCCTCCCCGTCACCCCGACCGTGGAGAGCGCGGGTGAGGCGGAGGCCCTGGTCGAAGGGCTCAACCGGATCAGTACGGCGCTGGTGCGCCCCTTCACCGGCATCTTCAGCCGGTACGAGGACGAGAGCCTCACCCAGACCCCGCTCAAGATCAGCCGTGTCGAACTGGCCGTCGGCCACGGACCGCGCAGGCGGATCGCCGCCTTCGACGTGCACCACCTGGCGGGCGCCCGGCTGCGCGCGCTGTACGCGGCGGCCGAGACGTACGTCGAGCACGTCGTGCCCGTGGCGCCCGACACCGGACCGCCCGGAGCAGGTGTCGCCGCGCTCGCCCCCGACAGCCTGACCACGGGCAGCGGTACCGGCGCGGGCGTCGGGACGGTCGGCGCCTGGCTCACCGCGACCTCGCTGCTCACCAAGGAGCCCGTGCGGGTACCGGCCGCCGCCGTACGGCCGTTCGGCCCGTACAACGCCGAGCGCCTGCACCAGGCGACCACCGCCGGCGCGGGCGCGGGCCCCAGCCCGCAGGAGGCGGCGGGCCGCGGTCTGCTGTCGGCGCTCGCCCACGGCGCGCTGCTGCGAGCGGTACGCGGCGAGGCGCGCGGCGCGCTCGTCACCTCCCCGGCGGCCGGTGAGCCGGGCGCCGACCCGGAGCTGGTCTTCCTGCTCAAGTCAGTACCGAACGTGGGGATACGGGCCGAACTCGTCGACCTCGGAGAGCAGGAGCACTCCGGGGCCCATGTCGTCCTGGCCCGCGAGACGGGCGGCCTGGACACGGCCGGACCGGGAGTCGGATCCGGAGTCGGATCCGAAGGGCGGGGACGCTGGGCCGTCGCCGCCGGGCTCTCCCGGACCACCGCCGCCTGCGCCGCGCTGCGCGACCTCATCGGCCAGGTGCAGCTCGACACCGAGGACCCGGACTCCACCGTCGACACCGGCGACCCGCTGCTGGGTGAACTGGCCGCCGCCACCGTCCTGTTGACCGCCGAGCCGGTCGCCGCCGACGCGACCGCCACCACGTTCGACGCGGTCCTCGACCGGCTGCGCGCGGCCGGGCGCGACGTTCTGTACGTCGCCACCACCCCGGCCGACCTGCCCGCCGGCGGCATCAGCACGGCGCGCGTGCTGCTCACCACCGGCGTGGAGGGTGCGCCCGATGCCGGCTGAGCCCGAGCCTGAGCCCTGGGAGCGGTCCGCCCGCGACCTCGCCACGCTGATGCGCCGCAGCTTCGACGCGGCCGGCGGCCCCGCCGCCGCCCCCGCGCTCGACATCGCGCCGCTCGGCGTCCGCGACGCCTTCGCGGACGAGGACGCGGAGGCGGCGCCGACCGAGGGCGTGCCCGTACGGTTCTACGGCCGCCACGCCGTCGTCGGACCGTTCCCCGCCGACAACGCCGACAGCGCGGCCACCCACCGCCCCTGCGCCCGCTGTCTCGCCCGCCGTTGGCAGGGCGTGCGCTCCGTCGCGCTGCGCGAGGCCCTGGAGCTGGGCTCCGGCACCAGGGCCGCCGGGGAGTCGCCGTACATCACCCCGTTCACCGCCGACGCCCTCGCCGGGATCGTCGCGGCCCGACTCGCCGGGCAGGGGCCGTCGACCGGCTCCTTCCCGGCGGTCCACCTCGTGGACCTGCAGACCCTTCAGGTACGGCACTACCCCCTCGTACCGGACCCCGAATGCCCCCGCTGCGGACGCGGCGAGGAGGACACCCCCGAGGCGGCCGTCCTCACCCTGAACCCCGCGCCCAAGCACAAGCCGGGCAGCTTCCGGCTCCGCGACATCAGCGCGTACGAGCTGCCCGTGGAGCCGTACGCCAACCCGGTCTGCGGCTCGCTGGGCCCCTCCGTCGTGCAGGACGTCTCCTCCACCTCCACCTCGGCGACCATCGGCTGCTTCTCGATGCGCTCCGGCGACTATCTGCGTGAGACGTTCTGGGGCGGCCACGCCGACACCTTCGCGCAGAGCGTGCGCATCGGCGTCCTGGAGGGACTTGAGCGGTACGCCGGGATGCGCTCGCGCGCCAAGGCGGCGGGTACACGCGGCTCGCTCAACGGTCTGCGGGCCGCCGGTGAACGCGCACTGGATCCGCGCATAGTCGGCCTGTACTCCGAGGAGTTCCACCGGGCCAACCCGCGCGTCACCCCGTTCCACCCCGACCGTGAACTCCCCTGGGTCTGGGGCTACTCGCTCCGCGACCACCGGCCCGTCCTCGTACCGGAAGTGCTGACGTACTATCACGCGCCCGGCCTGGAGAACCGGTTCGTGCAGGAGAGCTCCAACGGCTGCGCGTCCGGCGGCTGTATGGAGGAGGCCGTCTACTTCGGCCTCATGGAGGTCGTGGAACGCGACGCCTTCCTCCTCACCTGGTACGGGCGGGCCGCCCTCCCCGAACTCGACCCGCGCACCAGCACCCGCGCCGCCACCCGGCAGATGGTCGACCGCCTGGAGATGTACGGGTACGAGGCCCGCTTCTTCGACACCCGGATCAGTTTCCCCATCCCCGTCATCACCGGTGTCGCCGTCCGTCCCGACGGCGGCAGGGGCCGGATGTGCTTCGGCGCGGGCGCCGGGCTCGACCCGGAGTCGGCACTGGCCGGGGCGCTGTGCGAGATCGCCACGGACGCCGTCAACCTCCAGGGCCGCACCGAGCGGGACGAGGTCCGGCTGCGCGCCATGGCCACCGACTACGACAAGGTCGCCGCGCTGCACGACCACCCGCTCGCCTACGGCATCCCGGAGATGGGGAACAACGCCCACTTCCTGATCGGCGAACCGGGCGCGCCCCGGCCGCCCAAGCGGTCACTCAAGGAGGCGTACGGCGACGGCCACGGCAACGGCCATGGCCCCGGCGACAGCGACAGCGCCGGATCCCTGCCGCCCGTCTCCGACGATCTGCGCGACGACCTCACGCGGTGCGTAAAGGCCGTCACCGACAAGGGATTCGACGTGGTCGTCGTCGACCAGACCATGCCCGAGCAGCGGGACCTCGGCCTGACGACGGTCTCGGTGATCGTCCCCGGCCTGCTGCCCATCGACTTCGGCTGGACCCGGCAGCGCGCGCTCGGCATGCCCCGGCTGCGTACCGCCCTGCGCGAGGCGGGGATGCGTGAACACGACCTGACCGACGCCGACTTGAACCTCGCGCCGCACCCGTTCCCCTGAGAGGAGCACCACCATGGGGTACGCCCATGACTACGCCGCCGCGATCATGCAGCGGGGCCGGGTCCCGATGCCTCCGGCCGATTTCGTGCCGAACTGGTCCGACGGGCCGCGCAAGGCGAAGTACTACCCGGGGGTCGACAGCCTGCCGCTGCCCGTCGCCGACTATCCGGCGGACGCGAGCCTGGACCGCGCCTTCGGCGACAGCGGCGACAGCGGGGGCACCGAGGGCGGGGAGTTCGACCTGACGTCGCTCTCCGGGATGCTCCTCGACTCGTACGGTCTGACCGGCCGCCGGCTCGGCGTCCAGGCCAACACCGACCTGAGCGCCCTGCCCTTCTACCCGCTCGCCAACTGGTCGCGCGGCTCCGCCTCCGGCGGCGGCCTCTACCCCGTGAGCGTCTACTGGGTCTCCGGGCCGAGCGGTCCCGTCACACCGGGCGTGCACTACTACTCGACCCGCCACCACACCATGCAGCGCCTGCTCACCGGAGACGTGTCCGGCGAGGTGCGCGAGTCGCTGGGCGGGCCCGGCGCGGACACCGACCAGTACCTGGTCCTGGGCATCAAGTACTGGCAGAACTCCTTCAAGTACAACAGCTTCTCCTTCCACGCCGTGAGCATGGACCTCGGTGCCGCCGTGCAGACGTGGCGCATGTGGGCGGGCGCGCGGGGGCTGTCCGTCGAGCCGGCGATGTGGTTCGACGAGGCGCGGCTCCAGAAGCTGCTCGGGGTACGGGGCGAGGAGGAGGGCGTGTTCGCGGTCGTCCCCCTCAAGTGGGCCGGAAAGCCGGGTGGTTCAGCCGCCGCGCCCACGGGGCCGACCCCCGCGAACGTCTCCGTACGGCGCCGTGACGTCGAGCGCTCGCGCGAGGTCTTCACCTTCGACGCGCTGCTGAAGATGCAGGCGGCGACCTCCGCGCACGCCGCCGAACGGCCCGCCCCCGGGGCCCTCGCCCCGGCCGCCGCACCCCCGGCCGACCCGGACCTGCCGGTCGCGCCGCTGCCCGCCGCGCGGCCGATGCCCGGCGACGTACGGACCGTGCTGCGCCGCCGTCGCAGCAGCTTCGGCCGCTTCGACGCGAGCCGGCCGGTCACCGGCGAGCAGCTGGCGGCCTGCCTCGCCGCGTCCAGCGCGGGCTCACGCCTCGGCGGCGACACCGGCACTGGCACGGGCACCGGCACCGGTGCGGGGGAGGGGGGTGTGCGGCTCGCGAAGCTGTACGCGTTCGTCAACCACGTCGAGGGCCTGGCGCCGGGCGCGTACGAGTACGACCCCGACGCCCATGAGCTGCGGCTGGTCAAGGCGGGCCGCCCCGGCGAGTTCCTCCAGCGCAACTACTTCCTCTCCAACTACAACCTGGAGCAGGCCGGCGCCGTACTGGTGCCCACCATCCGTACCTCCGCCGTCCTCGACGCCGTCGGCGACCGCGGCTACCGCCTCGTCAACGCGACCATCGGCGCCGTCGCCCAGTCCGTCTACACCGCGTGCAGCGCGCTGGACCTGGGCTGCGGTGTGGCCCTGGGCTTCGACAACGTCTCGTACATCGAGGAGTTGGGGCTCGACGCCACCGGCGAGGCCCCGCTCCTGATCATGATGGTCGGCAACGAGCGCCCCGCCCCCGCCGACTTCCGGTACGAGATCGCCTGAGCCGATCACCAGATGACCACCGGATGGGGGAGCAGGATGCCTGATCAGGAACCGCACAGCCAGGAACCGCACGACCAGGAACCGCATGGCCAGAACTCGCACGGCCAGGACTCGCACGGCCAGGATCCGAGACGCGCGTTCATGCTGCGCGTCGCCGGGCTGCCGATCGAGACCGTGCGCGCCCTGCGCTGCCCGGCGAGCCGCCGCTGGGCGGAGACCATGCTCGCCGAGGAGGAGCGGCTGCGGGCGGCGGGGGAGCGCGTCGGTGATCTGCTGCACGACCTCGTCGGCCGCACCGGCGACGGCGCGGACGCCGCGCCCGGTGAGGCCGCCGACCGGCGCGCGCTGCTGAAGCTGCGCCGCGAGGTCTTCAACAACCGGCTGCCCGGACAGCCCGGTGCCGCACTCGCGTTGGTCGCCGGGCGCGATCCCGCGACGGGCGAGGCCCTGTCGCGCTGGCTGATCGACCGGCGGGAGCTGGCCGAACTGCGCTCCACCGGAGCGGAGTTGTTCGCTGGCGAGAGCGCCGAGGCGCGCGCCGCGCTCCGCGGGATCGCGGGAGAGGAGCGGCTGCGCAAGGGACTGCTGCTGGCCTCGCCGACGCTCGACGCGCAGATCGACGCGTTCGTACGGCAGGGCGGGGACGGCAAGGCCGACAAGCGACGCAGGAAGATCGAGCGGTCGCTGCTGTCGTACCTCTACCGCATGGTCTGCAAGACCAGCCCGTTCTCGACGTTCACCGGCGTCGCGCTCGGTGAGTTCGATGAGGGGAGCCAGGACGGGCCGGCTGAGGGCCACGGCTTCGAGGTGCGGGTCGCCGAGGAGTGGACCGGTCACGCGCGGCTCAACGTCGTCGCGCTCGGCCGCCTCGCCGAGTGCGTGATCGCCGACCCCGTACGCCGCGCGGATCTGCCCGTCGCCCCCGCCTCCGGCTGGGGCCGGGACGACGACCGGGTGCGTTACGTACGCCGTTGGGTCACCACCGGCGACGACGACACGGCCGTCACCTTCGACGCGGTGAAGGACCGGCTGTTCTTCCTGCGCCGCAGCGGCACCCTGGAGCGGCTGCTCGACTTCTTCGAGCGGCACCCGGCCCTGCGCTACGGCGAGTTGGCGGCATGGCTGGCCGACGACGCGCAGGCCGGGGCCGAGGAGGCGGAGCAGTATCTCGCCGCGCTGCTGGACCTGGGCATGGTCCAAGTACCCGCGCTGCGTACGGCGGTTCACGACACCGACCCGCTGCGCGCCTTCCAGCGCTCGCTGCGCGAGCTGGGCCGGCCGTGGGCCACGGAGCTGGCCGGGCGGCTGGACGAGGCGGTCGCGCTGACCGACCGGTTCGCCGGGGCGGAGCCCGCCGAGCGCCGCGAGGTGCTCGCCGCGCTCCGGACCACGCTCAGCGACGTCCAGTCGGAACTCGGCGCCGAGAAACCCCGTGTGCCGCAGACCCTGCTGTACGAGGACGCGGCGGCCGGCCGCGAGACGGCGATGGGCCTCGGCGCCTGGCGCGAGCTGACGGCGGGGCCGCTCAGCCGGGTGGAGAGCGTGCTGCCCGCCTTCGATCTGACGCTGCCTCAGCGCGTCACGTTCAAGGGCTTCTTCCTGGCCAGGTACGGACAGGGCGGGCGCTGCGACGATCTGCTGAAGCTGGTGCACGACTTCCACGAGGACTTCTTCGACCAGTACATGACGTTCACCGCGAGCCGTACGACCTTCGACGCGGACGGGCAGTACGTGCCCGAGGTGAACTGGCTCGGACTGCCGCAGCTCAAGGCGATCGACACGGCCCGGCAGCTGTTCGTCGAGCGGATGCGCGCCCTCTGGTCCGCGGAGAGCGACAGTGAAGAGATCGACCTCGACTCCGGATTCCTCGCCGACGTCGCCGCCGAACTCGCCCCGGCCGCACCGAAGTTCGCGCCGATGAGCCACCACATCCAGCTCGCCGACCGCCCGCACGACCCGCTGATCGTCCTCAACCGTTCCTACGGCGGCCTGTCCTTCCCCTTCAGCCGCTTCACGCAGTGCTTCGAAGGACTCGACACCGCTCTGCTGGCCGGCGCGGCCCAAGTGCAGCCGCCGGGAGCGGTGTTCGCCGAGGTCACCGGCGGCCCCGTCACCAGCAATCTCAATCTGCACGGGCGACTCACCGAGTACGAGATCGTCTGCCCCGGCGAGACCGGCACGCTGCCGGAGGCGTACCGCCTCCACCTCGACGACCTGTTCATCGAGCACGACGAGACGGCCGACCGGCTGGTGCTGCGCTCGACACGGCTGGACCGCGAGGTCGTCCCCGTCTACCTCGGCTATCTCGTGCCGCTCGCGCTGCCCGAACTGCCCCGCACCCTGCTGCTTCTCTCGCCCACCTCGATGGCCCCGCTCAATGTGTGGGGCGGGGTTCCGGAGGGCGCGCCGGTCGGCGGTGTCACCCGCAGGCCGCGCGTGCGGCACGGCAGCGTCGTGCTGAGCAGGCGCAGTTGGAGCGCGCCCGCCGCCGAGCTTCCGCTGCACACGCCGGGGGTCTCCGACGACGAGTGGTTCCTCGGCTGGCACCGCTTCCGGCGCGCGACCGGGCTGCCCGACCGGGTCTTCGTGACCGTCTCGGACAGCGGGGCGCGCGGGGCGACGGGCGCCAAGCCGCAGTATCTGGACTTCGACAGCGCGCTCTCGCTCACCGCTTTCGAGGCGCTGCTCAAGACGGACGGGGCGCGGGTCGTGTTCCGCGAGATGCTGCCCGACGAGGACGGGCTGCACGCCGTCTCCCAACGTGGTCGCCATGTCTCGGAATTGGCCGTGGAAACGCTGGCCGGCGCGCCTCCCACTCGTAAAGAACTCGTATCCGCACGGAGGGATGCCATATGACCGTCCCCGCCAACTGGCAGGCCACGCACGTCTTCTACGCCGCCAACCCCCGCCCCTTCCTGCTCCAGTGCGTGCGCCCGCTCGTCGCCGAGCTGGAGGCGGAGGGCCTGATCGACAACTACTTCTTCATGAACTACTGGCTCGAAGGCCCGCATATACGGCTGCGCCTCAAGCCGTCCGGCGAGGCGGCGGCCCCCACCGTCCGCGCCCGCACCGAGCAGGCCGTCGACGCCTTCCTCGCCGAGCGCCCCGCCCTGTACGAGGTCGACTCCGGCTTCCTCAACGACTTCTACAACACGCTGTTCGAGATCGAGTTCCCGGGCAGCGAGCGCGGCCACTACATGGACGACCAGGGCCGGATGAATCTGCGCCCCAACAACTCGCGCAGCGCCGAGCCGTACGAGCCGGAGTACGGCAAGTACGGCGGCCCCGCCGGGATCGAGCTGGCCGAGTGGCACTTCAGGCACTCCAGCGATCTCGTCATCGAGGCGCTGCGGACCAAGAACCTGCATCTGCGGACCGTGCTGCTCGGCACGTCCGCGCAGCTGATGATGGTCATGTCGGGGACCTTCCTGCCCGGCGACCGGGAGCTGGCCGAGTATCTGGAGAGCTACTACGAGTTCTGGCACACGGCGTTCCCCGGCACCGGCTTCATCGGCACCGTGGAGTACGACAAGAACTACGCGGCGATGGCCCCCGGTCTCACCAGCCACTTCGCCCGTATCAGGGCCGCTGTCGGCGCCGGTGAGCCGGCCCGGCTGCCCGGCTTCCTCGCGGGCTGGGCGGAGCACTGCGCCGAACTGAACGACCGGGCAAGGAAGTTGACGCTCGACGGCGATCTGGTCTTCCGGTCCTGGGACGGTGAGCGGGACGAGCGGGTGACGGACCCGGCGGTCGCGCTGCCGCTGCTGCTCTCCCCGTACATGCATATGACGAACAACCGGCTGCACGTCACCATCCGCGACGAGGCCTATCTGTCGCACGTACTGGGCCGGACACTGCGGGAGTCCGTCGTGCCGCCGCAGACAGAACCGCAGACAGAGCCGCAGACAGAGGCGGAGCCGGAGCCGGAGGCGGTGGCCGCGCCATGACCGCCCCCGCGGGCCGCGTCCCCACAGGCCAGGCCCCCACAGGCCGAGCCCCAACCGACCGGTACCGGCCGTGCCTGCGCCCCGACGTGCTGGTCAGCGACGCGTTCCTGCTCGGTCCCAGGACCGTGCACCTCGTCAAGAACCCGGGGAGCGGCAAGTCGTACGAGGTCGGGGTCAAGGAGCACTTCCTGATCGCGCGCATGGACGGCACGCGCGGTCTCGACGAGCTGGGCGCGGAGTACGCGGCGGAGTACGGCAAGCGCCTCGGCGACGCCAACTGGCAGCAGTTGCTGGGCCTGTTGGGAGTCCGGGGCCTGCTGGAAGGCGGCCCCGAGGTTCCCGCGACAACCGCGGAAGAACCGCCGAAGCGCACCCTGCTGCGCGGCACCCTCCCCCTGGTCGCCGACGCGAACGCGACGGCCGAGCGGCTCCACCGCGCCGTCGGCTTCCTGCTCGCCGCGCCCTTCATGGTCCCGCTGCTGCTCCTGATCACCGCCATGGAGGTCGTGGCCGCGGCGCGCCTCGGCGAACTGGTCGACGGCGCGGTGGCGCTGTTCACCAACCCGGTCCTGCTCGCCGGCGCCGCCGCGCTGCTCTGGTTCAGCACGGCGCTGCACGAACTGGCCCACGGGGTGGTGGCGAGACGCTACGGCGGGCAGGTCGCCGAGATCGGACTGCGCTGGCGCCTGCCCGTCGTGATCATGTACTGCACGGTCGACAACTACCTCTATCTGCATACCCGTCGGGACCGCGTCGCGACAGCCGTCGCGGGCGCGGTGATGAACCTGGCCGTCCTGCTGCCGTTCTGCGCGGTCTGGCTGTTCGCCCCGGTGGACGACGCCACCGGCGAGGCGCTGGCCGGGCTGATGTTCCTCGGCAGTGTGCAGGCGCTGGCCATGCTCGTACCGTTCCCGCCGCTCGACGGGTACAAGATCGCCGCGCAACTGTGCGGCGCGACCGGACTCGCCGCGTCCAGCCGGGAGTACGTGCGCCTCGCCGTCCGCCGCGACCCGGCGGCGAAGGACTACCCGCGCCGGGCCCGTACCGCCTACCTCGCCTACACGCTCGGCTCGCTGCTCGTCCTGGCCGGGATCGTCGCGGCCGTCGCCGCACTGCTCGTCCACCTCCTCGCCACGTAAGCCCGCACGCCATCCGCTCTCAGGGAGACCCGCATGACCCCCACACCCACCGACGACTCGGCCGACGGCCCCGCCGTCGTCCTCGACACGATCCACAAGCGGTACGGGGAGAAGCACGCGGTCGACGGCATCTCGCTGACCGTCCCGCGCGGCGAGTTCTTCGGTCTGCTCGGCCCCAACGGCGCCGGCAAGACCACGCTGGTCGAGATCATGGAGGGTCTGCGCCGCCCCGACTCGGGCACGGTCACCGTCCTCGGCCGGCACCCCTGGCCGCGCGACCCCGAGCTGCTGCCCCGGCTCGGCGTCCAGACCCAGGCGTCCGCCTTCTTCGTACGGCTCACGGCGCGCGAGCACCTGGAGACGGTCGCCGCGCTCTACAAGGCCGACCGGGAGGCGGCGGCGCGCGGCCTCGCCGCCGTCGGTCTCACCGAACAGCGGGACGTCCGCGTGGACGACCTCTCCGGCGGGCAGCGCCAGCGCCTGGCCATCGCGTCCGCGCTCGTCCACGACCCCGAGCTGATCTTCCTGGACGAGCCGACGGCCGCGCTCGACCCGCAGGCCCGCCGCGCGCTGTGGCAGGTGCTGCGCGCGCTCAAGGGCGCCGGGCGGACCATCGTCTACACCACGCACCACCTGGACGAGGCCGAGGCGCTGTGCGACCGGGTCGCGATCGTCATCGACGGCCGGATCGTCGCGCTGGACACACCGGGCAAGCTCGTCGCCGCCAGCAGCACGGTCACCCGTCTGCTGGTCCCCGCCGACCGGCTCTCGCTCGCCGACGCCGAGGCCATCCCCGGTGTGCTGCGGGCCTCCGTGGACGGCGACCTGATCGTGCTGGAGACCGAGGACTCGGGCCCGGTGCTGTCGGCGGTCGACGCGCTCGCCGGGCTGCACGGCGTACAGACCCGGACCGCCAGCCTGGAGGACGTGTACCTCGAACTGACCGGCAGCCCGCAGTCGTAGCCCGAGCCCGAGCCTGTATTGAGAGACGGAGCACCGACACGATGAGCACCACGAGCACCCCGCCCGGTTCCGGTACGACCACGACCACGACCACGACGCGCCCGCGCGCCATGAGCGCCTACTCCGCGCTGAGCAGGGCCGGTTACCAGGCGTACACGCGTGACAGGACGACCCTCTTCTTCACCTTCGCCTTCCCGCTCCTCTTCCTGGTCGTCTTCGGCCTGATCTTCCACGGCATGACCGTCGAGGAGAGCGGCCGCCCGTACATCAACTACATCGCCCCCGGTGTGCTGTCATGGGGCGTCGCCAACGCCGCCGTCTTCGGCGTCGGGTTCGTCATCATGCAGTGGCGCCGCGACGACATCCTGCGGCTGATCCGGATGACACCGACCCCGCTGCCCACGATCCTCGGCTCGCGCTACGTCCTGGCACTCGCCATCGGCACCGTGCAGGCGGCGATGTTCGTGCTCGTCGCCATGCTGCCGTTCTTCGGCCTCGAACCGGCGGGGAGCTGGCCGCTCGCGCTGCCGGTGCTGTTCCTCGGCATCACCGCGTTCCTCGCGGTCGGTGTGATCGTCGGCTCGTTCGCGAGGACGCCGGAGGCGGTCGCCGCCGTCGCCAACTGCCTGATGGTGCCGATGGCGTTCCTGTCCGGGTCGTTCTTCCCCCTCGACGCCATGCCGGGGTGGATGCAGAACGTGTCGCTGGTGCTGCCGCTGCGCTACTTCAACGACGGCATCTCCGCCGCCATCACCGGTGACGGAGGCGGCGGCGACATCCTGGTGGCCTGCGGCGGTATCACCGCCTTCGCCGTCGTCTTCGGCGCGGTCGCGCTGAAGACCTTCCGCTGGAGCGACCAGTCATGACGACAGGGACAGTCGCGGGGGCGGCTGTGGTCCTCGCCGACGGCACCCCCCTGGAGCGCGGTCGCGCCCACCTCCAACAGGCCCTGACCGTACGGCACACGGCCCACGGCGCGGCGAGCCTGCCCGCCCCGCTCGTGGTGCCCCTCGGCGGCGCCGACGTCCTCGGCTTCGGGCACCCCGACCCGTACGCCGCCGTACGTCCCCGGGCCAACGTCCAGCTCACCTCGCGCGCCGCCCTCGTCGGCCCCTGGGGCGGCACGACGGGCACCGCCACCGACACCGCTGCCCACTCCGCCTGCGGCCAGTGCCTCGCCATGCGCTGGCAGCGGCTGCGCAGCCGCTCCGAGCGCGAGGCGCTGGAGCTGGGCCACGAACCGCACGGCGCCGCCGACTGGCCGCTGCTCACCGACTACGCGGTGGACGCGGTCTGGGCGGCGTATCTCGCCGTCCGTACGGGGGAGTTCACCCCGCCCGCAGCCACCGCCGCCGACCGCGAGCTGCCGCAGGTCACCCGCGTCGACCTCGGCACCCTCGCCGTCGCGACCTTCCCGCTGCTGCCCGAACCGCTCTGCCCGTCCTGCGTCCCCCTGCGCCCCGACACCGCCGACGCCGCCCGCATGCGCCTGACGGCCCGGCCCAAGCCGGACCCCGACGGTTACCGCTTGCGTTCACTGGGCGCGTACCCGTTGCCGACCGCCGCGCTCGCCAACCCCGTGTGCGGCGCGCTCGGTTCGGACACCTGGATCAACCCGGCGTCCACGACGACGGCCCCCGTCGCGGGCACCCACTTCGTACGCGGTTACGCCGGCCTCAACGACGTCACCTGGAGCGGCCAGGCCAACAGCTACTCCACCAGCCGGACTCTGGCGTTCCTGGAGGGACTTGAGCGGTACGCGGGCACCCACCGCCGCCGTGGTACGACCCCGGTCGTCGACTCGTACAACAACCTCGCGGCCGACGCGCTGAACCCGGCGGACTGCGGCTTCTACGCGGACGCGACGTACGAGAAGGACCATCTGGTCAGCCCGTTCGACCCCGACCGGCCGATCCCCTGGGTGTGGGGCCACTCGCTGCGCGACGAGCGCCCGATCCTGATTCCCGCGCGCCTGGCGCACTACAGCGCGGGCGTCGACGCCGACAACTTCGTCTTCGAGTGCTCCAACGGCTGTGCCACCGGCGGGAGTCTGGAGGAGGCGATCCTCTTCGGCCTGCTGGAGCTGATCGAACGCGACGCGTTCCTGCTGGCCTGGTACGGCCGCGCCAAGCTCACCGAGATCGACCTCGGCTCGTGCCGGGGCGGCGCGATCCGCACGATGCTCGACCGGGCCGCGCTGCACGGCTACGACGTGCACGCCTTCGACACCCGGATGGATCTCGCGGTGCCCGTCGTCACGGCCCTCGCGGTCCGGCGTGACGGCGGTCTCGGCACGCTCTCCTTCAGCGCCGCCGCCGGCTTCGACCCGGAGGGCACGGTCGACGCCGCCCTCTCCGAAGTCCTCACCTACATACCGCACTTGCCCTACCAGGTCGCCGAACGCGCGGGCGAGCTGCGCGAGATGGCGGGCGACTACCGCAAGGTCCTGCACCTCAAGGACCACGCGCAGTTGTACGGCCTGCCGGAGATGACGCACCACGCGCGCGAGTATCTGGAGCCGACGGCCTTGCGCTCGCTCGACGAGACGTACGCCGACTGGGCACCGCTGCGGCCCCGCACCGGCGACCTGCTGGACGATCTGCGGCTGCTGCGCGACGAGTTGGCGGGCGCGGGGTACGACGTGATCGCCGTCGACCAGACGACGCCGGAGCAGCGGCGGATGGGCCTGTACACGGTGAGTACGACCGTGCCCGGTCTGCTGCCGCTGGACTTCGGGTGGACGCGTCAGCGGGCCCTGCTGATGCCGAGACTGCGGACGGCGCTGCGGGCGGCCGGGCGGCGTACGGACGATCTGCCGGAGTCCGCGGTCAAGGCGGTTCCGCATCCGTTCCCGTAACACCTCGCGACACCTCGCGCGTGCCGGGCACTTCGCGCGCGCCGGGCACGACGGCAGCCGGCCCCTCTCCCGGTGGGTGGTTCCCACGGAGGAAGGGGCCGGTTGCCCGCTGCGAAGCCGGATCAGGCGGAGCAGGAGGTGGTGCTGGTGGTGCTGGAGCAGGTGGAGGTCGAGGAGGACGACGTGGAACCGGCGAGGACGACCTCGACCGCGTCCGAGTAGTCCGAGATCTCGAAGGTCTCCGACTCGAGCTCCAGGATCTCGTCGGCGAGGGTGGCGAGTCCGGTCTTCGGGGCCATGGGGGTTCTCCTTCGGTCACCGGGGCTTCACCGGCTTGTCCGGCGGCGCTCCCTTGCGATGGCCCCATTCCACCGGTGCCCGCTGTCAGTTCGGCCCGGCTTTCGCTGTCACACCGCTGACAGGTGGTGTCAGCGGAACGTGTGTCAGGTGCGCGTGCCCTGCCGCACCCTCGAACCTCAAGGAATGCTCAAGCAAGGAGGTGAGCGGCGCATGATCGAGGCGCTGAACGGGGAATCACTCCGAGCCGGACCTGAAGCCGCGCCCGAACCGGAAGTCGTACCCCGGCCGGACGCCGCGCGCGATGCGGAAACCACGCCCGAAGCGGAAGCCGTACCCCGACCTGGTCCGGCACCGCTCGGCCCCGCCGCCGTACCGCGCGAGACCCTGCGGGACGCCCTCGGGCTCTATCTCGAACTGCACGCCCACCCGGAGCTGTCCGGCGCCGAGGCCCGGACCGCCGAGCGCTTCGCCGCCCGACTGGAGGGCGACGGCGCCACCGTCACCCGTGGCGTCGGAGGCCACGGCGTCGTCGGCGTCCTGCGCAACGGCACGGGCCCCACCCTCATGCTGCGCGCCGAACTCGACGCCCTGCCCATCGACGAACGCACCGGCCTGGCGTACGCGAGCACCGTCCCCGGCACCATGCACGCCTGCGGCCACGACCTCCATCTCGCCGCCGCCGCAGGCGCGTTCGCCCTGCTCGCGCGATCGGCGGACACCTGGAGCGGCACCCTCCTGGTCGTCGGCCAGCCTGCCGAGGAGACCCTGGAAGGGGCGGCCGCGCTGCTCGCCGACGGTCTCTACGAGCGGTTCGGCACCCCCGACGTCGTCCTCGCCCAGCACACCGCGCCCCTGCCGGCCGGGTCACTCGCGCACGGCCGGGGCCCGATGATGGCGGCGAGCGCCGCGCTGGACGTCGTGATCCACGGCTACGGCGGGCACGCCGGCACCCCGCAGCTCACCGTCGACCCCGTCGTCACCGCCGCCGCGACGGTCATGCGCCTCCAGACGGTCGTCTCCCGCGAGACGGCGCCGTCCGACCAGGTCGTCCTGACCGTCGGCTCCCTGCGCGCGGGCCGGCTCGGCAACGTCATCCCGGACGACGCCGAGCTGAGCATCACCGTCCGCGCGGCGACCGACCAGGCCCTGGAGCGGGCCGTGGCGGCGGCGGAGCGCATCGTACGGGCCGAGTGCGCCGCCTCGGGCTGCCCCCGGGACCCCGACGTCACGCTCGTCTCCCGCTCCCCGGCCCTGCTGTCCGACCCGGCGGCCACGGCGGCCGTACGGGCCGTCCACGAGCGGGAGTTCGGCCCGCACCGGGTGGCGGACTGGCCGGGCTCGATGGCCACCGAGGACTTCCCGCGCTTCGCCGTCGACGGTGTGCGGACGGCATACTGGATGGTCGGTACGGTGTCTCCGAGTCAGTGGCGCGCCGCGCGCTCGGCCGGCCGGCCGGTGCCGCCGAACCACTCGGCGGAGTTCGCCCCCGACGTACGGACCGCTCTGCCGGCGGGTATCGCGGCCATGGCGACGGCCGCCGGGCAGCTGTTCAAGGAGACAGGTTGATGATGACGG
This sequence comes from Streptomyces sp. NPDC057137, assembly GCF_042670825.1. Classification (NCBI taxonomy): domain Bacteria; kingdom Bacillati; phylum Actinomycetota; class Actinomycetes; order Kitasatosporales; family Streptomycetaceae; genus Streptomyces; species Streptomyces sp. NPDC057137. Next base: position 56,546 of record NZ_JBHUUW010000004.1, on the reverse strand, counting down.
CCCAGTGGCACGGGTGCGCGGACATCGGGAACGCCCCCGGATATGTGGAGGTGGTGACGGTCCGCGAGGACAGCGCTGCCCCGTCCGCCGAGACGACGGTCATCCGCCTGCTGGGGCTGCTGCCACGGCACTTGAGATGTGTCCCGGAGGTCGCCGAGGTCGCGGGCGACCGGGTGCGGCTGTGGATCGCGCGGGACGTCGCGACGACCGACACCGACATCCGCCGCGCGGTCCGGGCGGTCCTGGCTGACGCGGCACTGTGGGGCTGGACGGAGCAGCGCTGACCCGCCGCCTCCCTCCCCGACTGCCGTCAGATCCAGCCCCGTTCGCGGGCCAGCAGCGCACCCTGCGCGCGGCTCGCGGCGCCGAGCGCCTGAAGCAGGTCGGCCACGTGTCTTCGGTACGTACGGACCGAGATGCCCAGGTCCCGGGCGCCCGCCTCGTCCTTGCCCACCGTGCACATCGAGATCAGCACCTGCTGCTCGATCTCGCTGAGCCCGCCCACCGCGTCGGCGGTCTCCTTCGTGACGGTGTGCAGGTCGTCCGCCTGCGTCCAGATCTTCTCGAACAGGGCGATGATGTTGGCGACGAGCCCGCTCTTGTGGGCCAGCAGCGCCCCGCGTGCGGTGTTCTGCGGGTCCACCGGCACCAGGGCCGTACGGCCGTCGTACACCAGGATCCGCTCCGTGATGTTCTCCGCGACCCGGATCTGCGCACCGCGCTTGACCAGCTCGCGCAGATAGTCACGGGTCGGCAGGTCGTCCAGCGCGGCGGCGAGCACCACATTGCGGATGCGCACCCCGCGCCGCAGACATCGCAGGTCCAGCGGACGGGACCGTTCGATGTTCTCGGCCGAGAGCTTCGTGTACGGCTCCACGGACAGGATCTCGTCGCGCGCGAAGAACGCGAGGTCGTCGATCCGGTTCCGTATCTCCGTCAGACCCTCCAACTGCTCGATGCCCTGCACCGGGGGCAGCCGCGAGCCCTGCTCGGCGCGCAGACCGTCGACGAGGTCACGGGCCTGCATGACCCGGCGCAGCTCCTCGTGGAGCGCGTTGAGCCGCGCGTCGGTCAGCCGGCCGATGGCCACGCCGGGGTCGGCGGGGGAGACACGGTCGTGACTGCTGTCGGGGTGGAGCAGACCCAGCTTCCGCAGCCGGTCCAGGCTGAGCTTGGCGTCGTCCTGTTCGGTGTGCACCAGCAGGTGGATGTCGTCCGCCGACGTGTCCGGATTGCGGAGAAAGTGCCGGTAGATCTCTTCCTCGGTCGGAGAGACGCCGAAGACGGACATCTCGTTGTCGCCCAAGACTTGACCTCCGCTACTTGGTCAGTTCACGCCGAGGAAGGGGTGGGTTGTCGGTGCCGGTACGGTCCGCCGGGCTCGCGACGCGGCTCGGAGGGGACCCTGGAGAGAGTAAAGGCAATGCCATGACTCTGTATCTGATCTTGCGAGGAACTATGGCCTGGATATGAGTGAACCGTGGATGTCGTGACTGACCGCTGTCCGCCCGGCGCGCCGGGTTGCGAAACGGCTCGGCGGACTCACGTCAGTCTCCCCGTGGACATCCCCACCTACGCGGCGGGAGGCGCGTACGACGGAACTCGTTCACCTGCGGTGTGCTCCATCGCGCCGTTGTGACCGAATGTACGTGCTCGGTAACGTGGTTGATGGCGACATCACGCGATGTCACACAACAGGCCCGCTTGGCATGTGAAGGGAAATCCGGATGGGAAACCATGGATCGCCACCGCCACCGTCACCGCCGTCCCCACCGCCGTCGCCTCGTGATTCTGACGGCCAGCACCCGGATGTCTCCAAGCCCGGAGGCGGCACGCACCGCAAATGACCGGCCCCGATCTTGACGTGCTGAGCGTCCGCACCGCCGATGAACTGGACGCCGCCGGGGGTTTCCAACAGCCCTGGATGCGTGACCTGTTCCTCAAAGTCCCGCGGCACGCGTTCGTGCCCGACCGGGTGTGGGTGTGGTCGGCGGACGCCTACCGGCCGCTCGACCGGACCGTTGACCCGGTCGGCTGGGCCCGACTCGTAGGCGATGCGACCCGGTCGGTGGTGACGCAGGTCGACGACGGGCGTCCCGGCCCCGACGGCGGTGCCCTGCCCACCAGTTCGATCAGCGCGCCGAACGCGGTGTTCACGATGCTCGCGGCAGCCGACCTGGAGTCCGGTCACCGGGTGGTGGAGATCGGCACCGGTACGGGCTACAACGCGGCGTTGCTGTGCGAGCGGGTCGGGGCGCGGAACGTGGTCAGCGTCGAGATCGACCCCGTCGTGGCGGAGAGCGCGCGAAGAGCGCTGCACGCGACCGGATACCGGCCCACTGTCATCGTCGCGGACGGCGAGGCCGGGCACTCGACCGGAGGGCCGTACGACAGGTTGATCTCGACCGTGTCGTCGCACCGCGTGCCAGCTGCGTGGGTCCAACAGGTGCGGCCGGGCGGGCTGATCGTGACTCCGTGGCGCACCACCCTGGCGACGTCCGGCATGGCGGTACTGCGCGTCACCGAAGACGGTCGGGCCGAGGGCCACTTCGGCCACCCGATGGCCTTCATGGACCTGCGAGGCCAGCGCCGTGACGACTACTCGCCGCTGCGCGAGGTCTACACCCGCGACGCATGGGAGGACAGCCGCACGCGCTCGGTCCGGTCCGCCCCACGCTGGCTGGACGACGACTACCACGCCCGATTCGCGGTGGGCCTGATGCTCCCGGGCGTACACGTCGATCGCCAGGACGCGGACTCCGGCGACGAATTCGCGTGGTGGCTGTCCACCCCTACGTCATGGGCGTACGTGGCCGGCGACACGGCCCGGCAATGGGGACCTCGCGACCTGCTGGACGAACTCGACCGGGCCCACGACCACTGGACGGGGGCCGGCCGCCCCGACCTCTACCGTTACGGACTGACGGTCACCCGCGACGGTACGCAACAGCCGTGGCTCGACACCCCCGACGGGCTGCTCCCGCAGCCGTTCAGTCGCGGGGTGACGCCGGCGCGGCGAAGTGGTCGAACTCGCCCGCTTTGACGCCGAGGATGAAGGCGCGGAGCTTTTCGGGGGTGGTGGTGACGACGGTGTCGGGGTCGTCGCTTTCGCGGAGCTTGATGGTGCCGTCATCTGCTGTCGCGATGTTGACGCAATTGCCGGCGGTTCCGCTGTAGGAGGACTTCTGCCAGTCGTAGGTGGACATGCTCTCTACCTCATCACATGCTCTGCGCGATGTTGTGAATCAGGTCCCGGGACTCCGCCGGCGTGAGGGCGGTCGTCTCCAACCGGTCCAACACCGCCCGGTATCTGGCCAGTTGAGGCTGCGCGGTCACGTAGTCCGAGGACGTATCAGCGTCCAGTTGTACAGAGTCGAGCCGAGACACCGCGTCCCCGAGATAAATGATGCCGGACCCGGAGCTTGGGTAGCTGCCGGTGCCGAACGGGACGACGCGGACAGTGATGTGCTCCCGTTCGCTCATGTCCACCAGGTGCTCCAGTTGAGCTCGTGCCACTTTCGGGCCGCCGAAACCCATGCGCAGGGCGGCCTCATGGATCACCGTGGACAAGGGCGTCGACCGCTCTCCGTAGATCACGGTCTGCCTCTTGATCCGGAACGAGAGCAGGTGCTCAATCTCCGGCGGATCGAAGGTTGGTACGACGTCCTTGAAGAGGGCGCGGGCATGATCCACGGTCTGCAGAAGTCCGGGCAGATGAATCGCACAGGCGATGCGCATGGCCACCGCGTGATGCTCCAGTTCCGCGAGGTCCAAGGAGTCCGAGGAAAGGATCTCGCGGTACTCGTCCCACCACCCACGCGTCCGTCCGCCGGTCATGCCCGCGAGCGCGTCGATGAGGGGCTGATCCGTGCAGCCGTACAGCCGCGCCAGCGTCCGCACGCGGTCGGCGCTCACCGGATAGCCGCCGGATTCGATGTTGCTGATCCGCGACTGAGTTGAGCCGTGCAGCCGCCCGGCCTCCGTGGCGGACAACTCCGCGAGTTCGCGCAGTCGCCGGAGTTCGGCGCCCAGACGCCGCTGCCGGATCGTTGGCGGGAGTTTGCTCGGGGGCATCGTTGCCGTCCTCTTCTGGTTCGTACCACTCAAGTGTGCGAGTACTCGTACGAGTGAGTGAGAGCGCTTATACCCTCTCGGATACTGGACTGAATACTACCTCGGCCGCTAGCGTGTGACTCAGGCCACTTCAACTGGCCGCGCCTCACGGCGCCTTACTCGCCATGCCCAACCGCATCAGCCGGGCTGGCGTCACCCTCTCGCCGACAGGGGAAAACCATGACGACCGTATCGCCGCAGAGCCCTGCCCCGGAGCCGTTCAACTTCGCTCGGGAGGTGTACGAACTCGTACGTGAAACCGCACCACGCCTCTTCGCGGTCGTGGAGGAGTACCGCCCGGACGCGGAGGACGCCGACGCCTTCGTCGTCGCCTGGGGCCTCGCGTACGCGGACGGCGCCGCCGAGGTCATCGCGGCGGAGGGACAACGGCGTTGGCAACTCACCGCCGCCGAAAACATCGTCCGCTACTTCGGCCGGGCCGAGAACCTGTCCGCCCGCCTCGTCTGGCTCGCCGACCCGGCGCCCGACGCGGACGCGGACGCGGACGCGGACGCGGACGCGGACATGCTCGCCCGGTCCCGGGCGGCGTGATCGCCGTACGTCCCCGGACCTCGGCCGCAGGGTGCCTGCTGGTGCGTCTGCGACACACGATCTTCGGGTTGCTCTAAAGTCGGGACGGCCTTCCCGGCGGCGTCTCGCTGCCGGGATTTCGTGTCCTCCGGGCGGAGTTGGATTTTGCGTAAGGCGCGGCTGCACGACCGGAATTCAGCGGGGCCCGTCCCACGTATCAGCTGGGCGGTCCGGATCCGGGAGGCAGGTGCTCCACTCGCCATCAGGCCGTATCGGCTGCACTTCACCGCCCGCCTGCTCTCCTGGACCGGCTCGGCCGTGGCGCCCATCGGCCTGGCCTACGCGGTCCTGAAGATCGGCGGCGGACCCGGCGCGCTGGGCGCGGTCCTCGCGGCGAGCGTCGTACCGCAGATCCTGCTGCTCCTCGTCGGCGGGGTCGTCGCAGACCGGCTGCCCCGGGCTCGGGTCATGGTGTGGTCCAACATCGTCTGTGCGGTCGCGGAGGCGGCGGCGGTGCTGTTGCTGGTTTCGGGCACGGCCCGGATCTGGCACTTGGTGGTGATGTCGGCCGTCTGCGGGGCGGCGGGAGCCTTCTTCACCCCGGCGGCCGGGGGCATCGTCGTGGAGGTCGTCCCGGCCGAACTTCGGCACGCGGCCAACGCACTGCTGAAGATCGGCCAGAACACGGTGAAGGTCGCCGGGCCCGCCCTGGGTGGTGTCCTGGTCGCCGTGGTCGGTCCTGGCTGGGCCCTCGGATGGGACGCGCTGACGTTCGCCGCCTCGGCCCTCCTCTTCTCCCGGATCAGTCTCAAGGCCAAGACCGTGAAAGTGCGTACGGGGTTCACCGCCGATCTGCGCGAGGGTTGGGATGACTTCCGCTCCCGCCGCTGGCTGTGGGTGATGGTCTGCCAGGCCGCCGTGATCGTTCCTGTGTGGCTGGTCGGCTACCAGCTTCTCGGCCCGGTGTACGGACAGCGAGTGCTCGGCGGAGCAGGCCCGTGGGGTCTGGTGGTGTCCGGCTTCACCGCCGGGCTGGTGGCCGGGGCGGCGCTCGCTCTGATGTGGAAGCCGCGCCAGGTCGGACTCGTCGTCTGTGCGGGTACCGGCTCGATGGCGGTGCCCTTGGCGGCGATGGCCGCGGCCGTGCCGCTGCCCGTACTTGTGGCCGCCACGGGGGTGGCGGGCACGGGGTTGGCGGTCAGCATGACCGTGTGGGCTTCGCTGGTACAGGAGAGGATTCCGGCGGACCGGCTGGGCCGGACCCTGTCCTACTCGACGCTCGGACAGCTCCTGCCCGTGCCCTTCGGCTATCTCCTCGCCGGCCCCGCCTCCCACCTGTTCGGACTCCGCACGACCCTGGCGACGGGCGCCCTGATCATCACGGCCGCCGCCGTCGTACCGCTGGCCATTGCTCAGGTCCGGGGACTCTGCCTCGCACCGGAAACGACCAAGGATGCCGACGGGGCCGTGACCGCGGCACGGGCGGAGAGGTAGAACGCTCGGGCCACCTCGACGGCGCCGGTGAAGTCGCGGAACGCCCGGTCCCGGGCCGCCGCGTCGAGCACGGCCCGGCCGCATCCCTCGGGAAGCTCCCAGCGCTGGGCGAGGTGAGCGGCGATGCGGTCTGCCCTCAGGTGGGCCGTGGTGTGGCGGGGGTCGGCCGCCTCGGTCTCAGTGTTGAGAGCGAACGCGGCGACCACGGCCTCGGCCGCCAGGGGAACAGAACCGAGCAGGTCGCCCGCTTCGGTCATCGTGGCGGGCCACACCGTCCAAGCTCCGTCCAGGCGGGCGGACCGGACGACGACCCGCGCCAGTGCTTCCTCGGGCGGGAGTTGGCTCACCTCATCCACGGTGAGCCAGTGGGCGAGCTGGTCGCCGGACATGCTGCCCACCTCCTCACCCGCTGCGGCGGCGCACCGCAGGGCGCACCGCTCGACCGCCTCGGATCGCACCGGGCGGCACACGTCGTCGCCCGTCTCATGCGCGATGGCGGCCAGGACCCGCGCCCGCCACCGGCCCGGGAACTCCGGGTCGTACAACTGCTGATGGTGCAGGATGGCGAGGAAGCCCACGGGCTGCCCGCACGCCACAGCACCAGGCCGGAAGGCCGCCTGCCAGTACCGGACGAAACTGGTCCGCCACGGCTCACCCGCCCACGCCCCGGTGCCGAGGGCCGGGGACAGGCCCGCGGCAACCAGGGCAAGAGCCTCTTCGGCGTCCTCCCTCTTGGCGTCGTAGGGATGGGTGCGTCGCCAGGCATCCGCCCGGTTGAACGCGGGCCCCAGCCCTTCCCCGGCCGCGAGGCGGCCCAGCGCGGTCCACGATCGCGAGGTGTAGGGGAGGGAGCGGGCCAGGTCGGCGAGCCGGACCGCTTCGATGTCCTCCAACTGCCCGTCGGCGGCGGCCCGGGTAAGGGCGGCCCGCAGGTTCACGAGGGCTTCGGACAGCGGGCGGCCGTCGTCGGTGTGGAGTACGGCGACTTCGTCGTCCGCGTCCAGGGCGCCGCTGCGGAAGTCCTCGAAGATCCGGCCGACGCCGACCATCCCGTACGGGGCGAGCTCGGCGGCCCGCAGCGCTCCCATGCTGGCGGCGCCGACCACGGCGACGCCTTCGGCCAGCAGCGCCAGGATCTCCTTGTGCCGCACCGGGGCACTCTGGTGCCAGAGTCCATCAATGATCAGCACGGTGTCGCCGGGGCCGGAACCGAGCCGCATCAGGTCGCCGTGGCGGACCGGTGGGTGCGTCACTGCGCCGGGGACGACTTCACGGACGCGTGCGGCGGTCACGGTGGGGCCGGAGAAGACGTGAATGGTCATGCGGCTGCCTCCTGGGCCGGTCGGGGGATGACGTGCCGGGCGTCGTAGCGCAGGGTCGGGGCCAGCACCTTGACGACGGCGAACTCGCGCCGCTGGTGCGGTCCGTGGGAAAGATCCGCTACGAGCGGGGAACGACCGGTGACGGCCTTGATGCGGGCGGCCAGGTACTCGGCTTCGCCGCCGTCCGTGGCGAACCCGGTGGTGTGCTTGGCGACGACCTCCGCCCACTTGGCGCCGGGGCCCCCGGCGGGCCCGGGGTGACGGTGTACGGCGGGCCGGTACGCGGCCGGGTGGATGTCCTCCCGGCTGCCGGTGATCTGGGTGAGTCGGGACTGAGCCGCCTCCGTGATCGCCCGGGACAGCGCGACATGGGGGTCCAAGTGGGCGCCTGAGCCGGAGACCAGCAGGGCCCGCTGGTCCTCGCGCCACAGGTAGCAGCTCATGACGGGCACCCCGAACAGGTTCGGCAGGTACCACAGCTCCAACCAGCCCCCGGCCGCCCGCACTCGGCCGATCAGCGCCGCACAGTGCTCGTCCTCGACGCTGTCAGGGTCGACGAGCCGGCCGCAGCACCGTCCATCGGCGAGAGCGCTGATTGTGTCGCGCTCGATCAGCTCTGCCAGAGCGTGGGCGACGGCCTCGGCACGGGTGTTGCCGGAGGCGAGGCCGTTCGTGGACGCGCTGGGCAGGTGGAGCCGCCACTCGTCGTGGACTTCACGGCCCAACTGGATGCACGCCGTCGGCACGAGCACGGGTTCCCCGTCGAGCGCCGAACGTGCGGTGATCCAGTCCAGGACCGTCCGGCCGGTGACCAGAGAGCCGGGATGGCTCTCCAGGGCGGCCACCGGATACGGCAGGTCCAAGTCGTCTGCCGGAGACCGTACTTCGGCGGTCGGGACGGCCCTCTCGCCGTGCCACGCCTCAATCGCTTCCATGGCCCCCGAGACCCGGGCGGCGGCCATCGTCGCGCCTTTGCCCTGGGCGACGGACAGGGTGCGAGCGAGAGGCCGTACGGCCATCGTCACCGGGATACCGAGGTCGTCCAGGCCGGTCACGTCGGCGACGCGGGTGATGCCGTACGCCATCAACAGCGGCCGGATCGCCTCCCAGGTCTGATCGGGATGACGGGTCCGGTGTGTGCCGTCGAAATACGCCTTGCGCATGGGCTTTCCCTTCGCAGATGCCGAAGCCCGGTCGTCGGGCACCCTCGGTGACTTGGGTGCCTGACGACCGGGCGGGGTTCAGTTACCGCCTACGTCGCCGGTCAGGCGGACGGCAGCGGGTAGGTGTGGATGTCGGGGAAGGCGGAGTCGGGCACGGCCGGGTCGCCGCCGGAGTTCTGCGGCATGTTGCCCTCGGCGTGCAGCTCGGCCACGAAGTCGGCCGGGTCCACGGCCTGCGTCGTGGCGTACGGGATCTGCTGGGACATGGTCGTTCCTCCTTGATCGGGAAGGACGCTGCTACACCGAAAGGTCGGTGAAGCAGATGGTGATCAGCACCTCGCGCGACTGGAAGTCGAGCGGGGTACGCCAGTGGGGGATTCGGCTTCCGTCGAATCCGGTGAGGACGCGGTGGCGGACCGGGAAGGTCTCGCCGCCGTCGGGGTAAGGGGTGTCGCCGAGGCGAACGGCCACCTGGCGGGTGGTCAGCCACCGCAGGTGGGGCAGCCAGCCCATCGAGACGAGGCCGGGGGTCAGGCCGCACGAGAAGGTGATCTCGCACTTCCCGTCGTCGCGATGAACGTGCATGTAGTCGCCGGGCTCGTAGAACTTCAGGCCGAAGCGAATCGGGGTCATGCGGGCGCGGCCGGTCGCCTCGCCGGCCACTTCCGCCAGGCCCTTGGACATGGCCAGCCGGCTGAGGGCGCCTCCGCCGGTGTGGACCCTGCACCGCTGGGGGGAGGTGATCGAGCCGTCCCGCATCACCAGCAGTCCCGGCCGCCGGTTGTGGCGGACGATCGCGTGCGGCTCGCACCGGCCGGCTTCCTCGGAGATCTCCTCCCAGAGGCTGGCTTCGACCACATCCTCGGGAACGACCGCCCTGCCTTCCGTCAGCCAGAGCTGACGCGGGGTCATGCCCATCACAGGTCCATGAACGACATGGTCACCAGCAGGCCCATCGACTTCATGGGCGGGCGCCAGTGCGGCACGTGGTATCCGGCGAACGCTCGGACGCTGCCGTCGCCGTACGGGTGGGGCAGGGTGGTGAAGCCCTTGCCCTCGGGGAACATGCCGTGCTCGGTGACGACCTCTCCGAGGCGGTCGGGGAAGGCGCCCAGCAGGTGCGGGGCCCAGCCCATCGGGGGCAGGTTCTCGGTCAGCGCGACGGCGACGGTCACGGTCGACTTGACCGAGTCCGTGTGCAGGCCCTGGAAGTCGCCTTCCTTGTAAAGGACGACGGCTCCCCCGCGCGGGATCAGCCGGGAAATGCCGGTGGCTTCACGCAAGGCCATCAGCAGGGTTTTGTCGTAGGCCAGCGCTTCCAGCACCGGGCCGGGTGGGATGAATCCGCAGTGGACCGGGGAGGCGAAGCTGCCGTCACGGTGCGCTGCCGTGTGCTCGTGGACGTGCGGCGCCACCAGGTCGAGCCTGCCGTGCGCCTCCTCGACCAGGGCCTTGAAGCGGTCCGGCTCAAGGACACCGGGAACAAGAGCTGTCCCGGTCTCCTCCCATGCGGCGCGAGCCGGTAGCCGTTCCACGGGTGCTCGGGTGTCCATGATCCCCTCCAGGTGGTCTGTCTGTCCGGCTGGCTCCGTGCGGATTGGAATCTCGGCCCGCCGCCGGGACCGTGCCGTCGGTGAGCCGAGGAGTCGGCGGCGTTCACCCATTGAACTGCCGGGGCACATAGGGAATGAGGGGCCACGAAGGGGTGCGTTTCCCGGCGGGGGGCCGCTCCGGGGGGCCAGGATGAGGGCCGCACCCGACGGCGACGGAGGGAAGGTGCCATGGTGGCCCTGGACGGCATCGGCGTCTTACTGCGAACGATCCGAGAAGACGCCGGGCGCACTCGTGACGAGCAGGCCAAGGTCGTTCAACAGGCCCAGAACGGCAGATGGTTCGACTGGGAGAACATCAAGCGGTGGGAACTGGAGAAGCGGTTACCGGTCCCGGACTGGCACGAGACGATCGCCCGCGCATACGGGCTGAGTGTCGCGGACGTGCAGCGGGCAGTCGCCGCGTCGCGACAACACCGACGCAGCCAGAACAGGGAGAAAGAGGACGTGAAGCGACGTAGTTTCTTCGGGGTGACGGCCGCTGCGGTAGGCGCGACCGCGTTACCTGGCATCGCACAGGCCCGCGAGGGCATCGACGGGGCCCTCATGGAGTCCGGACCCGGGGATCTGGCCTACCTGGAGTCGGCATTCGAGCGGCACCGGGGCGGCTACCACGGCCGTGTGCCCGACGACGTGCTGGGCGAGATGCAGGCGGATCTCGACCTCCTCGGCCAGGTCCTCAACCAGTCCCACCCGGCCGGCGCACGGGCCGACCTCGCCCGCACCGCCGCCGGGATCGCCGGCCTGGTCGCCATCGTTCAACACGACCGGGGCGACAAGGGGAACGCCTTCCGCTGGTTCGCGACAGCGGAGACGGCGGCCCGCGAATCAGGTGACCGCAGGATGACCGCCTGGGTACTGGCACGGCACGCGATGGTGCCACTGAACTACGGCGCCCCCGAGGTGGCCGTGCGCATCGCCGCCCGAGCCCGCAGAGCGGCCGGCCGGACGCCCACCGCGGCCGGGGCGTTGGCGGCGGCCGTTACCGCCCGCTCGCTCGCCGCCATCGGCGATCACCGGGGCGCCAGGATGGCGGTCACGGACGTGCACACCCTGGTCGAACGCCTCGACGGACACGAAGCAGCCGACACATGGTTCGGCTACCCCGGACAGAAGCACTTCGTGCACCTCTCCCAGGCGTACACCCTCCTCGGGGACACCGCGGCTGCCTACTCGGCCCAGGACGATGCTCTTGACCTCACCGACTCTCCCTCGGTGATGACCCGGGCCCTGATCGCGATGGACACCGCCGCCTGCCTGCGTCTCGATGGGGACCCCGCAGCTGCGGCCGAGATGGCGGCTGGGGTCTTCGACCGGCTGCCGGGCCCCTACCGTGACGGCTTGATCCGGTCCAGGGCCGGAGTCCTCCACCAGGCCCTGGGCGGTCGTCCCCGAGACCTCCTCGGCCAGGTTCTCGCCTGACCAGAGGCTCTGGGAGCACCTGGCCTGGGCGAACGGCCTCGGCGTCGGCCGGCGGTCGGCCCTGGAGGGTGCCTTGCCGATCTTGCCGTGCTCGCGTGCCGCTGCCGCAGCTCCCTACTCCGGCCGGGGCGCACGCCGAACTGTTGGAAGTGCGTGGCGCCCGATTCGGAAGGGGCGCGATACGACCACGCGAATACGGTGCGGACGGCCTCGGCCACTTTCGGCTTCCCCGATACCGAGCGCGTCCTGGCCGTCCCTGATTTCCGACTGCATCCGCTCGCTCCCCACCCGTCCCGCGCGACGCCCGCCCGCCCGGAGTCGTAGGCTGGGGGCCCCCGGCCCGTGACACGTGTCGGGCCCTTCGCGTTGCTCCCGCAGCACCCCGCGTCGGTCGTCACCCCGCACCACCACCCCCGGAACCGGACGGAAACACCCTTCATGAGCCTGCACGGTCTGCTCGACGCCGTTGTACGAGACCCGGCGCTCGCCGAAGCGGTCGGCGCCGCCGCCGACGGGCATCGCACGCATGTCGACCTGGTCGGCCCGCCCGCCGCCCGCCCCTTCGCGGTCGCCGCCCTCGCGCGCGACGCGCGCCGTACCGTCCTCGCCGTCACCGCGACCGGCCGCGAGGCCGAGGACCTGGCCGCCGCGCTGCGGTCCCTGCTGCCCGCCGACTCCGTCGCGGAGTTCCCGTCCTGGGAGACACTGCCCCACGAGCGCCTGTCGCCCCGCAGCGACACCGTCGGCCGCCGGCTCGCCGTGCTGCGCCGGCTCGCGCACCCCCGCGCCGACGACCCCGGCGCCGGGCCGGTCAGCGTCGTCGTCGCGCCCATCCGCTCCGTACTCCAGCCGCAGGTCAAGGGCCTCGGCGACCTGGAGCCCGTCTCGCTGCGCGGCGGCGGGACCGCCGACCTGAACGAGGTGACGCAGGCGCTGGCCGCCGCGGCGTACTCCCGCGTCGAACTGGTCGAGAAGCGCGGCGAGTTCGCCGTACGAGGCGGCATCCTGGACGTCTTCCCGCCCACCGAGGAGCACCCGCTGCGCGTGGAGTTCTGGGGCGACGACATCGAGGAGATCCGCTACTTCAAGGTCGCCGACCAGCGCTCGCTCGAAGTCGCCGAGCACGGGCTGTGGGCGCCGCCCTGCCGTGAACTGCTGCTCACACCGCAGGTACGGGAGCGGGCCGCCGCCCTCGCCGAGGTGCACCCCGAGCTGGCCGACATGCTCGGCAAGATCGCCGAGGGCATCGCGGTGGAGGGCATGGAGGCCCTGGCCCCGGTCCTCGTGGACGACATGGAGCTGCTGCTCGACGTACTGCCCAAGGGCTCGATGGCGCTGGTCTGCGACCCCGAGCGGGTCCGCACCCGGGCCTCCGACCTGGTCGCCACCAGCCAGGAGTTCCTCCAGGCGTCCTGGGCGGCCGGAGCCGGCGGCGGCGAGGCGCCCATCGACGTCGGCGCGGCCTCGCTGTGGGGCATCGCGGACGTCCGCGACCGGGCGCGCGAGCTGGGAATGATGTGGTGGTCGGTCGCGCCGTTCGCCGCCGACGAGGAGCTGTCGGCGGACACCCTCAAGCTGGGCATGCGCGCCCCGGAGACGTACCGCGGCGACACCGCCCGCGCCCTCGCCGACACCAAGGGTTGGCTCGCCGACGGCTGGCGCACCGTCTACGTCACTGAGGGCCACGGCACCGCCGCCCGTACCGTCGAGGTACTGGGCGGCGAGGGCATCCCCGCCCGCCTCGACACCCCCGAGGCGCACGGCGGCAAGGGCCTGGGCGAGATCACCCCGTCCGTCGTGCACGTCGCGTGCGGCTCGATCGACTACGGCTTCGTGGACCGGGCGCTGGGGCTCGCCGTCCTCACGGAGACCGACCTGTCCGGCCAGAAGGCGGCGGGCAAGGACGGCGTGCGGATGCCGACCAAGCGCCGCAAGACCATCGACCCGCTCACCCTGGAGGCGGGCGACTACATCGTCCACGAGCAGCACGGCGTCGGCCGGTACGTCGAGATGGTGCAGCGCACCGTCCAGGGCGCGACGCGCGAGTATCTGCTCGTCGAGTACGCCCCCGCCAAGCGCGGCCAGCCCGGCGACCGCCTCTACATCCCCACCGACCAGCTCGAACAGGTCACCAAGTACGTCGGCGGCGAGGCCCCCACCCTGCACCGCCTCGGCGGCGCCGACTGGACCAAGACCAAGCAGCGCGCCAAGAAGGCGGTCAAGGAGATCGCCGCCGACCTCATCAAGCTCTACTCGGCACGCATGGCGGCCCCCGGCCACGCCTTCGGCCAGGACACACCCTGGCAGCGGGAGCTGGAGGACGCGTTCCCGTACGTCGAGACGCCCGACCAGCTCTCCACCATCGCCGAGGTCAAGGAGGACATGGAGAAGACGGTCCCCATGGACCGCCTGGTCTGCGGCGACGTCGGCTACGGCAAGACGGAGATCGCGGTGCGCGCCGCCTTCAAGGCCGTCCAGGACGGCAAGCAGGTCGCCGTCCTCGTCCCCACGACACTGCTCGTGCAGCAGCACTTCGGGACCTTCTCCGAGCGGTACGCGCAGTTCCCCGTCGTCGTGAAGGCCCTGTCCCGCTTCCAGAGCGACAGCGAGGCGAAGGCGACCCTCGAAGGGCTGCGGGAGGGGTCGGTCGACATCGTCATCGGCACGCACCGCCTCTTCTCCGCCGAGACCCGGTTCAAGGACCTCGGTCTGGTCATCGTGGACGAGGAGCAGCGCTTCGGCGTCGAGCACAAGGAGCAGCTGAAGAAGCTCCGCGCCAACGTCGACGTACTGACGATGTCCGCGACGCCGATCCCGCGCACCCTGGAGATGGCGGTGACCGGCATCCGCGAGATGTCGACCATCACCACCCCGCCCGAGGAGCGGCACCCGGTGCTGACCTTCGTCGGCCCGTACGAGGAGAAGCAGATCGGCGCGGCCATCCGCCGTGAACTGCTGCGCGAGGGACAGGTCTTCTACATCCACAACCGCGTCGAGTCCATCGACCGCGCCACGGCGCGGCTGCGCCAGATCGTCCCCGAGGCGCGGATCGCGACCGCGCACGGCCAGATGTCCGAACAGGCCCTGGAACAGGTCGTGGTGGACTTCTGGGAGAAGAAGTTCGACGTCCTCGTCTCCACCACGATCGTGGAGTCCGGCATCGACATCGCCAACGCCAACACGCTCGTGGTGGAACGCGGCGACAACTTCGGCCTGTCCCAACTCCACCAGCTGCGCGGCAGGGTGGGGCGCGGCCGTGAGCGCGGCTACGCGTACTTCCTCTACCCGCCGGAGAAGCCGCTCACCGAGACGGCGCACGAGCGCCTCGCGACGATCGCCCAGCACACCGAGATGGGCGCCGGCATGTACGTCGCGATGAAGGACCTGGAGATCCGCGGCGCGGGCAACCTGCTCGGCGGCGAGCAGTCCGGGCACATCGCGGGTGTCGGCTTCGACCTGTACGTACGCATGGTCGGCGAGGCGGTCGCGGACTACCGCGCGGCCGTCGACGGCACGGTGCAGGAGGAGCCGCCGCTGGAGGTCAAGATCGAACTCCCGGTCGACGCGCACGTCCCGCACGACTACGCCCCCGGCGAGCGACTGCGCCTCCAGGCGTACCGCGCCATCGCCTCCGCCAACTCGGAGGCCGACATCACCGCCGTACGGGAGGAGCTGACGGACCGTTACGGCAAGCTCCCCGAGCCGGTGGAGAACCTGCTGCTGGTGGCGGGCCTGCGCATGCTGGCACGCGCCTGCGGGGTCGGCGAGATCGTCCTCCAGGGCCCCAACATCCGCTTCGCGCCGGTGGAGTTGCGGGAGTCGCAGGAGCTGCGCCTCAAGCGCCTGCACCCCCGTACGGTGATCAAGCCGACGGCCCACCAGATCATGGTCCCCCGCCCGACATCGGGCAAGATCGGCGGCAAGCCGGTGGTCGGCCGGGAACTGCTGTCGTGGACGGGGGAGTTCCTGGCGACGATCCTGGGGTCGTGACCGCTCTCAGACGCAACTCCCCGCGCACCGCCGCCCGTCCGGTTCTCCTTGTCCTGGTCCTCGCCTCCGCGCTGCTCGCCGGGTGCGACGCCATCGATTCCGTCGACCCCGCGGCCTCCGGGTCCTCCGGGTCCTCCGGGTCCTCCGACGGATCGGCCGACGCCGACGGCGGCGCCCCGGACGGGCGGGCGACCAGCCCCCTCAAGAACGCGGACGGCACCGCGCCCGGCCTCGCGCCCCTCACCGGGGACGCGGACCGGGCGGCGGCGCGCAAGCTGATCGGGGCGCTGGAGGTGAAGGGTCGCGGCCCCAGGACCGGTTACGACCGGGACGAGTTCGGCTACGCGTGGATGGACTCGGCCGACGGCGTCCCGTTCGCCCGTAACGGCTGCGACACCCGTAACGACCTGCTGAAGCGCGACGGCCAGGACGTCGAGTTCCGGTCGGGCTCGACGTGCGTGATCGTCTCGATGACGCTGCACGACCCGTACACCGGCAAGGACATCGCCTGGAAGAAGAAGCGGGCGACGGCCGTCCAGATAGACCACATGGTGCCGCTCTCCTACAGCTGGCAGCTGGGCGCGGCCCGCTGGAACGAGGACAAGCGCGAGCAGTTGGCGAACGATCCGCTGAACCTGCTGCCCGTCGACGGCCCCACCAACAGCGGCAAGGGCGACTCGGGTCCCGCGTCCTGGCTGCCGCCGAACAAGCCGGTCCGCTGCGCGTACGTGGTGCGGTTCGCACAGGTCGCGGCCAAGTACGAACTCCCGGTGACCGGCGCGGACAGAAAGACGATGCTGACGCAGTGCGGCGGCTGACACCGGCCCCGCCCGCGACACGGACAAACACGGAATACGGCATTCGAAGTGATCTGCCGCACATTCCGGTTGACCGGCGTCATCCGCTTACGTGTGCTTGCGTGCGGGCGGCGCCGGTGACATTTGACGTGCAGACCGCCGGGAGGCCGGTCCGCTCGCTCCGCTTTCTTGTCGGGCCTTTCCGGAGCCCGTGCGGTTTCTCGGCCAACTCTGTGCATTCCCGGCCGCGTTGGTTAGGTTGTTGACCGGTCAAGTCAATTCCGGCCGAGGAACGGCGCCACCGCACGTGTTGCTCACACCGCTGTGCTGGAAAGGGACTTTCAAGAGTGCACCGGAGAATGCGCGTTCTGCTGCCCTCGCTCGCCGCCGCCGTGGTGATTCTCGCCACCAATCAACCCGCGTCCGCCCGCCCCGTCGATACCCAACCGACCACGGCATCGGCCACGGTCACTTCCGTGCCGCAACTCGCGAACGGCACCGAAGTCGATTCCTCGACGGCGGCCCAGGAAGTGGACAAGTACTGGACGCCGGAACGGATGAAGAACGCCATCCCCGCCGACAACAGCATTCCGGGCGCGGTGAACGACACGCCTGAGCCCGGCCAGCTCCCGGACACCGGGGGCGCCGAGGGGAGTACGCCTCCCGCGGCGCCGGAGAAGTCCCCGGCGGGTGGCATCGGTGTCCGGATCGTGGAGTCGGACGTGGTCGGGAAGGTGTTCTACCGCAATCCCGTCGACGGCAAGAACTACGTCTGCTCGGCGAGCGCCATCAACAGCCCGTCGAAGCAGCTGGTGGCCACCGCCGGGCACTGCGTGAACACGGGGGGTGCGAACGGCAAGGCCGGCCAGTGGATGGAGAACTGGACGTACGTGCCGCGCTACCGCGAAGGTGCTCGTCCCTACGGGAATTTCGCGGCCAAGGAGTTCCGGGCATTCAACGGCTGGATCAACAGTAAAGACTTCAACTGGGACGTCGCCATGGTGACGACCTGGCAGGGTAGCGGGGGGAAAATCGTCAACGTCACGGGCGGGCACGGGCTCAGCTACAACTACGACCGGGCGCAGGCGGTGACGGTGTTCGGCTACCCCGTCAATCGCAACGGCGGCCAGGTGCAGTGGTGGTGCACCGGGACCACCAAGCGGGTGAGCCTCACAGACGGCCGCATCGAGATCGGCTGCGACTTCGGTGGCGGTGCGAGCGGCGGCCCTTGGCTGCGGAATTACAGTGACAGTTCCGGGCTCGGGTATATCAACGGGGTCACCAGCACCATCACTTCCAACGGCTGGAATCGCAGCTCGTATTTCGGTGACAGCGTGAAGCAGATGTTTGACGACCAGGGAAGCCGCACGTAGCTCAACGGTCCACGGGCTTCGGCATCCGATATCTGGCATCCGATACATCCGGTATCCGGTATCCGGTATCCGGTATCCGGTATCGTGCAGCGGGCCTTCCCGCACGGCGCTGCTCCGCCTCCCCGGCGATACGCTGGGGAGGCGGAGCACGCGTCCGACGGTTCGGCACTCCCCTCCGGAAGGAATGTCATGGGATCTTCCACCACTCGCGGCGCGGCGAACCGCCGTCGCACCGCTCGCCGGATCGTGGTCGCGGCGGGTGTCGTCGCCGTGATCGCTGGCGGATTCGCCTGGCAGTCGGCGGCCTCAGGTGCGGGGGACGGGGCACCGTCCGACCCCGGCTCAGGGACCACCGGCGTACGGACGAACCAGGATCCGGCGGACGTCGACGAGTACTGGACGCCCGAGCGTATGGACAACGCCGAGCCGGCGCCCATGCCCGAGGACAACTGAGCGGGGGCGGCGGGGAGTCCGAAGCCCGCGGCCGCCGCCCCGCGCGAAAAGCACTGGGAGCACCAGGTCAGGTGTGGTTAACGTGCTCGCATGGAGCTGACCGTGACCACCCTCGCCGAGCGTCCCCACCTCATCGGCCCGATGTGGCGGATGGTCGACACCTGGCCGGAGTTCATGCTTCACGACCCCGTGGGCTGGGCGAACATCGGGCGGATCGTCAGCGAGCTGCCCGAGTTCGCGCTCGTCGGCACGGACGAGGCGGGCACCGTCGTGGCCCGCGCCTTCAGCGTCCCGTTCCAGCTCCACACCGAGGGACGCGGGACGCTGCCGGCGACCGGCTGGGACCAGGTGCTGCTGTGGGCGTTCTCCGATCTGCGGCACGGCAGGAAGCCCGACACCGTCAGCGCGATCGAGATCACGATCGCCACCGACCGGCAGGGTCAGGGCCTGTCCGGCACGATGCTGGCGGCGATGCGCGAGAACGCCGGGCGCCTCGGCTTCGCCGAACTGCTCGCGCCGGTACGGCCCAGCGCCAAGCACCAGGAGCCGCACGCCGCGATGGACGAGTACGCCCACCGCGTACGGGACGAGGACGGGCTGCCGTACGACCCCTGGCTCCGCGTCCACGTACGCGCGGGCGGTGTCATCGACTCCGTGGCGCCCGCTTCCATGACGGTCACCGGCTCGGTAGCCCAGTGGCGCGAGTGGACGGGGCTCCCGTTCGACAGCGACGGGCCCGTCGTCGTACCCGGAGCCCTCATGCCCGTGCACTGCGAGGCCACACGCGGCTACGGTGTCTACGTCGAACCCAATGTGTGGGTGCGTCACCGGATCTGAGCGTTGGGACAGGTGCGGGGCCGCAGGGGGAATCCACGCGACGGGGTTCGGCGGCGGTGCCGCTGTATACCCTCGATACGCTTTCGCCGATGTCCCCCTGGCCTGTCAGGAGCAGCATGCACGGCCCCGGAATAGCGCACCCGCAGTCACCCCGCACACCCTCGCCGGGGATGCTCGCGCTCCTGCGGGTGCTCTTTGTGGTGCTGCCGCTGCTGACCTGCGGTTTCCTCTCCTGGGCGGCGACGCTGCGGGTGGCGGTCGTGACCCGGTCCGTCCTGAACTGGTGGCTGTTCGTCGGGAACGTGGCCCTCAGCATCCTGTGGATCGTCTATCTCGCCCAGGACAACACCAACGACTTCAGCAGCACCGAAGGCAACATCGGCATGATCGGCATGCTGTCGACCGGCGCCGCCGCCATCGCCTACTTCCTGTTCGCGGACTTCAGGCACTACCGGGTCCTGGCGGGGCCGTACGCGGGCTACTACCCGCCGCCTGGCCCGCAGCACGGCTACCAGCCGCCCGCCAACTCCGGTTACGGCTACGGCGGTCCCACCCGGCCCGTGGCCGGCCCGCAGCAGCCGCAGCCGTATCAGCGGCCCGGCCCCGCGACCCCCGTCCGGGCGCAGCCCAACCACCCCACACCGCCGCCCAGGATCGACCAGGTGCGCGCCGAGCTGGACGAGCTGAGCGACCTCCTCCGCCGCGACAGCGGCAACGGCGGCTCCGGTCGTGACAGCGGGAACAGCCGCGACAGCGGGAACAGCGGCGAGGGCGACAAGCGGTGAACGCCCGCGTCGTCGCGGGCCGTTACGAGATGGCCGGCCTCATCGGCCAGGGCGGCATGGGCCAGGTCTGGACGGCGTACGACCAGCGCCTCGGCCGCCGCGTCGCCGTGAAACTGCTGCGCCCCGACAAGATGGCCGCCGACAGCACCGCCGAGGACATGCGCCGCCGGTTCATCCGCGAATGCCGGGTCACCGCCCAGGTCAACCACCCCGGCCTGGTCACCGTGCACGACGCGGGCAGCGACGGCGACGAGCTGTACCTGGTCATGCAGTACGTCGAAGGCACCGACCTCGCCGCCCACTTCACCGGACACGCGCCCTACCCGTGGCAGTGGGCGGCCTCGGTCGCCGCCCAGCTGTGCGGCGTCCTCGCCGCCGTACACGCGGTGCCCATCGTGCACCGCGACCTCAAGCCGCGGAACGTGATGGTCAAGCCCGACGGCACCGTCCTCGTGCTCGACCTCGGCGTCGCCTCCGTCATCGACACCGACACCACCCGCCTCACCCACACCGGATCGGTCATCGGCAGCCCCGCCTACATGGCCCCCGAGCAGGTGATGGGCGGCGCCGTCGGCCCGTACACCGACCTCTACGCACTCGGCGTGGTCCTGCACGAACTCCTCAGCGGCACCGTCCCGTTCCCCGGGACGACCGCCCTCGGCGTCCTGCACCGGCATCTGTACGAGCCGCCCGTCCCCGTCCGCCGGATCCGCCCGGAGATCCCCGAGACGCTGGAGGCGCTCGTCCTGCGCCTGCTCGCCAAGGACCCGCAGCACCGGCCGGCCGGCGCGCAGGAGGTGTACGAGGCACTCGCCCCGCTGCTCCCCACGCGCGGCGTGGTCGGCGCGCCCCGCTCCGGCCAGGCCGGCACACCGCTCGACCCGAGCCGCCCCTTCCTGCGCCCGCACGCGCCCTGGCCCGACCGCGCCACCGCCCCGCCGCCCGCGCCCGTGCCGCCGCCGCAGCCGGAGCACGTCCCCGCCCGGCGTCCCGACGTCGCGGCGGCCGTGGACGAGGCCAAGCGCCTTCTCGGCGAGGGCAGCATCACCCAGGCCGTGGACATCCTCGGCGGGATCCTCCCGGCGGCGGCCGCCGAGCACGGCGAACGCTCACCGGTCGTCCGTATCCTGCGCAAGCAGTACGCGACGACGCTGATGGACGACGGCCAGTACCGCCGCGCCCTGCCCGAGCTGCGCCGTCTCGCCGACGACCGCGCGGCCGAGGCCGGCCCCGGCGACCCGCAGACGCTCCAGTTCCGCTACGACGCCGCGCAGTGCCTGGAACAGCTCGGTGAGGCGGGCGCGGCGCTCGACGAGTACCGCGCGGTGCTGCCCTTCTACGAAGGCGTCGGCCAGCCGGGCGCCGACCAGTCGCGTGCCTTCGACATCAGACACCGCGTCGGGCATCTGCTGCTCGCGGTCGGCGACCACACCGGGGCGCAGCAGCAATTGCAGTACCTGCTGTACGACGCGGAGCGCGCGTACGGCCCGTACCACCCGCTGCCCGTCGAACTACGGCGCGGGCTCGACCGCAGGCAGCAGTTCCGGGGCACCACCCGGGGCAGGTAGCTCCACCGCCCCTGGTCCCTCGCGACGTCGCCTCCGTACGGAGAGCGCGGCGACACCCAGCAGCACGAGCAGCGACGCGGCACCCAGGGCGGCGCCCGAGCGCAGCCCCGGCGGCCGGAAGGAGCAGTCGACCGAGGTGGTCGTGCCGTCCGGGTCCAGCGGGACGGCGACCAGGCCGAGGGACGAGTCGGCGGGCTTCCCGGCGCAGCTCCAGCCGGCGATCCGGGGTGCGGCGAGGACGGCCGTTCCCGTGCTGCCGGGCGGCAGTTGGGCCCGTACACCATGGTCCGAGACCCGCACGGAGACGGCGCCGGTCTTCTTCATCCGGTCCACGGCGGCGTCGAGGCGGGTCCGGTCGAGGCAGGCCACCGTCCGCGTCGTCGGCGCCTTCCGGTCGAACGTGATCCGCTCACCGGCGCGTTCGGCCGTTCCGAGCGAGGTCACGGCCGCACGCCAGCGGGGCTTGTCGCCGCGCAGCATGACCGGCGGGGCGTCGCCGAGCCGGGCGGTGCCGTAGTAGTCGGGCGCCCAGAGGAAGACCTCGCGGCCGGCGGGGCAGGCGCCCGCCACGGGGGCGGAGTAGACGCGCGAGCCCAGCAGCAGCTCCTGGTTGCGGAAGGGCGAGGGCCCGTAGTGGGGCGGCGTCCGTTCCGGCGGCCGTACGGTCACCAGCGGCGGCACGTCCGCGCGGCTCACCTCCGGCGACCCGCCTGCCGCGGACGACCCGGCCGACGACCCGCCTGCCGCGGACGACCCGGCCGAAGATCCGTCCTCCTCCTCCGTACGGAGGCGCGCGCCGACCGCGAACACCGCGTCCACGACCGGGTTGTCCAGGCTCTGCACCGCCCGCCCGTTCGACGTCCAGCCGGCGCCCAGCGCGCCGAGCGTGCGCGTCAGCACGTCGGGCGTATGACTGCTGTAGTAGGAGGAGCCCTGCCCGCCCAGCAGCAGCGGATCGTTCGCGGTGATCTGCGTACGCCCCGGGTCGGTGCGGTAGTTCGGCCACCCGTCCACTTCCGCGATCGCGGCGGCCCGCTTCTCGTGCGCCTCGTCCCACGCCGGGTAGTGGTCGAGCCGGTCCAGCCGCGCCCGGTCGGCGTACGCGGTGGTCGCCGCCGCCTGCCCCGCGAGCCCGCCCACCAGCAACAGGGCGGCCAGCGCCGCGTAACGGCGCCGGGGGAGCCGTACCACCAGCAGCGCCGCCACGGCCGCCGCGAGCCCGCACGCGAAGAGCGCGAGGGCGCGCCGCCCGGTCAGCGCGTCGGTGGCGGCGACCAGCCCGACCGCGACCAGCACCCCACTGCCGCCGAGCAGCGCCCGGCGGCCCGGCCAGCCGTACGCCAGACACCGCCAGGCCGCGATCACCAGCAGCCCTGACAGCACGAACGTCTGCCGGAACGGGCTGCCGTTGGGCGTCGCGAACGCGTGCCACACCAGATGCGTCGGCCCCCACTGCAGGGACAGCGCGACCGCGCCGGCGAGCCCCGCCCACGCCACGCGCTCGCGCCTCGGGACGGCCCGGTTGAACGGCAGCACGGCGGCGAGCAGCAGAGCGCCGCCGCCCAGGAAGACGGCGGGGGTGAAGAAGTCGTACGTCGCGGGCAGCGCCCGCGCGAACACCTCGCTCCAGCCGGCCGCCTTGAACTCCGTCGTCCAGCCCGGATACGCGTGCCGCGTCCCCATCACGACCGGCAGCAGCACGGGCGCGGCGAGCCCGATCCCGAGCAGCACGGTGACGGCGCCGCGCACCAGGACGCGCAGCCACGCGCGCAACACCCCTCCGTCAAGGAGGAGTTGGACACAGAGCACAAGGACGGCGCCGAGGGTCGCCATGTACGCGGTGTAGAAGTTGGCGACCCAGACGAGGGCGACGACGAGCGGACCGACGACCGGCCGACGCCCCGCCCGTACCCACTCGCCGACCAGGCAGAGAAGCGGGAAGCCGATGAGCCCGTCGAGCCACATCGGGTTGTACGACGCCTCGATGACCGACCAGCCGCAGAGCGCGTACGTGGCCCCGAGCATCCCGGCGACCCACCACGGAGCCGTATCGCGCCGCTTCGTCACGAAGGACAGCAGCAGCCACGCCATCGCCGCGCCCGCTGCCGCCATCTTGAGCACGGTGATCACATACACGGCGAGATCGATCCGGTCCCGTGGAAACAACCCCACCAGCAGGGCGAACGGACTGGTCAGATACGTACCGAGGTCGGGCAGGAACGCCGTGCCGTACCCCGACTGCCAGTTGAGCAGCAGCCCGCCGTCCCCGCGCCCGTGCAGCAGGTCCCACAGCTTGGCGTGGAAGGGGACGAACTGGTTGCCCAGGTCATTGACGCTCCGGGTGCCGGAGCCGAACGGGAAGCTCCGGGCCACCGCGTCACCCGCGCAGACGGCGGTCACGGTGATGAGGGCGGCGAACGCGGCTGCCCGGCCACGCACGGATTGCAGGGTCGGCATAGTGATCGAATATGTCAGCGTGGATCCCGACAAAAGGTCCGTTAGCGCTTCAGTTCATGTGATGGTCGCCCGCAATTCACGCGGGGACTCCAACGGTGACATTCCCGTCGGATGTGGTTCTACGGTGCTGATCTCGATAGTGGTCCCGTGCTTCAACGAAGAGGAGATCGTCGACCGCTTCCACGACCATGTGACCGATGAACTCGCGCTGCTCGAAGGGGAACTCGGGCATGAATTCGAGCTGGTCTATGTGGACGACGGAAGCCGGGACGGCACTCTGGAGCGGCTGGAGAAGATCGCCGCAGGCGACTCCCGCACCCGTTACGTCTCCTTCAGCCGCAACTTCGGTAAGGAGGCGGCCATGCTCGCCGGCCTCCAGTACGCGAAGGGCGAGGCCGTGGTCATCATGGACGCGGACCTCCAGCACCCACCGGAGCTGGTCCGCCGCATGCTCTCCCTCCACGAGGAGGGTTACGAGCAGGTCATCGCCCGCCGCACCCGCAAGGGCGACCGCGTCACCCGCACCCTGGCGGCCCGCGTCTACTACCGGCTGATCAACCGCCTGATCGATGTGGAACTGGTCGACGGCGTCGGGGACTTCCGGCTCCTCTCCCGCCGCGCGGTCGACGCGGTGCTCGGCCTCGCCGAGTACAACCGCTTCTCCAAGGGAATCTTCGCCTGGGTCGGATTCCGCTCCACCACATTCGAGTACGAGAACGCGGTGCGCGAGCAGGGCCGTTCCAAATGGAGCTTCGGAAAGCTGCTCAACTACGGGCTCGACGGCATGCTCTCCTTCAACAACAAACCCCTGCGGGCCGCGCTCTACCTCGGACTGATGCTGGTCACGCTCGCCTCCCTGTACGCGGCATGGATTGTCGGCGACGCCATGGTGAACGGGGTCGAGTCCCCCGGCTATGTCACACTCCTGGTGGCCATCACGGCGCTGTCGGGCGTGCAGATGGTGATGGTGGGAGTCGTCGGAGAGTACGTCGGCCGCATCTATTACGAGGTGAAGCGGCGCCCCCACTACCTGGTGGCGGCGACCGACGCGGACCGCCCGCGCCGGACGCTTTCCACGTCGTCGGCAACGACGGCGGCAACGACGACGGCAACGACGACGGACCAGGAGCAGGAGCTCGTAGGCACATGACGGTCCGGGGCCAGCTGATCAGATTCGCGCTCGTCGGGGTCGTCAACACCGGTTCGTACTACGCCTGTTATCTGGTGCTGCTGACCTGGCTCCCGTACGTCGCGGCGCACGTCGTCGCCTTCGTGCTCAGCATGATCGGCTCGTTCTTCCTCAACTCGCACTTCACCTACCGGACCCGGCCGACCTGGCGGAAGTTCCTGCTGTTCCCGCTCACCAACGCGGCGAACTTCACCATCACCACGTGCGGCGTCTATCTGCTGGTCGACGTGCTCCACCTCAGCAGGACATACGCGCCGCTGATCGCGGCGGCCGCGGCGATCCCGATCACGTTCGTGGTCTCGCGCACGATCATGCTGCGCCCGGAGCCGGCCGCCTACCCCGAGCCGTCGCCCGCCCCCGCCCCCGTCCCGAGCCGCGCGGCCCGTATCGACAAGTAGTGGTACTCGGGCGTGCTCGCCGTACGCGCGGCGGCGGCCCGGTAGTTCTCGGCCGCCGCCTCCCGGTCGCCCGCCATCTCCAGCAGATGCGCCCTGACCACATACAGCCGGTGGTGCCCCGCGAGCCGCCCCGCCGCTTCGAGTCCGTCCACGGCGGCGAGCCCGGCCGCCGGACCCCGCACCATCGCCAGCGCGACCGCGCGGTTCAACGAGACCACCGGATTGTCGACGAGCGCGTCGAGCACCCCGTACAGCGCCAGGATCTGCGGCCAGTCCGTCTCGTCCGCCGACCCGGACTCGTCATGGACGGCGGCGATCGCCGCCTGCACCTGATACGGGCCCACCGGGCCGTACGGCAGCGCCGCCGTGATCAGCGCGACGCCCTCGTCGATCGCCGCGCCGTCCCAGCGCCCCCGGTCCTGCTCGGCCAGCGGGATCAGCTCGCCGCCCGGCCCCGTACGGGCCGCGCTGCGGGCCTGGGTGAGCAGCATCAGCGCCAGAAGCCCGGTGATCTCACCGTCGTCCGGCAGCAGTCCGTGGACGGCGCGGGTCAGCCGGATCGCCTCGTGGGACAGCTCGACCCGCTGGAGTTCGGGCCCGGCACTCGTCGCGTACCCCTCGCTGAAGATCAGATACAGAACGTGCAGTACGGCTCCGAGTCGGCGCGCCCATTCCTCGTCGTCCGGCCCCGGCATCCCGAACGGCACCCCGGACGCCCTGATCCGCTGCTTCGCCCGGCTGATCCTCTGCCCCATCGTCGCCTCGGGCACCATGAAGGCGCGGGCGATCTCCCCCGTACCGAGACCGCCCACGCACCGCAGCGTCAGCGCGACGGCGGCGGCCGGCGACAGCGCCGGATGGCAGCACAGGAACAGGACGGTCAACGAGTCGTCCCGGTGGGCCGGTTCGTCCGCGTCGGCGGGCGGGGCCACCCGCCGGTCGGCCGGCTCCCGCCCCGTCGCCAGGTCCTCACGCCGCCGCCGCGCCTGCTCGGCGCGTACCAGCTCGGTCATCCGGCGGCTCGCGACCTGGATCAGCCAGCCCCGCGGATTGCCCGGCACACCCTCCTCCGGCCACTGCGTCGCCGCCGCCAGCAGCGCCTCCTGCACGGCGTCCTCGGCGGCGGCGAAGTCCCCGAAGCGCCGGGTGAGCACGCCGACGACCTGCGGCGCGAGTGTGCGCAGCAGGTCCTCGTCGTAGAAGGTGATCCGGCTCAACGCGGGCTCCCCGGAATTCCCCCGGAACTCCCCACGGCCCCAGAACTCCGCACGGCTCTAGAACTCCTCGGGCGGTCCGGCCATGATCTGGCGGGCCTCGATCGCCATGTTCAGCGGTCTGCCACCGGGGCCGGGGGCCGCCGAGATGTGCGCGGCGATCTCGTCCACCCGCTCGGGCGTCTCGCAGTCCACGAACCAGAACCCGGCCAGGAACTCCTTCGTCTCCGGGAACGGCCCCTCCGTCACGACGGGCGTGCCGCCGCTCCCGGCCCGCACGATCCGCGCCGTGTCCGGCCCGGCGAGGCCCTGCGCGTCCACGAATTCGCCCGCGTCCTTGAGCATCTGATTCGTGTCGCCCATGAAGGCGATGTGCGCCCGGATCTCCTCGGGGGTCCACGTCGAGATCTCCGGGAAATCCGTGGTCGCCGCGCTGAACTGCATCAGCAGCATGTACTTCATGGCTCGCTCCTCTTCACAACTGTCCAGTGGCGCTCTCACACACTGGTAGAAGCCGCCGCCGCGATTTCGACACCCCGGCCGACCGTTCGGCGAAGTTTTCGAAAAAAGACCGGCCGACTGGATCGGATCCACCGCCACTGCCTAACATCGATCAACGCACGGTCGTTGTCACGATCCAGGAGGCACCCTTTGCACCGCCGCCGTCGCACAGCGCTCACCCTCTCAGCCGCGCTCCTCGCAGCGGCCCCGCTCCTCACCGCCTGCGGCAACGACGCCCATCCCGGCGCGGCGGCCGTCGTCGGCGGCGAGCGCATCGACACGTCCGCGCTGCAGGCCCAGGTCCGCGACGTACGCGACGCGCAGCAGGCGTCTCCGCAGGCGGCCGAGCTGATCAAGAACACCGGCCAGCTCAGCCAGGTCAAGCTCAACAGCATGATCTTCGACGAGATCCTGCAGAAGGCCGCGGACGACGCGGGGGTGAAGGCGTCCCGCAAGGACATCCAGAGCACCCGCCAGGCGGCGGCCCAGCAGTCCGGCGGCGAGGACCAGCTGGCGGCGATGCTGCTCCAGCAGGGCGCGCTCACCCCGGACCAGATCGACACCGCGATCCGCCGCGAGGTGCTGATGTCGAAGCTGGCCCAGTCGCTCGGCGCCAACACCACCACGCCGGAGGGCCAGCAGCAGGTCCTCGCCGCGCTGGTCAAGACGTCCGAGGACCTGGGCATCGACGTCAACCCCCGCTACGGCGCGTGGGACACCAAGCAGGTCAGGCTCGGCGAGGCGAAGACGCCGTGGCTCACCCAGGTCACGAAGGAAGCCCCGCCGGAGCAGGTCCCGACGGGCGCGTGAGACGAGGCCGGGGCCCGGAGGTAGGTTTCTTCGGGTGACCGAAGAACCCGCCGTCGCTTCCGACTCCGTCGCCCCCGGCCGAATCGTCCTGCTGACCACCAGCCACCGGGTCGCGCCCGGTGTGCTGTCCTGGCCCGCCTGGCAGACGCTGCGCGAGGCCGACCAGGTCCTGTGCGCCGACGCCGCGCACCCCCAACTGCCGTATCTGCGCGAGGCCGGCGTCACCGTCGACCACTCCGCGCCCACCGCGGCGGAGCTGGTCGACGCCTGCGCCGGCGGCCGTACGGTCGTGGTCCTGCCCTCCGGCGAGGGCGACCAGGCCCTCACCGACGGGCTCTCCCGCCTCGCGGGCTCCGGCCGCGTCCAGATGCCCGACCTGGAACTGCTCCCCGGCTCGTACGACCTCCCGGGCGCCCGGCTCCTCGACCTCGTCCAGGTCATGGACCGTATCCGCGCCGAATGCCCGTGGTCGTCCACCCAGACGCACAAGGGCCTCGCCAAGTACGCCATCGAGGAGTCGTACGAACTGGTCGAGGCGATCGAGAGCGGCGACCGCGACGAACTGCGCGAGGAACTGGGCGACGTGCTGCTCCAGGTGGTCTTCCACGCCCGTATCGCGGAGGAGGAAGAGGACGAGCCGTTCTCGATCGACGACGTCGCGGCCACGATCGTCGAGAAGCTGATCCACCGCCACCCCCACGTCTTCGGCGACGAGACGGCCGAGACCCCGGCGGACGTCCACGCGCACTGGCTGCGCACCAAGGCGGCGGAGAAACAACGCGACTCGATCACGGACGGCGTCCCCCTGGCCCAGCCGGCCCTGGCCCTGGCCGCCAAACTCACCTCCCGCGTCGCGGCCGCACCCCTGGACGTCCCGCTCCCGCAGGGCGACGACATCGGCTACGAACTCCTCGCCCTGGCGGCCCGCGCGGACGCCGCGGGCATCGACCCGGAATCCGCCCTCCGCGCGGCGGCCCGCACCTACCGCGACGCGATCCGCGCGGCGGAACGGCCCGGTTCGGACGGGTGACCGAGAACCGCCCCCTCAACCGGTCGGCCATCTCCGACCCGCGACCGGGTCCCCGCACCACACGTACCGCCGGTGGGGCTCCACGGTCATGCCGTAGTCGTACAGCGCCGGGCTGCCGTCACCGAGCCACCGGTCCCAGGCACTTTCCAGCTCGTCGGCCAGCCGGCGCGGCCCGCCCTGGTACGCCACGGTGTCGCCGCCACCCACGGCGGACAGAGCCGCCCACGAACCGCCGTCGTGCAGCCACGCGTTGAGGCCGTCCTCGTCCTCGGCCGTGGTGATCCGTACCGCGTGTACTGTTCCGACGTGATGCCGGGCTTTCTTCAGACCCCGGAGTATGCGACCGCGCTGCTCGCCTCCATCGCCGCCTTTCGGGGCACACCCGACGATGTGAAGGAAGCCGTCGCGGCACGGGTGAGGCGCAATCGCGTCGTGCGCGACGGCAAGCACCGGTTCTCCATCGTGCTGGAGGAGGCGGTTCTCCGTCACCACGTCGGCGGGCCCGACACGATGGCCGCGCAGCTCGCCCACCTCCTCGACGCCACGACGTTCGCCCACGTCGCCCTGGGAGTTGTTCCGTTCTCCGCCGAACGCACCATGTGGCCGTTGCCCACGTTCACCATCTTCGACGCGGCGCGAGTGCACGCGGACTCGCTGGACGCGGCGGTGACGTTGGTTCAGCCGGGCCAGGTCGAGCTGTACTCGCGGGCGTTCGACGGGCTCGCACGCGATGCGGTACGTGGCGAGGCTGCCCGCCTGCTGATCTCCGGCGCGGCGGAGTCCTTGCGGGAGTAGACCGGAGCGGTCAGACCTCGCAGGTCAGGTCGCGCGCGGGGAGCCGTCCCGTGCGGAGGTAGGCGTTGACGCGCTGGTCGATGCAGGTGTTGCCGTACTCGCCGTACAGGCCGTGCTGGCGGGCGCCCTCCACGGTGAGCAGCCGGGAACTCGGCCACTGCTCACGGATCGCCTCAGCGCTGGCGTAGACCGTGCGGGGGTCGCCGGTGGCGGCGACGAGCAGGGCCGGGACGTCGTTGTCGAGCACGGTCGGCGCCTCGGCGGGGCGCTTCCAGAACTCGCAGGGGGTGATGTTGTTGGCCAGCGGCCCGGCGAGGGGGAACCGCTCGCGGGACTCCTCGACCGCCCGCCAGTAGCTACCGGCGCCGCGCCGCTGGGCCACATCGCCGCAGACGATCGCAGTCATCTGGCCGGCCGGAGCCGAGCCCGCCCCGGTCAGCAGGAACTCCATTTGCCCGGCGAGCGCTTCGGACGGCTCGACCGGCTCCCGGTCCGCGGCGCGCGCCAGGACACGTACGGTCGTGGCCAGGTCGGCGCGCCGCGCGTCGAGGTCGCTGCCGAGGCCGCCGATGAAGAAGAAGGGGAGCACGTACTCGTCCAGTTGGTACGTGTCCCCGATCCGCAGCGGCTCCTGCGCGGCGGCGTCGAGGATGTGCTCCACCGTCGCCAGCACCTTGCCGCGCGTGGTACCCAGCCCGTAGGTGCCGTGCCGTGCGGCGGCCCACGACGCCCACGCGCGCAGGGCCGCCTCGTTGGCCGCCTCGGTACCGCGCAGCATGGTCTGGCTGTAGAACTCCGGGGAATTGACGCCGTCGAGCACCATACGGTCGGTGCGGCCGGGAAAGAGCTGTGTGTAGACCTCGCCGAGGTAACTGCCGTAGGAGTAACCGAGGTAGGAGAGGGAGTCCTCGCCGAGAGCGGCGCGGATGACGTCCATGTCGCGGGCGGTGTTGCGGGTGGTGACGTACGGCAGCACGTCACCGTGGGCGCGCTCGCACTGCCCGGCCAGCTCGCGCGCGACGGCGATCTCCTCGCGGTACGCCGCCAGGTCGGCGCCTGCGGAGCGGAGGGGGGCGGAGCCGAGGTCCCAGCCGCAGTCCAGCGGAGTGCTCCGGCCGACGAAGCGCGGGTCCATGCCGATCAGGTCGTAACGTCCGGCGACCTCTCCCATCACCTCCGACTTGGTCACCGGCATGTGGAGGCTGGGACCGGCCGGTCCCCCGTCATTGAGCAGCAACGGGCCGACGCGGTGGGCGGTGTCGGTGGCCTTCAGGCGGGATATGGCGACTGTGATCGTGCGACCGCCGGGGTCGGCGTAGTCGAGCGGCACGGTGATGTCGCCGCAGTCGGCGCCGGCGGCGTCCAGCTTCCGGCCGATCTCGTCGTCGGCGCCGAGGGAGCAGGCGCGCCAGTCGACCTGCTGGTTTTGGAAGCGGGTGAACGGTTCCGGGTCGGCGGCGATGGCGGTGGCGCTGCTCGCCGCCGTGACGGCGAGCACCGCCGCGCATGCCGCAAACGCCTTGATACGTCGGGAAGTTGACATGCCCGCACGCTAGAACGGCGGACACGTCGGCACCCTCAGGGAAAGCCCTGAAACCGGTTGGGGTTGTCCCCCACTACATTTCAGCCCGCACGCGATGCCGTACGTGGCGATCAGGCGGCGCACGCCTCGCTGTGCGTGTCCGCGAGCCAGACGAGACGGGCGGAAAGGTCCTCGGCCCGGCCGAAGTACCGCACGATGTATTCGGCGGCGGCGAGTTGCCAACGCCTCTGTCCCTCCACCGCGATGACCTCGGCGGCGCCGTCCGCGTACGCGAGTCCCCACGCGACGACGACGCCGTCCGCGTCCTGCGTACCGACGCGATACTCCTCCACGACCGCGAAGAGGCGCGGCGCGGTGTCACGTACGAGTTCGTAGACCTCCTGTGCGAAGTCGATCGGCTCCGGGGCAGGGTTCTGCGGCGATACGGTCGTCATGGATTTCCCCTGTCGGCGAGAGGGTGACGCCTGCCCGGCTGATGCGGTTGGGCATGGCGAGTAAGGCGCCGTGAGGCGCGGCCAGTTGAAGTGGCGTGCTTCACACCGTAGCCATGGACGCTATGATTCATCTACTAATTTCGAGATGAACATCCATATGGGTGAGGTAGAAGAATGTCACCAAAAGCGCTACCAGCCACAGTGCGCCAGCGGCGCCTGGGCAATGAGCTGCGCAGACTCCGCCAGCAGGCAGACCTCACCACCGCTCAGGCCGGGGTGCTCGACGGCTCATCCCAACCCCGCATCAGCAGCATCGAGTCGGGGCGGTACGCGGTGGGCGCCGATCGTGTCCGCGCTCTGGTCCGTAGCTACAGCTGTACGGATGAGGCGTACATCGAAGCGCTCACGGCGATGACCGGCGGTCGGACGCGCGGCTGGTGGGACGAGTACCGCGACATGCTGCCGCCGGACACGATCGACCTGGCGGAGCTGGAGCACCACGCGACGTCGATGTACGCCTCGTCGGTGGTCCATCTGCCGGGGCTACTCCAGACCAGAGCGCACGCTCACGCGGTCATTGGCGATGTTGTGCCCTCTTTCGCTCCGCACGAGGTGGAGCACCGTGTTTCCTACCGGATCAAACGGCAGGTGGTGCTCTACAGGGAGAATCCGACACCGCTGACAGCAATCCTTCACGAGGCCGCCTTGCGCATGGGCTTCGGCGGCCCGGAGCTCGCTCGCGCGCAGTTGCAACATCTGCTCGACGTGAGCGACTTCGAGCACGTCACGATCCTGGCGATTCCGTTCGGCGCTGGCACGTTCCCCAGCGCCGGGACAGGCATCTACTACATGGCTGGGGCCGTCCCCGCCTTGGACACGGTCCAACTCGACACCGATCACGGGGCCGCGTTCCTCGATACCCGGCCGCATCTGGAGAAGTACCGGACGGTTCTGGACCGTATGGAGAGTTGTAGCCTCGGACCATCGAAGTCTCGGGATCTGATCCACCGGGTCGCAGCAGAGTTGTGAGAAGGGGAACGCGCATGCCCGCCCTCCACTGGCAGAAGTCCACGTTCAGCGGCGAGGCGAACGGCTGCGTCTACCTCGCCGCGGCTGACGACGGCTCCATCAAGATCCAGGAGAGCGACGAGCCCGACACCATCGTCACCACCACCCCCGAGAAGCTCCGCGCCTTCATCCTCGGCGTCAAGGCAGGCGAGTTCGACCACTTCGCCGACCTCAAGGGCGACACGGCACCCGCCACCCCGGCGCCGTAGCGTCTCTCCGCGAACCGCCGTCGCTCCTCACGTCGCTCCTCACGTCGACGCGATCGTGGCCTTGATGAGGTCGAGCGCGTCCTGGCCGTACACGGCCGACGGTTGGAGGAGCGCGAACGCCTTGCGGAACACCTGGAGCCGGGCGGGGTCGGTGATCGTCTCGGCGCCGCGGTAGCCCTCCACCTCGGCCCGGTGGTCGTCGAAGAGAGAGAAGCCGTCGCCGGGATAGATACGCAGTGGGGCGCGCGCCGGGACGATGCCCAAGGTGAGTCCGGGAAGCGCGGTGGCTTTCAGCAGGTGCTGGAGTTGGCCCCGCATGACGTCCGCGCCGCCGATGTTCGTCAGCAGAGCCTGCTCTCCGAGCAGTACGTGGTAGCTCCTGCCGTTCTGCCCGATGTACTGGGCTCGTGCCGTCCGTGCGGCGACACCGGCCTCGATGTCGTCGGGGATCTCATGGAAACCGACGACGAGGCGCAGCATGGCCTCGGCGTACTGCGGGGTCTGGAGATCGCCCCAGATGACGTTGGGGTGGTAGCCGACGTACTCACGGGTGTTCTTCACCAGGTCCAGAAAGCTCTGCTGCACGGGACCCGTGCCTTGCTGGAGCAAGTCGGTCCAGCCGCCGTCTGCGGGAGAGGTGGACGCGTTCATAGCTGGATTTTCGCAGCGCGCGGTGGTTCTGTCCCGGCCTTCGGCACGATCCGAAGGACGACAGGCCAAGCAGCGGATGCGTGATCCGGCCCCGGTGCACACCGCGCTCCTGGCCGGTCAGCCGCCCGGTTACTGTCGGGCGCATGCCGGACCTGCCACCCCCCGCCCCCGAACTCTTCACCTGGGAGTTCGCCACCGACCCCTACCCCGCCTACGCCTGGCTGCGCGAGCACGCGCCCGTGCACCGGACCCGGCTGCCCAGTGGGGTCGACGCGTGGCTCGTGACGCGGTACGTGGATGCCAAGCGGGCCCTCGCCGATCCCCGGTTGTCGAAGAATCCCGTGCACCATGCCGAGCAGGCGCACGCCAAGGGGAAGACGGGGATCCCGGGGGAGCGCGGCGCGGAGTTGATGACGCATCTGCTGAACATCGATCCGCCCGATCACACCCGGCTGCGGCGCCTGGTATCGCAGGCGTTCACCCCGCGCCGGGTGGCCGAATTCGCGCCCCGCGTGCAGGAGTTGACGGACGGGCTGATCGACGCCTTCGCCGCGAAGGGGGAGGCCGACCTCATCCATGACTTCGCCTTTCCGCTCCCCATCTACGCGATCTGCGATCTGCTCGGCGTCCCGCGCGAGGACCAGGACGACTTCCGCGACTGGGCCGGGATGATGATCCGGCACGGCGGCGGGCCCCGGGGTGGGGTCGCGCGGTCCGTGAAGAAGATGCGGGCGTATCTCGCCGAACTCATCCACCGTAAGAGGGACGACCCCGGCGACGACCTGATCTCCGGCCTGATCCGCGCGAGCGACGACGGCGAGCACCTCACCGAGAACGAAGCCGCCGCCATGGCGTTCATCCTGCTCTTCGCGGGGTTCGAGACGACCGTCAACCTGGTGGGCAACGGGGTGTACGCCCTGCTCCGTAACCCCGACCAGCGCGAGCGCCTTCAGCGCTCCCTCGACGCCGGCGAGACCGGGCTGCTCGCCACCGGGATCGAGGAACTGCTGCGCTACGACGGGCCGGTGGAGCTGGCCACCTGGCGGTACGCCACCGAGCCCGTCCAACTCGGCGGGCAGAGCGTCGCGGTGGGCGACCCCGTCCTCGTCGTACTCGCCGCCGCCGACCGCGACCCGGACCGGTTCGAAGATCCGGACCGGCTCGATCTGTCGCGGAGTGACAACAAACACCTCGGATACGGCCACGGCATCCACTACTGCCTGGGCGCACCGCTCGCCCGCCTGGAGGGTCAGGCCGCGCTCGGTACGCTGCTGACCCGCCTGCCCGACTTGCGACTTGCGGTCGATCCATCCGATTTGCGGTGGCGTGGCGGGCTCATCATGCGTGGACTGCGCACGCTCCCGGTGCAGTTCACAGCGGTGCGTGACTGAGTGATCGTCAACACTGTGACTTTCACGTGATCTCCGCTGTATCGACTTGTGACAGACGTTGGAGTACGGCTACGTTCACGACCGTCTCAGCAGTCACATGTTCGGAATTCGTGTTCGGGATTCACGTTTCAGCAGTCTCACGGAAGGCAATCGCATGCGCTCCGGGAACGGCCGGCACCGTCGGCCCCGTCAGGCCCCCGCCCTCGTCGTCGCGGCAGGGGTGACAGGCTCGGCGATCGCCATCCCGCTGCTCGGCGCGACCGGCGCCAGCGCGGCCGACGCCGCCACCTGGGACCGTGTCGCCGAGTGCGAGAGCGGCGGCATGTGGAGCGCCGACTTCGGCAACGGGCACTACGGCGGGCTCCAGATCGCCCAGGAGACCTGGGCCGACTTCGGCGGTACGGCGTACGCGCCCACCGCCGACCAGGCCAGCCGCAGCCAGCAGATAGCCGTCGCCGAGAAGATCCTCGACGCGCAGGGGCCGACCGCGTGGCCGACCTGCGCGCTGGTCACCGGGCTCACGGCGGACGACGGTACGGCTCCGGAGGGCGAGCCCTCCGGTGAAGCCACCCAGCAGCCCGAGACGCCCGCCGAGCCCGAGCCCGCGCCCGAGTCGAGCGAGGAGGCCGTGCTGCCTCCCGCTCCCGAGTCGACGCCGTCGTCCGGGCAGTTCGGCCGCGACTCGGCCTCCGGCAGCGAGAAGCCGAGCACCGAGCCGAGCACGGAGTCGAGCACCGGGTCCGGTACGAAGCCGGGTGGGGAGCCCAGCACCGAGGCCGGCACCGGCCAAGGCACCGGCAAGCACCGTGGCGAGGCGGACGCCGGAACCGGCGCCACCGACGGGTCTGCCGAAGCAGGCAAGACGGGCAAGACGGACGAAGACCGTGAAAGCGGCCGTCATGCCTCACGAGGTGACGGTTCGGCACGCGACGGCGACACCGCCGCCGAGGACGAGGCCGCCGCCGACGGCTCGTACACCGTCCAGGCCGGCGACAACCTGTGGGCCATCGCCGACGAGCAGAAGGTGGAGGGCGGCTGGCCCGCGCTCTACGAGGCGAACCGCGAGGTCGTGGGCTCCGACGCCGACCTGATCCTGCCGGGCCAGAGCCTCGATCTGACCGCGAAGTAGGGCTGGTTAAACGGTCTATGTCCGTATCTGTGCAAGTGAGACAAGGGTCTCTTCGTCCCAACTGATGCGGTCTGACCGGCACGTCGCCCCGCTTCCGTCCCGACCTGCGTAAACAGAGGTTTCCTCGGGGCGTGATGGGCGAATCATCC
The DNA here is from genome assembly GCF_042670825.1 of Streptomyces sp. NPDC057137. Taxonomy (NCBI): domain Bacteria; kingdom Bacillati; phylum Actinomycetota; class Actinomycetes; order Kitasatosporales; family Streptomycetaceae; genus Streptomyces; species Streptomyces sp. NPDC057137. The sequence goes on along the minus strand of NZ_JBHUUW010000004.1, from coordinate 20,120 downwards.
CGGATGTTCCTTCTTTGAACATCCGGGATGTCTGTGTTTACGGTCTGAACCGCTCGCACCGCGGGCACCGTCGACCGTCACGCCGAATCCTGCCGTCGGTCGGGGGGAGTACTCGTCGCGTCAAGCGCCGAAGGCAGGAGCGGGGGACCCAAAGGTAAGTGCCGGTCATCACGGCCGGCTCGGGGTGCAGCCGTGCGCAGGGGGACGTGAAGACGTTCCCGGGTCGCACGGCCGGGCAACTCACTTGGCCCGAACCCGACAGCTCACCTCGTAGGCGTCGGTGAGGAGATTTCGCATGCTGTTTTCCAGCAAGTCCGGCAAGGCCAAGCACCGCCGCCCCTCCAAGGCCGTCCGTTACGCCACGCTCGCCGGCATCACCGGTGCCGCTGTCGCGGCCCCGCTGATCGGCGCCACCTCCGCCTCCGCCGCCACCACCGCCGAGTGGGACGCCGTCGCCCAGTGCGAGTCCGGCGGCAACTGGTCCATCAACACCAACAACGGTTACTCCGGCGGCCTCCAGTTCTCCGCCTCCACCTGGGCCGCGTACGGCGGCACCGCCTTCGCGTCCAGCGCCGACCAGGCGTCGAAGTCGCAGCAGATACAGATCGCCGAGAAGGTCCTCGCGGGCCAGGGCAAGGGTGCCTGGCCGAGCTGTGGCGTGGGCCTGTCCAACGCCTCGAACAACGCCGGCTCCACCGGCTCCGCCCAGCAGCAGGCCCCGGCTCCGAAGGCCGCCCCGAAGCAGGAGTCCGCCCCGCGCGCCGCGCAGGAGCAGCCCGCCTCGCGTAGTGAGACGCGCGGTCCGATCAAGAAGGGCGACGGCGAGTACAAGGTCAAGGCCGGCGACACGCTCTCCAAGATCGCGGACGCCAAGAAGGTCGAAGGTGGCTGGAAGAAGCTCTTCGACCTGAACAAGGACATCGTCGAGAACGCCGACGAGATCTTCCCGGGTCAGCAGCTCCACCTGAGCTGACCCTTCCTTACCTGAGCCCCGGCACGGCGCGCCTCACTCCCCCCGGACGCGCCGTGCCGGGGCTCGGGTCCTGTCCGAGGTGCTGCGGCGCGGGGCCCGGGTCCGCCCGGCCGCCGACCCGTGGCCGCCGGTCCGTGGACCTCAGGACATTCGCGGCTGAACGGGCATTCAGGACTCTTTTCGTCCCAGCGGGCGGGCATCTGCCGACCGCCGACCGGGAGCCGGTTAGGCTCATGCCGCAAGGCCAACGAGGCCCTGCACTCCACGCGTCACATCCCAGAAGGAGATGCTCGTGCCGTCCATCGACGTCGTCGTAGCCCGGGAAATCCTTGACTCCCGAGGCAACCCCACGGTCGAGGTCGAGGTCGGCCTCGACGACGGCAGCACCGGCCGTGCTGCTGTCCCCTCCGGTGCGTCCACCGGTGCGTTCGAGGCCCTCGAGCTCCGCGACGGTGACCAGAACCGCTACCAGGGCAAGGGTGTCGAGAAGGCGGTCCTCGCCGTCATCGAGCAGATCGGCCCGGAGCTCGTCGGCTACGACGCCACCGAGCAGCGCCTCATCGACCAGGCGATGTTCGACCTGGACGCCACGCCCGACAAGTCCTCGCTCGGCGCCAACGCCATCCTCGGTGTCTCCCTGGCCGTGGCGCACGCCGCGTCCGAGGCCTCGGACCTGCCGCTGTTCCGCTACCTCGGCGGCCCGAACGCGCACCTGCTGCCCGTTCCGATGATGAACATCCTCAACGGCGGGTCGCACGCCGACTCCAACGTGGACATCCAGGAGTTCATGATCGCGCCGATCGGCGCCGAGTCGTTCTCCGAGGCACTGCGCTGGGGCGCCGAGGTCTACCACACGCTGAAGAAGGTCCTGAAGGAGAAGGGGCTCTCCACCGGCCTCGGCGACGAGGGCGGCTTCGCGCCGAACCTTGAGTCCAACCGCGCCGCGCTCGACCTGATCCTCGTGGCCATCAAGGAAGCCGGCTACGCCCCGGGCAAGGACATCGCGCTCGCGCTCGACGTGGCGGCCTCCGAGTTCTACAAGGACGGCTCCTACGAGTTCGAGGGCAAGTCCCGCTCGGCCGCCGAGATGACCGAGTACTACGAGGAGCTTGTCGCCTCGTACCCGCTGGTCTCCATCGAGGACCCGCTCTTCGAGGACGACTGGGCCGGCTGGAAGGTCCTCACCGACAAGCTGGGCTCCAAGGTCCAGATCGTCGGCGACGACCTCTTCGTCACCAACCCCGAGCGCCTGGCCCGTGGCATCGAGGAGGGCTCGGCCAACGCCCTGCTCGTCAAGGTCAACCAGATCGGTTCGCTGACCGAGACCCTGGACGCCGTCGAGCTGGCGCAGCGCAGCGGCTTCAAGTGCATGATGTCGCACCGTTCCGGCGAGACCGAGGACGTCACGATCGCCGACCTGGCCGTCGCCACCAACTGCGGCCAGATCAAGACCGGCGCCCCGGCCCGCTCCGAGCGCGTCGCCAAGTACAACCAGCTGCTGCGCATCGAGGAGATCCTCGACGACGCGGCGGTGTACGCGGGCCGCAGCGCGTTCCCCCGCTTCAAGGACTGACCCCTCAAGGGCTGACCCCGGTCCACCGGTCATCGACCCGCCCGTCCTACGGCCGTCCCCGGCCACGGTCCCGTACCGTGTCCGGGGACGTACGCGCGTACAGAGGCAGTACGGCAGTACCAGAGGTACGCAGAGGTACGAGGCCGCTCAACCTCTGAGGGAGGCGGGACCATGGCCGCGAACCGGGACCGGTTCTCCACCGCGACCAAGATCAGGATCCTGGGCGAGCAGACCGCCGCACGCGTCTACCGCTCGCAGACCCGCAGGCAGGCCCGCCGCTCCCGGCTCACCGGACGCGCGGCCTTCCTCGTGCTCGTCGTCTGCTCGCTGATCGTGGCGCTCGCCTACCCGATGCGGCAGTACGTGTCGCAGCGGAGCGACATCGCGGAGCAGGAGCAGCTGACGCGCGAGGCGGCGCAGCGGGTCGAGGAGCTGCGGGACGAGAAGGCCCGCCTCCAGGACGACGCGTACGTCCAGCGCCTGGCGCGCGAGCATCTGCACTACGTGATGCCGGGGGAGACCGGCTACATCATGGCCGACCCCCGGGCGGCCGAGGAGCGCCGCACCGACCAGGGCGCGGCCGACCGGCCCTGGTACTCCAATCTCCTGGACGGCGTCGACAGCGCCGACCGGACGGACAGATAGACATCGACGGGCAGTCAGACATCAAGGAAACCGACGCAGGTATGCAAACGCCCCCTCCGCAGACGCCACGCACCGAACCCACCGAGGCGGACGTCGCGGCGTTCAAGCAACAGCTCGGCCGGCCCCCGCGCGGTCTGCGCGCCATCGCGCACCGCTGCCCCTGCGGGCAGCCGGATGTGGTGGAGACCGCCCCGCGCCTCCCGGACGGCACGCCGTTCCCGACGCTCTACTACCTGACCTGCCCGCGCGCGGCCTCGGCCATCGGCACGCTGGAGGCGAACGGTGTCATGAAGGAGATGACCGAACGCCTCGCGACCGACCCGGAGTTGGCCGCCGCGTACCGCAAGGCCCACGAGGACTACATCGCGCGCCGTGACGCCATCGACGTACTGGCGGGCTTCCCGAGCGCCGGCGGGATGCCGGACCGGGTGAAGTGCCTGCACGTGCTGGTCGGCCACTCGCTCGCGGCGGGTCCGGGAGTGAACCCGCTGGGCGACGAGGCGCTGGCGATGCTGCCCGAGTGGTGGCGCAAGGGCCCCTGTGTGATCCCGTTCACAAAGCCTGACGAAGACGCGGAGGTCACCGTATGACCAGGATCGCGGCCGTCGACTGCGGTACGAACTCCATCCGCCTCCTCGTGGCCGACGCCGACCCCGCCACCGGCGAACTCGTCGACCTCGACCGGCGCATGACGATCGTGCGGCTCGGCCAGGACGTCGACCGGACGGGCCGGCTCGCCCCCGAGGCGCTGGAGCGCACCTTCGCGGCCTGCCGCGAGTACGCCGACGTCATCAAGGAACACGGCGTGGACCGCACCCGCTTCGTGGCCACCTCCGCGTCCCGCGACGCCGAGAACCGCGACGAGTTCGTGCGTGGCGTCCTCGACATCCTCGGTGTCGAGCCCGAGGTGATCACCGGCGACCAGGAGGCGGAGTTCTCCTTCACCGGCGCCACCAAGGAGCTGACCGGCCGCACCGACCTGGCGAAGCCCTACCTGGTCGTGGACATCGGCGGCGGCTCCACGGAGTTCGTCGTCGGCGACGACCGGGTCACGGCCGCGCGGTCGGTCGACATCGGCTGCGTACGGCTGACCGAACGGCACCGCCTGGCCGACCCGGCCACCCAGGCCGACATCACCGCCCTGCGCGCGGACATCGCCGCCGCGCTCGACAAGGCCGAGGAGAGCGTCCCGCTGGGCGAGGCCCGCACCCTCGTCGGCCTGGCCGGCTCCGTCACCACGGTCGCGGCGATCGCGCTGGGTCTGACGGCGTACGACTCGGAAGCGATCCACCACTCGCGCATCCCCTTCGAGATGGTCCGGGAGATCACCACGACGCTGCTGTCCTCCACCCACGCCGAACGCGAGACGATCCCGGTCATGCATCCGGGGCGGGTCGACGTGATCGGGGCGGGTGCGCTGATCCTGCTCACGATCATGGAGCGGACGGGCGCGGCGGAGGTCGTGGTGAGCGAGCACGACATCCTCGACGGCATCGGGTGGTCGATCGCCTGAGTCGGATCGGGGCCGGACCGGGCCCGCTCGACCGGTCCCGCTCGGCCGGGTGGGTGAACCGGGCGGGTTCCAGGGGCTCCTGAGTCGGTCCCGAGCGTCCTCCGAGCGCCTTTACGGGGGTCTTACGGGGTCTCTGCGCCGGGTCCCGGAACGAAGTTCGTGAAGTTCTTCACAAGAGAAACCGCCGGGTTGGACGCACATCACTCCCCAGGGGCCGCCGGCACCGCCCCGGCGCCTCTGTACGGCCGGTCAACGGGCCGTTCCGGCCGTATTGCGGGCGTGTGAACCACCCGGTGGTCCACCCTCGGGAAAGGTCTCAAGGTCCAGCTCACGAGGGGTGCGAAACGTCTCACGACACCACTTGGTTCCCTCGTCGGAGCGCGATGTGGATCATGGGGGCCGCGCAGTGTAGCAGAGGTGCGGGGGGTGCTTGTGAAGGGGCTCACGAGCACCCCCTCCAAGGCAGGTGGATACTCGATGGCATGAGCACCACGGAGCGTCCCAGGATCCTTGTTGTAGGCGGAGGGTACGTAGGCCTGTACGCAGCTCGTCGCATTCTGAAGAAGATGCGCTACGGGGAGGCGACGGTCACTGTTGTCGACCCCCGCTCGTACATGACGTACCAGCCCTTCCTCCCCGAAGCCGCCGCCGGAAACATCTCGCCTCGGCACGTCGTCGTACCGCTGCGACGCGTGTTGCCCAAGGCTGAGGTGCTCACCGGCCGAGTCACGACCATCGACCAGGACCGCAAGGTCGCCACGGTCTCGCCGCTCGTCGGTGAGGCCTACGAGCTGCCCTTCGACTACCTGATCGTCGCGCTCGGCGCCGTCTCCCGTACCTTCCCGATCCCCGGCCTCGCCGAGCAGGGCATCGGTATGAAGGGCATCGAGGAGGCGATCGGTCTCCGTAACCACGTGCTCGAACAGCTCGACAAGGCCGACTCGACGACCGACGAGGACGTCCGCCGCAAGGCGTTGACCTTCGTCTTCGTCGGCGGTGGCTTCGCCGGTGCCGAGACCGTCGGTGAGGTCGAGGACCTGGCGCGCGACGCCGCGAAGTACTACACGAGCGTCAAGCGCGAGGACATGCGCTTCCTGCTGGTCGACGTCGCCGACAAGATCCTTCCCGAGGTCGGCCCGAAGCTGGGCAGCTGGGGCAAGGAGCACCTGGAGAGCCGCGGCGTCGAGGTCTACCTCAAGACCGGTATGGACTCCTGCGTCGACGGCCGTGTCGTGCTCAACAACGGCCTCGAGGTCGACTCCAACACCATCGTGTGGACCGCGGGCGTCAAGCCCAACCCGGCGCTCGCCCGCTACGGTCTGCCGCTCGGCCCGCGTGGTCACGTCGACACCAACGCCAAGCTCCAGGTGCAGGGCACCGACCACATCTGGGCCGCCGGCGACAACGCCCAGGTCCCGGACATGGCCGCCCGCAAGGCCGGCGTCGAGAACGCCTGGTGCCCGCCGAACGCCCAGCACGCGCTGCGTCAGTCGAAGGTCCTCGGCGACAACGTGATCTCCGGCCTGCGGGGCTTCCCGCAGAAGGAGTACAGCCACGCCAACAAGGGCGCGGTCGCGGGTCTCGGCATGCACAAGGGTGTCGCGATGATCGTCGTCGGCAAGATGAAGATCAAGTTCCGTGGCCGGCTGGCCTGGTACATGCACCGCGGCTACCACGGCATGGCGATGCCGACCTGGAACCGTAAGATCCGCGTCTTCGCCGACTGGACGCTCTCGGCGTTCCTCAAGCGCGAGGTCGTCTCGCTCGGCGCGATGGAGACACCGCGCGAGGAGTTCTACGAGGCGGCCAAGCCCGCCCCGGCGCGTCAGGCCGCCGCCCCCGCCCCCGCCAAGGAGTCGGAGTCCGGCTCGGAGTCCGGCTCGGAGCAGGTGAAGGCCGAGGCCGGTTCGACGGTGAAGGCCTCCTGAACCGCCCGTAGCGCTCATACCGACCCGAAAGGGCCGCCCGCCATCCGTGGTGCGGGCGGCCCTTTCGCGTGCGCCCGGCGTGGAAGTTGGGTACGACATGCCAGGCAAGGGTGCGTAGCGGTAGATTTCGTCACAAAGTGCGTGGCCCGTGCAGCTATTTTTGCCCACCCATTGCGTGCTGTCGGGACTGCCACACACTCCCGGCGGTGTTTACGTATGTGTTGAGCATTTCTGGGATCCACCATCACGGAGATCCACCATCACGGAGGTGTGCGCCATGGCCGACGCCGCACTGCGGCTGAGCACTCTTGCCGAGGAACTGCTGGGAGCCCCGCTCCCCGTACGTATCCGCGCCTGGGACGGCAGCGAGTCGGGTCCGCCCGGCGCGCCGACTTTCGTCCTCCGGCACCGCCGGGCGCTGCGCCGACTGCTCTGGAAGCCGGGCGAGCTGGGCCTCGCCCGTGCCTGGGTGGCCGGCGAGATCGACATCGACGGTGATCTGTACGCCGCCCTCGACCTGGTCGCCGGACTCCTCTGGGAGCGCGGCGCCGACGCCAAGGACCCGGTGCGCCCGCTGCGCGACCCGCGGCTGCGCGCCGCGGCGAAGGGCATCGTGGGGATCGTCGGCCCCTGGCCGCCGCCCCCGCCGCCGCCCGAGGAGGTCCGGCGCAGGTCCGGCGCGCTGCACACCAAGCACCGGGACAGAGCCGCGATCAGCCACCACTACGACGTGGGCAACGACTTCTACGAGATGGTCATCGGACCGTCCATGGTCTACTCGTGCGCCTACTTCGAGGAGCCCGGCGCCACGCTGGAGGACGCCCAGCGCGACAAGCTCGACCTCGTCTGCCGCAAGCTCGGCCTGACGGAGGGCGAGCGGCTGCTCGACGTCGGCTGCGGCTGGGGCTCCATGGCCATACACGCCGCGCGCGAGTACGGCGCCCAGGTCACCGGGGTCACGCTCTCCCGCGAGCAGGCCGCGTACGCGCGCAAGCGCATCGCCGAGGAGGGCCTCACCGACCGGATCGAGATCCGGGTCCAGGACTACCGGGACGTCAGGGACGGCCCGTACGACGCCATCTCGTCCATCGGCATGGCCGAACACGTCGGCTCGCTCCGCTACCGCGAATACGCCGACGACCTCTTCGCCCTCCTCAAGCCGGGCGGCCGGCTGCTCAACCACCAGATCGCGCGCCGTCCCGAGAAGGACGAATCCCAGTACCACATCGACGACTTCATCGACGCGTACGTCTTCCCCGACGGCGAACTGGCCCCGCTCGGCCGTACCGTCGCCACGCTGGAGGAGGCGGGCTTCGAGGCCAGGGACGTCGAATCCCTGCGCGAGCACTACGCGCTGACGCTCCGTCAGTGGGTGCGGAATCTGGAGAAGCACTGGCCCGAGGCGGTACGGGCCACCTCACCCGGCCGCGCCCGCGTCTGGCGGCTCTACATGGCCGCCTCCGCGCTCTCCTTCGAGCACAACAGGATCGGTGTCAACCAGATCCTGGCGGTACGGCCCGGCGGGTCGGGCGCCTCGGGTGTCCCGCTGCGGGCCCGCACCTGGCGATGACACGAGTCAGGACAGTCACGCCAGGCACCTGAGTACGGCGAAGGGCCCCGCACCCGGGGGGATGCGGGGCCCTTCGCCGTACCGGTGGCAGCCTCTGGGTCACTCGGTCTTGATCGCCGTCAGCATGTTGAGCCTCGCCGCGCTGCGCGCCGGCCAGAGCGCCGCCAGCACGCCCACCAGGCCCGCGAGGAGCAGGAAGATCCCGATCCGCTCCCACGGCAGGACCAGCGCGTAGCCGGGGACGGACCCGCGGATCGTCTCGCCGATCGCCCAGGCCAGGAACGTGCCGAGCCCGATACCGACCACCGCGCCGAAGAGCGAGATCACCACGGCTTCGAGCCGGATCATGCGCTTGACCCGGCGGCGGTCCAGACCGATGGCCCGCAGCATGCCGATCTCCTGCTGACGCTCGAAGACCGACATCGCGAGGGTGTTGACGACACCGAGCACCGCGATGAGCAGGGCCATCGCCAGCAGCCCGTACATGATGTTCAGCGCGGTGTTGATCATGCCGCCGAACATGTTCCTGATGTCCTGCTGGTCGGCGACGCTGATCGCGGGGTTGTCGCCCAGCGCGTCCACCAGGGCCAGTTCGTTGGCCTCGGTCATGCCGCCGTCCATCGCCACGTACACCTCGGGGGTGTACGGCTTCGCCTCGTGCGGCCCCACCAGGTCCGTCGAGATCAGGACCGGTGAGACGAACTCGTTGGGCTCGTACGTGGCGCCGATCGTGAGCCGCGCCGTCTTGTCGTCCTGGTACTTCACCGTGACGGTGTCGCCGGTCTTCAGGCCCCTGGACTTCGCGGTGTCCGATGCCATCGCGATCGAGTCACCGCTCAGGGAGTCCAGCGAACCGCTCTTCGTCTTCAGCGCGAGGAGCCGCTGGATGTCACCGGGAGTCACGCCGGACGCGGACGTCTCCTCGCCCTTGACCTCCAGATACGAGGATCGCTGCGGGGAGACCGCACTGACGCCGGGGGTCTTCTCCAGCGCCGTGACCGCCGACTCGTCGAGACCGCCGCCGCTGGCCATCGTGACCATGTAGTCGGCCTTGATGTTGTCCGTGGTCATCTTGTCGATGGCCTGGCCCAGCGTGACACCGACGACGGTCAGACCGGTGACCAGCGTGAGGCCGATCGCCAGCGCGGACGCGGTGGCACCCGTACGGCGCGGGTTGCGGACCGCGTTCTGCCCGGCCAGCTTGCCGGCGACGCCGTACAGACGGTTCAGCAGCGGCTGTACGAGCGCGATGACCGGGCGCGACAGCAGCGGGATCAGCACAATGATGCCGACGAGCGCGAAGAAGGCACCGGCGCCGATGAGCAGCTTGCCGTCCTTCCCCACCCCGGCGCCCGCGATGATGCCCGCGGCGCCGATCAGCGTGAGTACCGCGCCGATGGAGTTGCGCAGGACGAGCGACTTCATGGTGGCCACGGCGTGCACGCTGCTCATGGCGGCGACCGGCGGGATCTTCGCGGCCCGGCGGGCGGGCAGCCAGGCGGCGATCAGGGTGATCACCACACCGACCCCGAAGGCGGCGGCGACGGCGACCGGCGAGATCACCAGCGGTCCGGCGGGCACCTTCGCGCCGAACGAGCCCATGGCCGCCCGCAGTCCGGTGGCCAGACCGACACCGAGGACGAAGCCGATGGCGGACGCGAAGAGGCCCACGACCAGCGCCTCGGCCATCACCGAGCGCTTGACCTGGCGGCGCGAGGCCCCGACGGCGCGCAGCAGCGCCAGCTCCTTGGTGCGCTGGGCGACGAGCATGGTGAAGGTGTTGGAGATCAGGAAGATTCCGACGAAGAGCGCGATGGCGGCGAAGGCGAGCAGCATCTGGTTGATGCCGCTGAGCTGGCTCTCGATGTCGGCGGCCTGCTGGTCGGCGAGCTGCTTGCCGGTCTGGGCCTCGGCGTCCTTGGGGAGCAGCGGCTCGACCGCGTCGAGGATCTTCGCGTCGGAGGCGCCGGGCGCCGCCGTGACGGTGGCGTTCTGGAAGAAGCCCGGCTCCAGGTAGAGCTTCTGGGCGACCGAGGTCTCGAAGAGCACCAGGCTGCCGCCCGCGTTGACCGCGCCGTCCTCGGTGGTGAAGACACCGGAGAGGGTGTACTCCTTCACCGGCCCGTTGGTGGAGACCCTGACCGGGCCACCGACCTTGTACTCACCCCGGGACGCCGTGGACTTGTCGAGCGCGATCTGGCCGGCCTCCGTGGGGCCCGCGCCTTCGGTGAAGTCGTACGCGGCGTCCTTGCCGTTCTCGCCGGGGGCGAAGTTGGTACCGGTGTTGGACCAGCCGTTGCCGATGAGCTTGCCGTCCGGGTCGGCCACGCCGGCGAATCCGTCGACCCGGCCGGTGACGGAGGCGACGCCGTCGATGGCGCCGATCTTGTCGAGTGTCTTCGGGCTGAGTCCCGGCTCCGCCTTCTTCCCGTCGGGCCCCTCCTCGTTGGAGGCGTACGAGGAGACGGAGACGGCGACGTCCTTGTAGCTTTTGGCCGACTGCTTGTTGAAGGCGTTGCCGAGGGTGTCGGTGAAGACCAGCGTGCCGGAGACGAAGGCCACGCCGAGCATCACGGCGAGCACGGTCATCAGCAGCCGGGCCTTGTGCGCGAGCACAGTGCGCAGGGCGGTACGGAACATGGTGGGAGTCCAGGTGAAGTGGGCAGGCCGGAAGCGGGCAGGGCGGAGGAGGGGCCCGCGCGGCCGGAGGACGGCGGGGCGGGCGGACGTGCCGCGGTGGAGAGGAGTGGAGAGAGGAAAGGGGGCCGGCCGGTGCGGGGCCGTCAGGAGCGCCGGGCGACGGCCGTCGTCGGCCCGGGTGTCGTCAGCTCGTACGGCCCTTGGAGTCGAAGGCCTTCATCCGGTCGAGCACGCCGTCGGCGGAGGGGTGCAGCATCTCGTCGACGATCCGGCCGTCGGCGAGGAAGATCACCCGGTCCGCGTAGGAGGCGGCCACCGGGTCGTGGGTCACCATGACGACGGTCTGGCCCAGCTCCCGCACGGAGTTGCGCATGAAGCCCAGCACCTCGGCGCCGGCCCGTGAGTCGAGGTTCCCGGTCGGCTCGTCGCCGAAGATGATCTCGGGCCGGGAGGCCAGCGCGCGGGCGACGGCCACGCGCTGCTGCTGGCCGCCGGAGAGCGCGGTGGGACGGTGGTGGAGCCGGTCCTTGAGGCCGATCATCGTGATCACGTTGTCCAGCCACTGCTTGTCGGGCTTACGGCCCGCGATGTCCATGGGGAGCGTGATGTTCTCCAGGGCCGTCAGGGTCGGCAGCAGGTTGAACGCCTGGAAGATGAAGCCGATCTTGTCGCGGCGGAGCTGGGTGAGCTGCTTGTCCTTGAGCGTCCCCAGCTCGGTCTCACCGATGCGTACGGAACCGCTGCTGAAGCTGTCGAGACCCGCCACACAGTGCATCAGGGTCGACTTGCCGGACCCGGACGGGCCCATGATCGCGGTGAACTCACCCTGCCGGAAGTCGACGCTGACCTGGTCGAGGGCGACCACCTGCGTCTCGCCCTGCCCGTAGACCTTGGACAAGCCGGAGGCGTGGGCGGCCACGGCGCTGGCGCGGTGGAGGAGAGGCATGGTCGTCACGGGTGGGGCTCCTTCAGGGGCGCTCGGTGGATTGATTTCATCCTCTCCGCCGTCCGGCCCCGGGTCGTCACCCCTCGTGCCCGTTCCGGTGGCCCTCTCGGGTCGGACCAGGAGGTGGCTCCGTCCTCCTCGGGTATGACACCGACCCCGGCCCTCCGGTATGACACCGACCCTGACTCCGGTCCCGGGTCCGTCCCCGGTCCGTCCGAGATCTGGCCGGGGGCCGTCCCGGGGCCGGTCCTGACTCCGGTCACCCCGTCACCGTGTTGTCACGCTCACGACCCCTGTGCGCAATCCGTGTGCGGGGAGTGGCGAATAGTAGACAGAGAGCGGCGAGTTTCCGTCATATCCCGAGGTCCGTATCAAGACCTTCGTCCTGCTTCCGGCATGTGCCGATGGCGTGTTACCAGGGCTGACACACCCTCAGGTGCCAATAAAATCAGACAGGATCGCCTGAGTACTCGGCCGTCCGAGGGGTCCTCCCGGATAGGCTCGTGAGCCAACGCGGAGCCGCGTACGCCCGGATGGTGGAATGCAGACACGGCGAGCTTAAACCTCGCTGCCCCAAATGGGGCGTACCGGTTCAAGTCCGGTTCCGGGCACACTCATCGTACGTGTGCTGACCTGCGAAGATCGATTCATCCCCACATTCTTGCCTCTGAGGCACACCGCTGCTGAAACGTGCCTGCGGATCGCCACGATCGGCCAACTCGATTGAAAAGTAAAGCTCTTGACGAATAGTCAGCTCCGGGGGTCGACGAACCCGCAGCTCAGAGCCCTTGATCATCTTGTCGAGTGCGCGTCAATCCGCTGATTCCCGGATTCCGCGGGGTGTCGCCGGAGAGGCTCCCGGAGGGGTGCGGAAGCGCCACCGGACGGTGCTCCGGGCCGGCCCGGCGGCCCGCCTCCGGAACCCCTCGCGTCACGATCGAGGAAAGATCCTCCCAGGGCACTAGGGTGTTCCCTTTGCTCCCGCATTACTCTTGTGCCAAGGCCGCGCAGGGTGGCCGCCATGGAGGAGTGAGATGAGGAGCAGCAACCCGGTCTTCTCGCGACGGGGCTTCAGTCGCGACAACGGTCAAGCGGGGTTCAACGCGGCGCCGCAGGCCGGGGGCCCCGCCGTAGGAACGCAGAACCCGTACGCGACGAATCCGTACGCGACCAACCCTTACGCGCAGACGGACCCCCAGTTCGGCGGCGCCGGTCCGCAGGCGCCCGCCCGCGCCGGGGTCATGACGATCGACGACGTCGTGACGCGCACCGCGTCGACGCTCGGCACGGTCGTCCTCACCGCCGTCCTCGCCTGGGTCCTGCTCCCGGTCGACCAGGACAACATCGGCAAGTCGTACGGCATCGCCATCGGCGCGGCCCTCGTGGCCCTGGTCCTGGCCCTGGCGCAGTCGTTCAAGCGCAAGCCGGTCCCGGCGCTGATCCTGGCGTACGCCGCGTTCGAGGGCGTCTTCCTCGGCGTGATCAGCAGCGCGGTCAGCACGTACCTCTCGCCGGGCGTGGTCGTCCAGGCCGTGATGGGCACGATGGCGGTCTTCGCCGGTGTGCTGATCGCGTACAAGATGCGCTGGATCCGCGTCACGCGCCGGTTCTACGGCTTCGTGATGGCCGCCGCGATGGGCTTTGTGCTCCTCATGGTCGCCAACCTGCTGTTCAGCGCCTTCGGCGGCGGTGACGGCCTCGGCTTCCGCAGCGGCGGCCTCGGCATCCTCTTCGGTGTCATCGGCATCATCCTCGGCGCGTGCTTCCTGGCGCTCGACTTCAAGCAGGTCGAGGACGGCGTCACGTACGGCGCGCCGCGCGAGGAGTCCTGGATGGCGGCCTTCGGCCTCACCATGACGCTCGTCTGGATCTACTTGGAGATGCTGCGGCTCTTCTCGATCCTGAGCGGCAACGACTAGCGGTAACAGCCGTACGCGGCAGCGCTGACACGACGGAGGGGTCCACGGGCAGCAGCCCGTGGACCCCTCCGGTCGTCTCGGCTCGGCGGCCGGCCTCGGCCCGCGCCGTCAGCCCAGTCTGCGGGCGGCCCGCCTCAGGTCGTACTCGTGGATGATCGCCTTGGCGTGCCCGTACGCGAGGTCGTACTCGCCGCGGAGCCAGGCGACCTTCTCGTCGAAACGGACAAGCGCGGGGCCGTCGTCGACCGTGCGGAGCCAGTCGGTGATCTCGCGGCCGGTGCAGTGTGGGATACGGGACAGCAGGTTGCGATGGGTCTCTTCGGAGAAAACAACGGACATCGGCGCCTCCGGACGCTTCTTCGCGCGTACTGGTCCTTCACGTCACCGTGCCTGAGCGTTCGCCCGTTGGCAACAGTCCGGGAGGGGCGCGTAGGGTCGCGGGGTGCTTGATACGACGCCGTTGACCGCCGCCGTGGACCGATTCGCCGACCGGCTGCGGGCAGCCCCGCAGAGCAGGTTGCAGCGAGGGGCCGCGGCCGAAGGACTGGCTCTGGCCAGGGAATTGTCCGTGACCGCCCAGCGCGTCGAAGCCCCGGACGGCACCCTGCGGGAACCGCCGAGGATCATGCCGGACGTCGGCGTCTTCGTCGTCGCCGATCAACTCACCGTCGCGGCGGGTGACTTGGCGGAGGCATTGAGAACGGCCCCATCCGTGGCGGAACTGGACGAGGCCGTAAGGGCGGTCGAGCGGGCCGTGGCTAGAGCGAGGCTATGACCCGGTCGGCGAGAATGTAGATGTGGTCGGCGGCGGAGGCTTCCTCACCCGTCGTACCCGCGTTCCCGGCGTACGTGGCGTCGTCCGCCCCGGCGGAGGCGCCGCACGAGAACGTGAGGGCGTACGCCCCCGAGACACCCGAGCCGCCCAGCAGGAACGGCGTACCGCCGGCGCGCAGCGCGCCCGCGAGGCGTTCCGCGGTCTCGCGGTGGCCCGGGGTCATGCAGAGCGTCGTACCGTCCGTGAAGACGTACACGTCGAGCGTGCCCAGCGGGCCGGGCCGGACGTCGGCGAGCGCGGTACGGGCGTCGGCCAGCTCCTCCAGCCGCGCGACCGTGCGCTCGTGGTCGGTGACGACCGGCGTGCGGACCGGGACGAAGTCGGGGTGCGAGGGGTGCCTGCGGCGGGCGGCGGCCAGCTCGGGGGAGTCCTCGGCGAACTCACCGACCTCGCTGACCTCACTCACCTCGCTCAACTCCGGCAGCGCGGGCAGTCCGTCGAAGTCCGCGTAGTCCCCGAGGCTCTCCAGGTCGTCGTACTCCCCGAGATCCGCGGCGTCGGTGTGGTCCCCCAGCTCGCCGCTCTCCCGCAGCTCGGCGAGTTCCGCCAGCTCCGCGAGGTCGTCGTAGTCGTCCTCCGTGGCACGGCGGGCGCGGTCGGCGCGGTCGAGCGCGTCGAGGTCCAGCGCCTCCAGGCCCACGAAGTCGGCCTGGCGCGGCACGTAGAAGGGTCCGTCCTCGGCGCCGGGGCCGATGAAGCCACCCAGCAGCGACGGTGCGTCGGTGGCGTCGCGGGCCTCCTGCGCGGCCCAGAAGGCGCGCGCCTCGGCCAGCTCCCGCTCGCGCTCCTCGGCCAGGGCCTCGGCGACCGCCAGCCGTATGTCCTCGGTGGACGTGGCGGCGGCCGGCGCAGATTCGCCGGAGCGGGCCTGCGGTACGGCGGCGTGGCCGGCCGGATTCGCCAGGAACAGTTCGCCGCGCAGGGCTGTGACCTCTCGCCGCAGCCCATGAGCGGCGTGCAGGGCGGCGACGCCCACGGCCGTGGCGGCGGCCGTGGTGAGCAGCAGGGCAATAGACATGGCGCTCACTGACTTACTCCCGGTCTTCAATGGTCCCCCGACTTCCTACATCAGCTTGTCGTGGGGGCGCACACGTCGGCAGTGCATTACGTCATGAATTGGACAGGTCTTTCGGCCTTACGGTCGGCCCGCCACTGCCGTGACCAGGGTAATTTGTTCTCCCCCAGGCGGTAGGTCACATCCTGGGGGAGATTGAGTCACGACTGGGGCTCGGCGGGATTCAGCCGCCCCTGCCCTACGCTCCGGCTCAGCTCAGCCGCTCGATCACCATGGCCATGCCCTGGCCGCCGCCGACGCACATCGTCTCCAGACCGAACTGCTTGTCGTGGAACTGGAGCCCGTTGATCAGCGTGCCGGTGATCCGGGCGCCCGTCATGCCGAAGGGGTGGCCGACGGCGATCGCGCCGCCGTTCACGTTCAGCTTGTCGAGGTCGACGCCCAGGTCCCGGTAGGAGGGGATGACCTGCGCGGCGAACGCCTCGTTGATCTCCACCAGGTCGATGTCGCCGATGCCCAGGCCCGCGCGGCGCAGTGCCTGCTTGCTGGCCTCGACCGGGCCGTACCCCATGATCTCCGGCGAGAGGCCCGTGACGCCGGTGGAGACGATCCGGGCCAGCGGGGTCAGGCCCAGCTCGCGTGCCTTGGTGTCCGACATGATCACGAGCGCGGCGGCGCCGTCGTTGAGCGGGCAGCAGTTGCCGGCCGTGACCAGTCCGTCGGGGCGGAAGACGGGCTTGAGGCCCTGCGTGCCCTCCAGGGTGACGCCGGCGCGGGGGCCGTCGTCCTTGGCGACCACGGTGCCGTCGGGCGTCGTGACGGGGGTGATCTCGCGCTCCCAGAAGCCGTTCTTGATGGCTTCCTCGGCGAGATTCTGCGACCGCACGCCGAACTCGTCCATGTCGTGCCGGGTGATGCCCTTGAGTCGGGCCAGATTCTCGGCGGTCTGGCCCATCGCGATGTACGCGTCGGGGAGCAGACCGTCCTGGCGGGGGTCGTGCCAGTCGGCGCCCTCGGAGGCCGCGACGGTGGCCGTACGGGCCTCGGCGTCGGCGAAGACCGGGTTGTGGGTGCCGGGCATGCCGTCGCTGGAGCCGTTGACGGAGCGGGACACCATCTCGACACCGGCCGAGATGAAGACGTCGCCCTCGCCCGCCTTGATGGCGTGCATCGCCATGCGGGAGGTCTGGAGCGAGGACGAACAGTAACGGGTGATGGTGCAGCCGGGGAGATGGTCCATCCCCATCTGTACGGCGACGATCCGGCCCAGGTTGTGGCCCTGCTCGCCGCCGGGGAGGCCGCAGCCGAGCATCAGGTCGTCGATGTCGCGCGGATCCAGCTCGGGGACCTTGGCGAGCGCGGCCTGAATGATGGTGGCGGTCAGGTCGTCCGGCCGCAGCTCCTTCAGGGAGCCCTTGAAGGCCCGGCCGATGGGGGAGCGGGCGGCAGAGACGATCACGGCTTCGGGCATCACGGCTCCAGAGGGGCGGGTGCGGTACGGCGGAAGTGCCGTCTTGCGAAGTTACCCGCACGTACGGCCCGGGTCACCGGGCCGGACGTGTGACGAGGGCCGCAGCGTGCCACGCCGAAAGCTGCTAAGCAAGCGCTCAGCAACCTCCGGTGGCCGGTTCGCCACCATGGCCCACGAGCCGCGCGGGTCGCCAGGGGCGGTCCGGTCGCGGCGCGGCCCCGCGTCACCTGCGGTTGGCCCCCTCCTTGGGAGGCGGCGGGGACGGCGGCGCGGCCGGCTCCGTCTGGCTGGGCTCCGGCGCCGGCAGACGCCGGCGCCTGCGGTGCTTGAGCAGGGCCCACGGCGCCCGCGCGCCCGTGACCTCCGTGCCCGCCTCGGCCGCCGCCGCCGATGCCGCCTTCGCCACCGTCAGCATGTCCTCGTCGCGCGAGGAGTCCAGGTGGTCCGTCTCCGGCCACAGGCCGAGTACCGCGCAGAGCGTCGGCAGGACGGCCATCGCGGCCGTCGCGTACCCCTCGGCCGAGGGGTGGTAGTTGTCGGCGCCGAACATCTCGCGGGGGTTCGCCTCGAACTCCGGTCCCAGCAGATCGCCGAGCGAGACCGTACGGCTGCCCTGCTCGACCGCCACGATCGTCTGGGCCGCCGCCAGCTGCCTGCTCACCCGGCGGGCCAGCCAGCGCAGCGGCTGGTACACCGGCTCGATCGTCCCCAGGTCCGGACAGGTGCCGACGACGACCTCCGCGCCCGCCGTCCGCAGCCGCCGTACGGCCGTACCGAGATACCGGACCGAGGCCGTGGCCGACATCCGGTGCGTGACGTCGTTCGCGCCGATCATGATCACGCAGACGTCCGGGGTCCGGAAAGCGTCCGAGAGCAGCAGCGTCACCTGGCGCTCCAGATCGTCCGACTGGGCCCCCGGCTGTGCCACGTTCCGCAGATCCACCGGGCGCTCCGCCACCGCCGCCAGGCCCGAGGCGAGCAGCGCCCCCGGTGTCTGACCCGCCCGCCGGACGCCCTGGCCGGCCGCCGTGGAGTCGCCGAGCATGCCCATCCGGACGGGGTCCGTGTGGCCGTACGCCAGCCCGTACCAGCCGTTGCCCCGGGGCGGGATCGGCGCCGTACCGCCGCCGACCGACCGTTTCGCCAGCTGGACCTCGGCCAGGACGAGCCCCACTCCGGCCGCTCCGATCAGACCGACGCTCCCCCCGCCGTAGGCGGCGCCCGCCGCGATCCGCCGTGCCACCCTCGCTCTCGACACAGTCCGGGTCACCTCCCTCTAGCCGTACACACGCTGTAGCGGTTCACACACTGCAATAAGACCAGCAAGAGGTAATTGCCCCGTAACGGGCGTGGCCCAATCTCTTCCGCGTACGCATACGCTGGCCGGACCATCACGGAGACCCCGGAGACAACGGTGCAATTCCACGACTCGATGATCAGTCTGGTTGGCAATACCCCGCTGCTGAAGCTGGGCAATGTGACCTCGGGCATTCAGGCGACCGTCCTGGCCAAGGTCGAATACTTCAATCCCGGCGGTTCGGTGAAGGACCGGATCGCCCTGCGCATGATCGAGGCGGCGGAGGAGAGCGGCGAGCTCAAGCCCGGCGGCACGATCGTCGAACCGACGAGCGGCAACACCGGCGTCGGGCTGGCGATCGTGGCCCAGCAGAAGGGCTACCACTGCATTTTCGTGTGCCCCGACAAGGTCTCCACGGACAAGATCAATGTGCTGCGGGCGTACGGCGCGGACGTCGTCGTCTGCCCCACGGCGGTCGACCCCGACCACCCGGACTCGTACTACAACGTCTCCGACCGGCTGGTGAACGAGACGCCGGGCGCCTGGAAGCCGGACCAGTACAGCAACCCGAACAACCCGCGCTCGCACTACGAGACCACCGGTCCCGAGCTGTGGGACCAGACGGACGGGCGGATCACCCACTTCGTCACCGGCATCGGCACGGGCGGCACGATCACCGGCACCGGCCGGTATCTGAAGGAGGTCAGCGAGGGGCGGGTCCAGGTCGTCGGCGCCGACCCCGAGGGCTCGGTCTACTCCGGCGGCTCGGGCCGCCCGTATCTGGTCGAGGGCGTCGGCGAGGACTTCTGGCCGAGCGCGTACGACCCGGCCGTCACCGACGAGATCGTCGCCGTGTCCGACAAGGACTCCTTCCAGATGACGCGGCGCCTCGCCAAGGAGGAGGGCCTGCTGGTCGGCGGCTCCTGCGGCATGGCGGTCGTGGCGGCGCTGCGGGTCGCCGAGCGGCTGGGCCCGGACGACGTGGTCGTGGTGCTGCTGCCCGACAGCGGCCGGGGCTACCTCAGCAAGATCTTCAACGACGAGTGGATGAACGACTACGGCTTCCTGGACCACGGCGGCGACACCCCCCGGGTCGGTGACGTCCTGCGGTACAAGGAGGGCGGCGCCCTTCCCTCGCTCGTCCATATGCACCCCGAGGAGACGGTCGGCGAGGCGATCGAGGTGCTGCGCGAGTACGGCGTCTCGCAGATGCCGATCGTGAAGCCCGGCGCAGGCCACCCGGACGTCATGGCGGCCGAGGTGATCGGCTCCGTCGTGGAGCGCGAACTGCTCGACGCGCTCTTCGCACGGCGCGCCTCGCTCGGCGATCCGCTGGAGAAGCACATGTCGGGCCCGCTGCCGCAGGTCGGCTCGGGCGAGCCGGTGGCCGACCTGATGGCGGCGCTGAGTGGCGACAACACCACGGCGGCGATCGTGCTGGTGGAGGGGAAGCCGACGGGTGTGGTGAGCCGTCAGGACCTGCTCGCGTTCCTCGCGAAGGACGCGAAGGACGCCGTCAAGTAGGGCCGGTGCGGGGCGGGTCGGGCCCGGTGCCGGGCTTCGTGAAAGTGGTACCAGCGCGACATCTACGCGCAGCACGCACTTAACACGGCTCGGCCACAGTAGTTGTTGTCGGCGTCAGTGATCTCCGGAGCGGCTCCCGGACCCATGGACGCCACTTGGACACGGTGCCGGTACTGACCCGGCCCGAGTCCCTCGCGGGGACCGCCGTCGTCCCGCCCTCCGGAAACGGGGGTGCGGCGGTCCCCGCGACATCTCTGTCCCCGGCGCTGCC